>NZ_JBEOVH010000002.1:389517-463019 GCF_040295385.1 Streptomyces sp. NPDC002825
CTGAGGCGGCGGGGCGCCTGGGGTCCGGCGGGAGTCGAGCTGAGGCGGCGGGGCGCCTGGGGTCCGGCGGGAGTCGAGCTGAGGCGGCGGGGCGCCTGGGGTCCGGCGGGAGTCCAGTGGAGACGCAGTGCCCCGGCTCCGGCGTGGGTGCGGCCGAACGCCTGGCCGCCCGCCCCGGCCCGAGGGCCCGGCCCGGGCGGGCGAGCCTCCGGTCGAGCGCTTAGCTTCGGTGCATGAGCAACGTTCCGAAGCGGTTCGAGATCCTGCTGGTGCCCGAGCACGTCGAGGACCGCGGCGGTGCCACCGTCGCGGACAGCGCCGTCCGCTCGGCCGTCGTCGAGGCCTCCGGACGCCATGGTGAGACGGGCTATCCGATCTACGAGGGACACGGCATCCGCGCCGACATCGACCCCGAGACGCTGACGGTCGAGGCGCTGCTCGTCGACGGCCGCGAGCTCGACTACGGCCTCACGGCCCTGGTCCGCCCCACGGCGACCCGCTGACCCTCCCGTCCCTCCTCCCGTCCCCCCCGGTGTCCCGAAGGGGCCCGTTGACACAGCGGGCCGTCGGACAGAGACTCTGCGCGCGCAATGCGGCGAAGATTGTTTCACCAGGCGAACAGCGTCGTCGTTCCGAAGGTACGAAGGTCACGTGGGAGAGAACCGATGAGCATCCGCGACGTCTACATCGTCGACGCCGTCCGCACCCCGATCGGGAAGTTCGGGGGCGCCCTCGCCCCCGTCCGACCCGACGACCTCGCGGCCCACGTGGTCCGCGCGCTCGTCGACCGCTCGCCCGCGCTCGACCCCGCGCGCGTGGACGACGTCTACTTCGGCGACGCCAACGGCGCCGGCGAGGACAACCGCGACGTCGCGCGCATGGCCGTCCTCCTCGCCGGACTGCCCGTCACCGTCCCCGGCGTCACCGTCAACCGCCTCTGCGGCTCCGGCCTCGAAGCCGTCATCCAGGCCGCCCGCGCGATCGCCATCGGTGACGCCTCCGTCGCGATCGCGGGCGGCGTCGAGTCGATGTCCCGCGCCCCCTGGGTGCTGCAGAAGCCCGAGCGGGCCTTCCCCGCCGGCCACCAGCAGCTCCACTCCACGACCCTCGGCTGGCGCATGACGAACCCGAGGATGCCCGCCGAGTGGGCCGTCGCCCTGGGCGAGGGCGCCGAGCTCATCGCCGACAAGCACGGCATCACCCGCGAGCAGCAGGACGCCTTCGCCCTCGCCAGCCACCGCAAGGCTGCCGAGGCCTGGGCGAAGGGCCTCTACGACGACGAGGTCGTCCCGTACCCCGGAGTGGACCTCACCCGCGACGAGTGCATCCGCGACAACACGTCCATGGAGGCCCTCGCCAAGCTCAAGCCCGCCTTCCGCCCCGAGGGCGGCACCGTCACCCCGGGCAACTCCTCGCCGCTCAACGACGGCGCCGCCGCCCTGCTCCTCGTCGACGAGGACGGGCTGCGCGAGACCGGCCGCGAACCCCTCGCCCGGATCCGTACCTCCGCCGTCACCGGCATCGAGCCCCAGCTCTTCGGCCTCGGCCCCGTCGCGGCGGTCCGGCGCGCCCTGGAGAAGGCCGGACGCTCCTTCGCCGACCTCACGACCTTCGAGCTCAACGAGGCCTTCGCGGCGCAGTCGCTCGGCTGCCTCGCGGAATGGCCGGAACTCGACCCCGAAATCGTGAATCCTCGCGGTGGAGCGGTCGCGATCGGCCACCCGCTGGGCGCGTCCGGCGCACGCCTGGCCGGCTCGGTGGCCCACCAGCTCGCGGCGGCCGGCTCCGGCACGGGCCTCGCGGCCCTCTGCATCGGCGTCGGGCAGGGCCTCGCTCTGGTCCTGGAGCGCTGACGGCCCGCGGTCAGCGACAGCACGCGAGAGGGGTACGGAGAGCTTCCCGTACCCCTCTCGCGGTGCGTCACTTCGCCTGCGCGTCCTCGATGGACTTGCGGACCTCGTCCATGTCCAGCTTGCGGGCCTGCCCGATCACGTCCTCCAGGGCGTTCTCCGGCAGCGCGCCCGGCTGCGCGAACACGGCCACGTTGTCACGGACGATCATCAGCGTCGGGATCGAGCGGATCTCGAACGCCGCGGCCAGCTCCTGCTGCGCCTCGGTGTCGACCTTCGCGAAGACGAGATCCTGGTGCCGCTCGGACGCCGCCTCGAAGACCGGGCCGAACTGACGGCAGGGACCGCACCACGAAGCCCAGAAATCGATGAGCACGAACTCGTTCCCGCTCACGATCTCGTCGAAGTTGTCCTTGGTGAGCTCTACGGTGCTCATGCTGCCTACCTTTCGGGTCCTCTGGCGTGGTCCTCACGGTCCCCTGGGGACTCGCCCGGCACAACGGCGTATCGAGCCGCGCTATTCCGCACCGCTGCCACCAGACTGGGACCCATGACACGAACGGTGGAAGACGAGCACAGCTACGACGTCGTCGTGATCGGCGCGGGCCCGGTCGGGGAGAACGTCGTCGACCGGGTGCGGGCCGGCGGGCTCACCGCGGCGATCGTCGAGAGCGAGCTGATCGGCGGCGAGTGCTCGTACTGGGCGTGCATGCCCAGCAAGGCCCTGCTCCGCCCCGCGATCGCCCGCTCGGACGCCCGGAAGGTCGCGGGACTGCGCGAGTCGGTCTACGGTCCACTGGACGCGATGGAGGTCTTCGCCCACCGGGACAAGGTCGTCGGCCACTGGAAGGACGAGGGCCAGATCGACTGGCTCGACTCGATCGGCGTACGGGTCTTCCGCGGCCACGGCAGGCTCCACGGGCCCCGCCGGGTCGAGGTCACGGGCCCCGAGGGCGAGCGTCACGTGCTGACCGCCCGGCACGCGGTCGCCGTCTGCACCGGCACCCGCGCCCTCCTCCCCGAACTGCCCGGACTGCCCGCGGCGCACCCCTGGACCAGCCGCGAGGCGACCAGCTCCGACCGGGTGCCCGAGCGGCTCGTCGTGGTCGGCGGGGGAGTGGTGGGCGTGGAGATGGCCACCGCCTGGCAGGCCCTCGGCGCGAAGGTCACCCTGCTGGTACGGGGCGGGGGGCTGCTGCCGCGCATGGAGCCGTTCCTCGGCGAGCACGTGGCGGCGGCGCTCACCACACGCGGCGCCGACGTCCGTACCGGCGTCTCGGTGACCGCGGTGGTACGCGACGGGGGCACCGGCCCGGTCACCGTGGTCCTGGAGGGCGGCGACCACGTCGAGGGCGACGAGGTGCTCTTCGCGACCGGCCGCAAGCCGCGCACCGAGGACATCGGTCTGGAGACGGTCGGTCTGGAGCCGGGGTCCTGGCTCCACGTCGACGACAGCCTCCGGGTCGACGGGAGCGACTGGCTCTACGCCGTCGGCGACGTCAACCACCGGGCGCTCATGACCCATCAGGGCAAGTACCAGGCCCGGATCGCGGGCGCCGCGATCGCCGCCCGCGCGCACGGCGGCGACTCCGTGGACACCGGGCGGTGGGGCGCGCACGCGGCCACCGCCGATCACGCGGCCGTGCCGCAGGTGGTGTTCAGCGACCCCGAGGCGGCCTCCGTCGGGCTCACGCTCGCCGAGGCGCAGCGCGCCGGATACCGGGCGCGGGCCGTGGACCTCGACATGCGGTCCGTGGCCGGGGCGAATCTCTACGCCCAGGGATACCAGGGGCACGCGCGGATGGTCGTCGACCTCGACCGGGAGGTGGTCCTCGGCGCCGCCTTCGTCGGTCCAGGCATCGGGGAGCTCCTCCACTCGGCGACGGTCGCCGTGGCGGGCGAGGTGCCGATCGCCCGCCTGTGGCACGCGGTCCCGGCGTACCCGACGCTGAGCGAGGCGTGGCTGCGGCTCCTGGAGGCCTACCGGGGCTGAGGCCCGCCGCCCTGCCGGGGCATAGGCTCGCCGCGCTACCGGGTTGAGGCCCGCCGCGCTACCGGGCTGAGGCCCGCCGCCCTGCCGGGGCGTAGGCTCGCCGCGCTGCCGGGTTGAGGCCCGCGCCCGACCGGGCTGAGGCCCCCGCCACCCTGCCGGGGGCGCGCCGTCACCTCGGTTGAGGCACCGTCACTCCCCGCCGCCCACACCGGAGTCGAGAGGGACGAGGGCGCGCGCCGCCGAGCGCGCGGTCTCCAGGGCGGGCCGGGGATCGCGGCCCGGCTCCTGGCCGAGGACCACCCTGGTGCTCAACCCGTCCAGGAGGGCCAGGAGTTCGGAGGCGCGGGCGCCGGCGTCCAGCGGGGCGAAGCGCCCGCGCGCCACGCCCGCCGCGAGCAGGGTCTCCAGGTCCTCCTGCCAGCCCGCGTCCAGTTCGGCCTGCGCCTCGCGGAGTGCCGCGTTGCCGGGGGTGCGGGCCCAGAGCTCGATCCACAGGGTCCAGCGCGGATCGCGCGGGCCGCGCGGGAGGTAGAGCCGGAGGAAGAGGTCGAGCTTGCGCTCGGCCGTGATCCGGCGGGCGAGCAGCGCACGCCGCTCCTCGGCGAGCGCGGCCTCGCTCCAGCGGAGCGCGGCGAGCAGCAGCAGGTCCTTGCTGCCGAAGTAGTACAGGATGTGGCCGCCGCTGGTGCCCAGCCGCTCGGCGAGCGCCGACATGGTGAGGGAGGCGAGGCCGTCCTCGGCGATCGCCGCCATGGCCTCCTCCAGCATCCGCTCCTGCGTGACGTGTCCGTCCCGCCGTCGTGCCGCGCCTGCCACCGCCGCCGCCCCGTCCTGCCGTTCCGCTTCCGTTGGGGTCGAGCTTAGACGTCACCGTACGTGTCGGCGTCCGCCGGTGTCCGGCCCTGACCGGCCCGGCCGAACACCGTCCGCATTTCCTGGCGTCTGATGGCCGTCTTGGGCAGTTCTCATTCCTCGTGTTGCGTTTGCCGGTCGGTGTGGACGGCAGGAGACTGGTGACATCAGCGTGACTGCGCCGCTGCAAGTTGAACGTCGAAAAACTGTCCTCGGGTTGATGGTTGAAGCCGACGTCGACATTCTCGTCTCCCTTCTTCCGCGGTCCGCGGTCAGCGGTGATCCGAGAACAGTCGAGAGCGCAGTCGAAACGAGTAGATCTCGACGTCGGTCCTCTCTCTCAGGAGGTGTCCCATGAGTGGGACCCGACCGATCAACTGCATCGTCCCTCCGTACATTCTCGAGAAGCTCCTGCAGAGCGAAGACAGTGAGGTACGGCAGGCAGCTCTGGACACCCTGCTGATCACTGCTCGCCTGCGCGGTGAGCGAGGGCTCCGGGCGTTCTCAACCGGCGCGGCCGCCCCCGGTAACGGCCGGCGTACCATCTTCGACTGCGAGCAGGCGGAATTCCTCTCCGACGCCGTCCTGGCCAGGACCGAAGACGGCCCGGAGTCTGCGGACCCGTCCGTCAACAGGGCGTTCGAAGCGCTCGGCGTCACGCGCGATTTCTACAGGGAAGTGTTCCGGCGCAATTCGATCGACGGCCGGGGGATGCGCCTGGACGGGTTCGTCCACTACGGCTTCGAGGTCAACAACGCGTTCTGGGACGGCCGGGAGATGCTCTTCGGGGACGGCGACGGAAAGGAGTTCACCGACCTCACCAGATCCCCCGAGGTGATCTACCACGAGTTGGCGCACGGAGTCACCGATTACACCTCGGGATTCGAGTACCACAATCAGCCGGGTGCGCTGAACGAGTCGATGTCGGACGTGTTCGGGTCGCTGGTCAAGCAGTGGTCTCTGGACCAGACGGCCGACGAGGCGGACTGGCTGATCGGGGCTGACGTGTGGACTCCGGGAATCGCCGGCGACGCCATGCGATCGATGAAGGACCCGGGGCATGCGTACAACAATCCGCAGTTCGGCAAGGACCCCCAGCCCGACCGCATGAGCAGGTTCATCCACCTGCCCGACACCAGGAAGGGGGACTACGGCGGGGTGCACTACAACTCCGGCATTCCGAACAAGGCGTTCTACCTGACGGCCGTGAGCATCGGAGGATCCGCCTGGAAGGCTGCCGGAACCATCTGGTACGAGTCGCTCAAGGCCTCCAGCGCCGAGGACCAGTTCCAGGACTTCGCCGGCACCACCTTCCAGAAGGCCGGGGAACTGTTCGGCACGGGCAGCACCGAGCAGTCGGCCGTGCTGTCGGCGTGGCAGGAGGTGGAGGTCGAGATCAGGAGTGTCCCGACCGGAGTCGCCCGGGTGCGGAGCTTCGCGGTCGACGGGCTCGGTGGCACGCCCCGGGAGGAGGCGGCCCTCAGCAGGCAGATCGGAGCGCTGAGCGACAAGGTCACGGGGCTGGTCAAGGACATGGCCGAGCTGAAGGCCTACAGGTGAAGGTGACCCTGGAGGCGTACGGCGGGCTGGCGGCGGTGCTCGACTCCCGCCGCCGGCCGGAGGTGCTGGACACGGATGCCCTGCCCGAGAACGCCGCAGGGGAGCTGGCCCGGCTGGTGGCGGCGGCCGTCTCGATGCCCGTGGAGGGCGACGACGGCCGAGCCAGGGACGCGATGAGCTACACGATCACGGTGGAGGACGGCGACCGTGCGACCGTCCTGGAGCAGTCGGACGGCGCCATGACGCCTGCGTTCGCGTCCTTGCTCACCTGGCTCAAGAAGCACTTCGCCGGGCAGACGCAGCAGTGAGGTTCCGGCAGGCGCGGCGACGGAGTTCCGGCGGGCGCAGCAGTGACGTCCGCTCCGCACGACTGAATCTGTCGTCCCTGTCCGGCCCCGGCGCCCCCGAGCCCCGTCTCCTCAACCGTGACCGCCGTAGGTCTTGACGTGCCCTGAACCCATCGCACATCTTGAATGCCGTTCTAAGACTTAGAACGGCATTCAAGACAGGAGTGCGGTGTGCTCGAACACGAGACGGCGCCCGTGACCACGGGCCGGCCGGCGACCGACGAGGTCTTCCAGGTCGAGGAGCACGGCATCGACCCCATCCCCGACGCCGAACGGCACGGCGGAGCCAAGGACGTCTTCTGGCTCTGGTTCGGCTCGAACCTCACCTTCACCTACGTCATCAACGGCGCCCTCGCCGTCGCCTTCGGGCTCTCCTTCTGGCAGGCCACCGCCGTCGTCGTGCTGGGCGGCCTCTCCTTCCTCGCCATCGGCGCGGCCGGACTCAGCGGCGTGCGCACCGGCACCGCGACCCTCGTCATCTCCCGCGCGGCCTTCGGACGTCGCGGGAACTGGCCCGCCGGACTGCTGAACTGGATCGTCAGCATCGGCTACACCATCGTCAACACCGTCGTGGGCACCCTCGCCCTCGAAGCCTTCTTCAGCGACCTCGGCTGGAACGGCGGACACGCGGCCCGCGCGCTCGCCCTCGCCGTCACCCTCGCGCTGACCTTCGCCGTCGCCCTCTGGGGCCACGCCACCGTCCAGTTCGCCGAACGCTGGATGGCGTACGTCCTCGCCGCCGGCTTCGCCGCCCTCCTCGTGCTCGTCCTGCCCGGCGCCGACACCTCCGCCCCCGCCGCCGCGCCCGGCGCCTCCGGCTGGAGCCTCGCCTTCGTCGTCATGCTGGCGGGCCCCTTCTCGTACCTCCCCATGCCCGCCGACTACACCCGCTACCTGCCCCGCACCACCAGCCTCAAGGCCGTCACCTGGAGCGGCGCCCTCGGCGGCTTCGTCTCCTCCGTCGCCCTCGGCGTCGCCGGCGTGGCCGCCGCGACCCAGGCCGACATGACCGACGCCGTCGCGGGCACCGAGAGCCTCCTCCCCGGCTGGTTCCAGCCCCTCTTCCTGGCCCTGGTGCTCGGCGGCTCCGTCACCAACTCGATCATCACGCTCTACTCGTCGAGCCTGAACCTCCAGGTCCTCGGCATCCCCTGGAGCCGGGCCCGGGCCATCGTCATCAGCGCGGCCGTCACCGCCGTCGGCTCCCTCGGCGCCCTCTTCCTCACCGACTTCACCACCTCCCTCCTCTCCTTCCTCTCCCTCCTGATCATCGTCTTCGCCCCCTGGGGCGGCGTCTTCCTCGCCGACATGGTGCTCCGCCGCTGCACCTACGACACCGATGCTCTGCACGCCCCCGAGAGGGGCGCCTACTGGTACCGCTCCGGCTGGCACCCCGCCGGCATGACCGCACTCCTCGCCGGACTCGTCTTCTCCGCGCTCACCTGCGACTCCGAGCTGTGGACCGGCCCCCTCGTCGCCCCGCTCGGCGGCGCGGACCTCACGCTCCTCGGCTCGGTCGTCTCCGCCCTGGTGTACGTGCTCCTCGCCCGCCGCACCGTCGCCCCCGTTCAGTAAGCACCCCCGTACGACACGGAGTTCCGCCCCATGAACCGCACCGCCCCCGCCGACCTCGTCCTCACCGGGGCCCGCATCCACACCGTCGACCCTGCGCTCCCGGAGGCCCAGGCCCTCGCCGTCCGCGCCGGCCGCATCGTCTGGGTCGGCTCCGACACAGAAGCGGCCGCGTGGACGGGCGCCGGCACCCGGACCATCGACGCGGGCGGGCGGCTCGTCCTGCCCGGCTTCGTCGACGCCCACAACCACGTCCGCCTCGGCTCCGACGACGCCTGCGTCCAGCTCGCCGGCGCCCGCACCCTCGACGAGATCCACGCACGCATCCGCACCTGGCACGCGGCGCACCCGGACGCCGACTGGATCGAGGCCGAGGCCTTCGACTACTCCGCGATCCCCGACGGCCGGATGCCCACCGCCGCCGACCTCGACCCGGCCACCGGAGACACCCCCGCGCTCGTCCTCAGCTACGACGTCCACACCGCCTGGCTCAACACCGCCGCCCTCCGCCGGCTCGGCGTCGACCGTGACCACACCGAGCTGCCCTTCGGGCGGGCCGTCACCGACCCGGCCACCGGCGAGCCCACCGGATTCGTCAAGGACTTCGCGATCAAGGGCCTCTCGCGCGAGGGCCACCGCGCCCTGCGCGAGCTCGGCCTCCCCTGGGCCTCCACCGACCGGCAGTACGGTCGGCTCGCCAAGAGCCTGGACGACGCCATCGGCTACGGCATCACCACCGTCGTCGAACCGCAGAACTCCCTCGACGACCTCGCCCTCTTCGAGCGCGCCCGCGCAGAGGGCCGACTGCGCTCACGGATCGTCGCCGCGCTCTTCCACCCGCGCGGCACCAGCGAGGCGGACCTGGACGCCTTCGACGCGGCGGCCGCCGCGTACGCCGACGACCGCCTCCGCGTCGGCCCGCTCAAGCTGTACATCGACGACGTCGTCGAACCCCGCACCGCCGCCCTCCTGGAGCCGTACGCCGGCTGCTCCCACCACCGGGGCGACACCTTCTACCCGCCCGAGGAGTTCGCCGAGCTGCTCACCCGGCTCGACGAGCGCGGCTTCCAGTGCTTCGTCCACGCGACCGGCGACCGGGGCATCCGCACCGTCCTCGACGCCGTCGAGCGGGCCCGCGCCGTCAACGGGCCGCGCGACGCCCGCCACCAGGTCGTCCACGTCGAGTGCCTCGACCCGGCCGACACCCCGCGCTTCGCCGAGCTCGGCGTCGTCGCCTGCATGCAGCCGCGGCACGCCGCCCCCGACATCGCGGGACCCGGCCAGGACTGGGCCGAGAACGTCGGCCCCGAGCGCTGGCACAAGGCCTGGCCGCTGCGCAGCCTGCACCGGGCAGGCGCGGTCCTCGCCCTCTCCAGCGACTGGAACGTCGCCGAGATGGACCCGATGGTCGGCATCCACGCCGCCGTCACCCGCCGCCCGCCGGGTGGTGGCGAGGCCTGGACGGCGGGCGAGACGATCGACGTCGCGACCGCCGTCGAGGGCTACACGATGGGCTCCGCCCACGCGAACTTCCTGGAGCACGAGCGGGGCTCGCTGACGGTGGGCAAGCTGGCCGACTTCGTCGTCCTCTCCCGCGACATCCTGCGCATCGCCCCGGAGGAGATCCCGGGAACGGTGGCGGAGACGGTCGTGGTGGGCGGCGAGGTGGTCGTGGACCGCACGGGCGCGGCCCGTCGGCCGGAGGTGTGACGGGTCCACCGACGCCCAGCGGGGGGACGTGCACCGGGACCCCGGCCGCCCTCAGCCGGCGATCCGCTCCAGGACCGGGGCCAGGGCGGACGGTCGCCGGTCCACGGGCAGCGGGTCGACGAAGTGCACCGCGCACCCGAGTGCCCGCGCACCTCCGTCGGCGACCCGGTTGTCGCCGACCATGAGCACCTCGGCCGGCGCGAGCCCGAGCAGCGCGCAGGCGGCCCGGAAGATCGCGGGATCGGGCTTCAGGGCCCCCACCTCGTACGACAGCACATATCCGTCCACCAGCGCGTCGAGCCCGTGGGTGCGGAACACCGGCCGCAGGTCCCAGCCGATGTTGCTCACCACGGCCACCGGGACGCCACGGTCGCGCAGCGCGCCCAGCGTGGCCGCGGTGTCCGGGTACGGGCGCCACGCCGCCGGGCTCATGTGCCGCTCGTACAGAGCCTCCACGAGCTCCGGGTCGGTGAGCCCGGCCTCCCGGGTGAGGGCGGTGTAGACGGTGCGGTGGTGGGCCGGCGTCAGGTCCCGCTCCTCCCAGAGCGGCGTAAGACGGTCGGGCATCGATTCGGGATCGGGACCGCCGGGCTGCGCCCCGTACCGCGTGAGTCGCCGCACGAGGTCGTCGAACGCCTCGGTGCCGGGTGCGGGGCCCTGCCGTGACGCGAGGACGCCGCCGAGCCATTCCTCCACCGGCTCGATCCGCAGCAGGGTGCCCGAGAAGTCGAACATCACTCCATTGATCATTGCGGGATCGTAGACCGCCCGCGTCAGTGCTCGTCGTTCCCGGACTCCACCGTCATGCGCCGTACGAAGGTGCGGCCCGCGTCGCCCGACTCGTACACGCCGTCCTGGGTGGCGACGAGCAGCCGGCGGGCGTCCACGGCGGTGAGGGCCTGCGGGGCGCCGCCGGGCACCGGGGTGACCCGGGTCCAGGTGGTGCCGCCGTCCGTCCCGCGGAAGAGGACGCCGTCCGGGTCGATGCCGAAGAGGGCGTCGGGGGCCGCCCACGACACGTACGCGAGGACCCGCTCGGAGGCCGGTGCGAAGGTCCGGCCGCCGTCCGTGGAGCGGAGGATGCCGTTCTCCGTGGTGGCGAGGACGGTGCCGGGGGCGGCGGGGGAGACGGCGATGTCGAGGGCGCGCAGCGCGGCGCGGTCCTCCCAGGTCACGCCGTCGGCGCTGACCCGCAGCAGGCCGTTCGCGCTGTCGTAGCCGTAGACGGTGGCGTCGGGAGCGGTGTCGAGCGCGTGGAAGTCGACCTTCCCCGCGAGAGACTTCTCCCGCCAGGTGCGGCCGGAGTCCGTCGACGTGATGAGCCCGAGGTCTGCGGGTCCGTCGCCGCCCGGCGCCGGGTGACCGCTGGCCAGGAAGTCGCCCTTCGTGGTGACGGTGAACCCCATGAAGTCGTCGCGACGGTCACCGACCAGGACCGGACGGCCGTCGGCGTCCGGGCTGTGGAGGCCCTCGTGGGTCGCGACGTAGAGGGTGTCGCCGCGCAGCCCGAGGCCGTGGACGTGACCGAGCGCCGCCGCCCCGGCTCCGTCGGCCGGGGCCGGGTCCTCGGCGGAACAGGCGGTCAGGGTGAGGGCGAGCGCGGCGGCGGTGAGGGCGGCGCCGAGGGTCGTGGCACGGCGGCCGGGGAGGTACGTCTTCATCGTTCTTTCGCCAGGAGTGCGGGAGGGTTCGCCGGGGGTGAGGGAGGAGCCGGGATACGGCGGGACGCGGGCACGGGCTACGCGGGCACGACGGGGGCGGCGGGCGCGGCGGGCGCGGCGGGCCGGAGGTACGGCGGGACGCGGGTACGACGGGGGCCGGTGGCACGGCGGGCGCGGGCGCGGTGGCGGGGGCGGCCCGTCCCGGGGAGGGAGGGGCCGCCCGTACGCACGCGTGCGCGTGGGCCGGTCCGGATCAGAGCCGGTCGAGGATCTTCTTCAGCTGGGCGACCTCGGCGGACTGGGTCCGTACGACGTCGTCGGCGAGCTTCTTCGCCGTGGCGTTGCTGCCGCTCTGCTGCTCGTCCTTCGCCATGGCGACGGCGCCCTCGTGGTGCGCGATCATCAGCTCGGCGAACTTGCGGTCGAAGGCCTCGCCCTTGGTCGCGGCCAGGTCCTTCATGTCCTGGTCGGACATCATCCCGCCCATGCCGTGGCCGCCGTGGCCCGCGGACTCGGGCTTCCCCCAGCCCTTCAGCCAGGCCTTCATCTTCTGGATCTCCGGGTCCTGGGCCTGCTCGATCGCGGTGACCAGCTTCTTGACCTCGGAGTCCTCGGCCCGGCCGTCCGCGAGCTTCGCCATCTCCAGGGCCTGCTCGTGGTGCGGGATCATCATCTGGGCGAACATGACGTCCGCGTCGTTGAAGTCGCCGGGGGCCGAGTCCGCGCCGGGGGCGGCGGAAGCGGAAGCCGTCGCGGAGGACGAGGCGGACATGCCGCCGTGGTCCATCCCGCTCATGCCGTCGTCGGTGCCGCAGGCGGTGAGGAGCAGTCCGGCCGCGGCGAGGGCCCCGGCGAGGGCGAGCTTGCGGGTGGTGCGGTTGCGGTTCGTGCGGTTCGTGAAGGCACGCATGGTGATACCTCGTGTGTGTGCTGTGTCTACGTACAGGCGGATGGGGAAGACCGGAGGTGCGTGCGGGCAGCGCGAGGCGACCCGGGGCGCGACGGGTTCGGTCTAGATCCGCAGGACGGACAGCCGGGCGAGGTCCGGAGGGCGCGGGGGAGGGGCGTGCGGCCCGACCGCGCGGACGAGCCGCGCGAGGAGAAGGGTGAGCCACTCGGGGCGGCGTCCGAGTGCGGCCCGGAAGAGCCGGGCGAGCAGCCAGGCGCCGAGGACGGCGACACAGAGCGTGGTCATGTCCATCCCCGCACCCGGCTGGTGCCGGGCGTCGGAGCTGTCGCCGTGCGGCGCGGCGACGGCCGGGGCGGTGGGGTGCGGGGAGACGGACGTGTGCATGCCGGCGGCGGCCTCGGCGCGACCCATGGCGTGCATGCGGCCATCAAAGCGCTCGGCGCGACCCACGGCGTGCATGCCGCCATCGGAGCCCCCGACGTGGCCCACGGCGTGCATGCCGCCATCGAAGTCCCCGGCCCGACCCACGGCGTGCATGCCGGCGTCGGAGCTTTCGCCGCGACTCGCCGCGTGCATGCCGCCGCCGGAGCCCTCGGGGTGGCCGACCGCGTGCATCAGGAACACCCCGAGCGCGAGCACGACGACGAGCAGGAGGTGCCCGATGGCACCTCCTGCTCGTCTGCGGCGTTCCGCTCGGTATACGCGCACGATTCAGGGCCTCCTGGCCCCGACGATACCGTGCGGGGGTATCAACCGCGCATCAGGAGAGGGTCTCGCCCGACATCGCCGCCGCCATCCGCAGGTGCGGCGCGGCCTCGTCCCGGCGGCCCTGGCGTTCCAGGGTGCGCCCGAGCATCAGCCGGGCGTAGTGCTCGACCGGGTCGCGCTCCAGGACGGCGCGCAGCTCGGTCTCGGCGCGGGAGAGCTGCGCGGAGTGGTAGTAGGCACGGGCGAGGAGGAGCCGCTGCGCCGTCTGCTCCGGGTGCTCGGCGACGAGGCCGTTCAGGATGCGGATGGCGGTTGCGTACTCCTTCGCCTCGAAGAACAGCTGCGCGCGGTCCCAGCGTTCCCCGGCCGTTCCGAACTCGTAGTACGTGTCGCTCACTTGCTCTCCCTTTCCGGGGCTCCGGATCTGCCACCCTGGGGGGTGGCCGTTCACGTCAACACCGCTTGTTAGTTGAACATTCCACCAAGGATGGGTTGAGCGTCATGAGCAATCTCGATCGTCAGGCCACGCTGACCGTGTGCGGCGGCCGCGGCTTCGTCGTCGCCGAACCCGTACGGGAGCTCCTCAGCCCCCGGCGCGTCCAGCTCGGCGAGTCGACCGAGGTCCGCAGACTGCTCCCGAACCTCGGCCGCCGCATGGTCGGGGCCTGGGCCTTCGTCGACCACTACGGCCCCGACGACATCGCCGACGAGCCCGGCATGCAGGTCCCTCCCCACCCGCACATGGGGCTGCAGACCGTCAGCTGGCTCCACGAGGGCGAGGTGCTGCACCGCGACTCCACGGGCAGCCTGCAGACGATCCGCCCGCGCGAACTGGGCCTCATGACCTCCGGCCGGGCGATCTCCCACTCGGAGGAGAGCCCCCGGCCGCACGCCCGCTTCCTGCACGGCGCGCAGCTCTGGGTCGCACTGCCCGACGCGCACCGGCACGTCGAGCCGCACTTCCAGCACCATGCCGATCTGCCCCGGGTCACCGCGCCCGGCCTCACCGCCACCGTGATCCTCGGAGCGCTCGACGGAGCCGCCTCGCCGGGCACCACGTACACCCCGATCGTCGGCGCGGACCTCGCCCTCACCGCCGGCACGGAGACCCGCCTGCCCCTGGAGCCCGACTTCGAGTACGCGGTCCTGGCGATGTCCGGCGAGGCGCGGGTCGACGGCGTGCCCGTCCTGCCCGGCTCGATGCTCTACCTGGGCTGCGGCCGCACGGACCTCCCCCTGCACGCCCTCTCGGACGCGGGCCTGATGCTCCTCGGCGGCGAGCCCTTCGAGGAGGAGCTCGTCATGTGGTGGAACTTCGTGGGCCGCACGGACGAGGAGATCCGGAAGGCCCGGGAGGACTGGATGACGAGCGACCGCTTCGGCGAGGTGAAGGGGTACGACGGGGGCAGGCTGGACGCGCCGGAGGTGCCGGCGACCCAGCTGAAGGCGCGGGGGCGGGTGCGCTGACAACTGTGGGAGGGGGTATCGCCTCCCTCCCGCAGTCCGAGATCATGGCCCGCCTGCGGGTGCCCCGGCCGGTCGGCCGACTCCGGATCACACCGGAGGTGGTCCTGGCCGACAAGGCCTATTCGTCCCGCGCAATCCGAGGCCATCTCCGCCGACGCGGCATCCGGGCCGTGATCCCGCAGCCCTCCGACCAGGCCGCGAACCGCAAACGACGCGGCCGGCTCGGCGGCCGTCCGTCGGCCTTCGACGCAACGCCTACAAGCAGCGGAACACCGTCGAGCGGTGCATCAACAGGCTCAAGCAGCGGCGCGGCCTGGCGACCCGTTACGACAAGACTGGCTCTATCCACCTCGCCGGACTCCACCGCCATCTTCATCTGGTCAGCCAGATGACTCCAGCCGGACTGCCTAAACCCATCCCTGGTCGAGGTACACCGTCCACGTGTCTCCCACTGCCTTGTGCAGTTCAACCAGGGCCGCAACGTCGGCGATGGCTGCTGGGGCGTCGGACAGTCGCAACGGGGAGTCCGGGACGCTGTTGCGGGTGTAGACCGGCAGCTCGCCGTTGCAGTCGAAGGCGTGAAGCGATGGGTAAGCATCGTTGAACCATGCGGGGCAGTTCTCCTCGGCCCATGCAGCCGCGGCGTCAACACGATCCACATGCACCAGTAGATGCTCAGGAGCAGGCCCGCCACTGAACTGCACGAGGAAGCCATGAGCGTCCACTGCCCACCAATCCCACATGAATCCAGGTCGGGGGTGCCGCAGGGTTGTCGTCATGTCATCACCGTATCCAGGCCGGACAAGACCGTTGAAGGTGATCCGAAGGAAACGGCCTAGCGACCTGAGTCAGAGATTCGCTGTTCGTTGGGCATGAGTCGTCGGGGTCCGATTGATTCCGAGGTTGTCGGTCACTGATGCCCAGCGGGTGGTGCTGGAGGGCTGGTTACGTCGCCGCATGACGGCCCAGGCCTTGGCTCAGCGGTCGCGCTCCGGACACGGTCCGCACCCGGCGGCCTCGCTTCCTCGAGCAGGGCCTGGACGGCTTGTGCGACGACCCGCGGCCGGGTGTTCCGCGGAAGATCACCGATGCCGACGTCGAGCGGGTCATCGTCAAGACGCTCGAGGAGACACCGAAGAACGCGACCCACTGGTCGACCAGATCGATGGCCGCGGCCACGGGAATGTCGCAGTCCACGGTCTCGCGGGCCTTCGCACTGGCCCCGCACGGACGCAGACGTTCAAGCTGTCCACCGACCCGCTGTTCATCGACAAGGTCCGCGACGTCGTCGGTCTCTACCTCGACCCGCCGGAGAAGGCCCTGGTGCTCTGCGTGGACGAGAAGTCGCAGATCCAGGCCCTGGACCGGTCCCAGCCGGTGCTGCCGATCGTGCCCGGTGTTCCCGAACGCCGCAGTCACGACTACGTCCGGGACGGCACCACCACCCTGTTCGCCGCCATCGAGGTCGCCATCGCCAAGGTCATCGGCTCCGTCCACCGCCGCCACCGGGCGGCGGAGTTCAAGAAGTTCCTCGCGAAGCTGGACAAGGAGGTCTCGGCTGATCTGCAGGTTCATCTGGTCCTGGACCACTACGCGACCCACAGGACGCCCGACATCAAGCGGTGGCTGCTGGGTCACCCTCGGCTCCACCTGCACTTCACGCCGACCAGCGCGTCCTGGCTGAACCTGGTCGAGCGGTGGTTGGCCGAGCTGACCCAGAAGAAGCTCAAGCGGGGGGTGTCCACCGCTTGGTCCAGGCCCTCGAACGCGACAAACGAGCACCCCAGACCGCTCGTCTCGACGAAGACAGCCGACGAGATCCTCGACAAAGTCGCGGCTTACTGCCGACGAATCTCTGACTCAAATCACCAGTGCTGTGACCGCAAAGGTTCACCGGCCTGGGGCGCGTGTGTCTTCCTTTGGCTGAGCAGACGTTCAGGAGTACTCGCGCAAGGGAGCCGTGGCAGGAACGCAGCGCGTCACACGCCGGCGGATGAGCTTTGTCGTCGGGAGAGGGTTAGCCTGCGTCGCTCTCGGTCGATCTCGGTGACGACCACCGTGATCGCGTCGCCGACCTGGACGACATCTGCTGGAGTCTCCACCGGTGTCCAGGCGAGCTCGCGCAGGTGAACCAGTCCCTCGATCCCGTCGGCAACCTGGACGAAGACGCCGAACGGGATCAGCTTGGTGACCTGGCCAGGCAGTTTCTGCCCCACCGCGATGGTGTCGGCGAATACCTGAAAGGGGTCCGGCTGTGTGGCTTTCAAGGACAGCCTGGCCTCCAGGTTCCATGTGTCGAACTGGAGGAACTCGCATGAGACGCGCTGTCCGACCTGCACGACGTCGGTGGCTGCCTCGAAGCGTCGCCAGGACAGTTCAGCGAAGGAGATGAACCCGACGCCGGGGAAGACCGGATGGTCGGGTCCTTCGTCCAGCGCCACGAACACACCAAACCGTTCGATCGCTGTGACGGTGCCGGAAAGGAGCTCGCCGCGGTGCAGTGACTCCAGGAATGCCCAGAGTTCTGGGTTCTCAGACGACCCACCCATCATGGTCCCAGCCTTTCACGAGGAGCTGCGCACTGGGTAGGACGTGCGCTCAGGCTGCGGTCTTGAGGGGACGTCCGCCCCAGCGGATGCCTTTCTCGCTGCGGATGCGGGCCCGTTCCTTGCGTTCGGGGGCCAGGGCGTCGCTGTGGCGGGCGTTGGCGTTGCGCCAGCGCAGGTAGGCGTGCAGGGCCCGTGTCTGGACGGTGTGGTTGGAGTGGTGGGAGATGGCGATATTAAACTGCCGTAGCGGTCCAAGTGGGCCTCGATCGGGTTCGTCCACGAGGCGTAGGTCGGCGTGAAACACAGCTCGACCCTGTGTTTCCTCGCCCAGCGGCGAATGTCGCCGCCCTTGTGGGCGGACAGGTTGTCCAGGATCACGTAGATCGGGGCGCCGTCCGGGCGGGCGGCGCGGATCGACTTCAGCGCGGCCAGCGTGTGAGCGGCACCCTTTCTGCGGCGGTTGACGCCCCGCAGGGTGTCGTCGCCGACCGAGTAGCAGCCGTGGAAGTACCGCACGCCGTGGGTGCGGTGGTGGGTGGCGGGCAGCCGGTCGGGACGACTCTGCTCGGCCCAGCCCGAGCCCGCGGTGGGGCGGATCCCGAGCGGGCCGAACTCGTCGAAGGCGAAGACCCGGTCGGGGAGACGGTCCAGGACCTCCTCGATCCGGTCCGGTTTCGCCTCGCGGTCGGGGTCCGGAGATTCCTTCCACGTCTTGGTGCGCTGGAAGGCCACGTCGCGGCGGGCGAGCAGGCAGCGTAACGCCTCGCGGCCGATCCGGATCACGCGGCCGTGGACTTTGCGCAGGTAGGCGACGGGCTTGCGCAGGACCAGCGGGTGAAGGGCTGGCCGAGTTTGGTCGGGCGGGTGATGGCCGTCTGGATGACGAAGTCCTCGTCGTCAGGGCTGAGCTGGCGGGGACGGCCTCCCGCCCACCGAGGGGTCAGGCAGGCCAGGCCGATCTCGTCGAAGCGGTGGATCACGTCCCGGACGGTGTCCTCGTCGGCCTGCACCAGCTGGGCGATCACTGGCACCCGGTTCCCTCCGGCCGAGGCCAGCAGCATCATCGCGCGCCGGTAGCGCACCGAGTTGGTGCTGCCCCGGCGCACGATCTGCCGCAGTTCCTGCCCTTCCGGGTCAGTCAGTCTGCGGACACAGAGAGGCTCGGCCACCGCACCTCCAGCAGTCGGAACGGACGTCACTCCCGTCCAACCGCCGCGATCACCAAGCCGGCCAACCTATGTGGTCAGAGCACGGGGGCGTGTATCGAAAGCACGGACAGGCCGGGCGGGGTGATGTCCCGGTCCGGCCCGTCCGCTCTCTGCTAAAGGTCGAGCTGATACTGGTGTGTCGTGTGCGTGGGTGTGTAGCCGAGACTGTCGTTGACCCGTCGCATGTGCGCGTTGCTGTCGGCGGTGTCGGTCAGGAGGTCACCGAGGTCCGGATAGTCCCTGTGGGCCTGTCGGATCGACTCGGCCTTCATCCATCGGCCGAGGCCGTGACCTCGGTGCTCGGGCAGCACCCCCGTGCCGTAGTGCTGGCCGTCACCTGAGCCGTTGCCGGGGATGACGAGTTCGGTGAAGGCGGCAATCGAGCCGCAGAGTTGAGCTCGGCCCCCTCTTGACCGACCCCTGACCTGACGGCGAAACGCCGCGGCTTGCCGGGGCGTTTTCTCAGTTCAGCGCAAGCCGTCTGTGTCGTCGTGCTGTTCGCCGACTGGGAGTGGCCGACGGTCCTCCGCCGGGTCATCGCTGTAGATGGCCGCGGAGACCGCCCTGTTGTAGGCATCGTCGAGGCCGTTACCGCTTGCGCCGAGTATGTTCTCCCAGTCAATTCCCATACCTACGAGCCTACCCGTAGTGTTCGAGGAACCGAGCGATGTAGGCGTTGAGCTCGTCCGCCTGGGCAAAGATCGCAGCTTCCTCTCCTGGAATGTGGGCGGCGCGGCCAGCCTCGTCATCGGCGAGGTGTTCTGCCTCGGGAGGTTGTGGACGGCTGGGCAGTTGAGTCCTATGGGCCGGTACAGTCGCGTGCATTTGCCACACGTTGATCGCCGCGACCAGGACTGTCGCTTCGTAGCGGACAGCGAGCTTGTCGTACCGCGTGGCGACAGCTCGGTTCCTCTTGAGGCGGTTGATCCCACACTCGACCGCGTGGCGCTCGCGGTAGTCGCCGGGTCGAAGCGCGGCGGTCGGCCGCCGCGGGAACCGAGCCTTCGGCGGTTGCGGGCCTGGTCGGCCTTGTCCGGGATGGTGCAGCGAATCCCGCGGCGGCGCAGGTAGCCGCGGTTCCTGCGGGAGGTGTACGCCGCACGCGGTTGGGGCGGACGCGTGGCCGTCCCGGACCGATGCGGGGCACGCGGACCTTGTCAAACGCGAGTTCGAACTGCGGCGAGTCGCGGCGGTGCCCGGCCGTGATCACGATCGACATGGGTTTCTGACCCTGCTCGACGGCCAGGTGCAACTTGGTGGTGAAACCGCCGCGTGAGCGACCCAGTCCGTGGTCCTCGGGTTCGGTGAAGCCACCGCCTGGCGGTTCCTTCTGCAGGTCACCCTGCCTGCGGGCCCCAGTCGCATGCTGATGAGCACGACAGACCGTGGAGTCGACGCTCAGGTCCCACGTGATCCTCCCCTTCGCGTCGGCCAAGGACTGCAGCCGCGGGTACCACCGTTCGCCTCGTCGACCGCCACTCGTCATCGAGGCGGCGTGAGCCCGGTTCGATTGTCGAGCGGAGGTAGATCCGGGTCGTGCCCGGTGCGTACTCGTGAGAGAACGCCTTCACGCAGTAGGCGAGGTGCTCGGCGTCGGGCGAATCCATTGTCGGGGCAGAACCCGCCCATCAGCATCCCGTCGATGAGCGTCTCGTGCTCCGGAAGCCGGAGGTCCGTGAATCCGGCCGCTGGGCGGTAGTTCGCCGGTTCGGGGTGCAGGTTGCGGATCAGGCGGGCACCCTTGGGCATCAGCGGAGCCATGTATGCCGTCGCTTCGCGGGCTCAGCAGCCCGGTGTCGTACCGCTCGCCGACCTTGTAAGCGGCCCGCCGGTCCGCGGCGTTCTCCGGGACGCGCAGGCCGATCTGCTCACTTCCTGGTTCGCAGGTCGCGCCACAGGGCCTTCCTGGGGCTGTGCCAGGCCGGCTGCGGCTGGACTCGACATCCGGACGGGGGGTGGCGAGGTGCCGGCCTCGCTCCCCGTTGGCCGAATTCATGATGGTGTCTCCGTAACCGGAGTCGGGCTCCACGCCGGCGGCCGACCTTCCTCGGGTGCGAGCCCGATTGCCGCTGTGACCGCCGTCCACTTCCTCCGCACGTCATGGTGGACGCCTACCACGAACGCCTTCCGCCGCGGGGTGGCCCGGGGCCTCGGTCGGTCCCACGCTTCCCGCACCTCGAATAACCGAAATACCGAACAGGTCGAATTGCCGAACACGGTGGCGCTGAACGGAAACGGCACGCCTTAATCAGGTCAACTTGTGTGAGGGCCCGGAATTTCTGTTATCCGGGCCGGGCCTGACGCGCCGCAGATGTAACTCGTCGGAAGCGTTGACGTAACCTCGGCTCGAAATCTATCTTCTGCTCGCAGTGTCGCACGCTGTTCGTGATTTCGAACAATCAGGCCCCTCGTCGCAGTGGCTCGACCGCGCGGAACGGCCCGGGCCCGGAGGATGCATGGAACGGAACCGAAAGAACGCTGCTCGCCCCGGTGGGCCTCCTTTACTCGTCCCCCCGGGTATTCGCGTCCTTCAGAAATGCCGCCTCCGGCGCCGCGCCTTCGGCAAGCCGGGCCGCGCCGGCACGACGACCGCATTCACCAGCAATGAGTCGAGCACGTGTGCATACGACTCGCCGGACGCCGACCGCTGTTTCGCGGTACGGCCCAGGCCCAGTCGGGCAACGGCGGGAGTTTGACGACAGGGCCTCGTCCGGCGGCGGCCGGAAAGCAGGCACCGCATGCCACTGCACCCCTTCAGGCGTCCGGCTCCGGGCCAGGCGCTCGAACCGCCTACTCAAGGAAGTGAGAGGTCACCATGCGCAGACGCCGACTCCACCACGTACACCCGTCCTTGGTGCTCGCCGCCATGTTTGCGGCCCTGGTCTCGCTGGCGGCGATACTCGTCGCCGGCCCGGCCGAGGCGGCCACCAGCGGCGCCTTGCGCGGTGTCGGTTCTGGCCGGTGTCTCGACGTGCCGGGTGCCGTCCAGACCGACGGCACGAACCTGCAGGTCTGGGACTGTCACGGCGGGACCAACCAGCAGTGGACGCTGACGGACGACAACCGGCTGACCGTATACGGCAACAAGTGTCTCGATGTTCCCGGCCACGCCACCACGGCCGGTACCCGGCCGGTGATCTGGTCCTGCAACGGCGGTACGAACCAGCAGTGGCGGGTCAACGCCGACGGCACGGTCGTCGCCGTGGAGTCCGGGCTGTGTCTGGACGTTTCGGGTGCCGGTACGGCCAACGGCACGGCGGTGCAGCTCTGGGCGTGCAGCGGCGGCAGCAACCAGAAGTGGACCGGCCTCGGCTCGTCCAACTCGTGCGCTCTCCCGTCGACGTACCAGTGGAGCTCGACCGGCCCGCTGGCGCAACCGGCCAACGGGTGGGCCGCCCTGAAGGACTTCACCACCACCACGTACAACGGCAAGCGCCTGGTCTACGCGACGTACTCCGACGGCAACTGGCACTCGATGGGCTTCGCCCCCTTCACCAACTGGTCGGACATGGCCACCGCCACCCAGACCGGCATGAGCCAGGGCGCGGTAGCTCCGAAGCTGTTCTACTTCGCGCCCAAGAACATCTGGGTGCTGACCTCGAACGGGTGGGGCACCCAGTGGCCCTTCGTCTACCGCACCTCCAGCGACCCCACCAACCCCAACGGCTGGTCGGCGGCGCAGCCGCTGTTCACCGGCAGCCTCTCCGACGGGAGCGCGATCGACCCGACCATGATCGCCGACGGCCAGAACATGTACCTGTTCTTCGCCGGTGACAACGGCAAGATCTACAAGTCGGCCATGCCGATCGGGAACTTCCCGGCCAGCTTCGGCTCGTCGTACACGACCGTCATGACCGACACGGTGAAGAACCTGTTCGAGGCGCCGGAGGTCTACAAGGTCCAGGGCCAGAACCAGTACCTCATGATCGTCGAGGCTCGGGGGGCGAGCGAGCAGCGCTTCTTCCGTTCGTTCACGGCCTCCAGCCTGGACGGTCCGTGGACGCCGCAGGCGGCCACCGAGTCGAACCCCTTCGCCGGCAAAGCCAACAGCCGTGCCGACTGGACCAACGACATCAGTCACGGCGACCTGGTCCGCAACAACCCCGACCAGACCATGACCATCGACCCCTGCAACCTGCAGCTCCTCTACCAGGGCCTGGACCCCAACACACCGTCGGGCACCCCCTACATCCAACTGCCCTACCGGCCGGGCCTGCTCACGCTGCAGCGCTGACCCGCGTGCTGGTGATCAGCAGCACGTGACCCCCACCGCCGATCCGGCCCGGACAGCGCCATCCGCCTTCCGGGCCGGCCAGGAAGGAAACCCCTCATGGTTCCCCTGCCCCGACGCCTACTGCGTCTCCTCACGGCCACCGCGTTGACGCTCACCGCGTGCGTCACCGCCTCCGCCCACTCGACCTCCGAGGCCGCGCCGGGCAGCCCGGCGCTCACCCCGCCCATGGGCTGGAACAGCTGGAACAGCTTCGGATGCGGGATCACCGAGGCACAGGTCCGCCAGGCCGCCGACACGATGGTGTCCTCGGGCATGAAGGACGCGGGCTACCAGTACGTCGTCGTCGACGACTGCTGGTTCGACCCGCAGCGCGACGCGGCGGGCAACCTCCGGGCCAACCCGACGACGTTCCCGAGCGGCATGAAGGCGCTCGGGGACTACATCCACGGCAAGGGCCTGAAGTTCGGCATCTACCAGGCGCCGGGCGAGCGCACCTGCGCACAGGGCGTGGGCACCTACCCCGGCTCCACCGGCAGCAAGGGCCACGAGGCCCAGGACGCCGCCGCCTTCGCCTCCTGGGGCGTGGACTACCTCAAGTACGACTGGTGCTCGGGCAGCGGCACCCTCGGTGAACAGGTCGAACGGTTCACGATCATGCGCGACGCCCTGCGCGCCACCGGCCGCCCGATCGTCTACAGCATCAACCCCAACAGCTTCCACGCCCCCACCGGCGCCACGTACAACTGGGGCGAGGTCGCCGACCTCTGGCGCACGACCGAGGACCTGCTCGACATCTGGCAGAACACCAACACCAACAGCTACCCGATGGGCGTCGGCAACGTTCTGGACATCACCGCGCCGCTGGCCGCGCAGTCGGGTCCGGGGCACTGGAACGACCCCGACATGCTGGTCGTCGGCCGGCCCGGCCTGTCGCTGACCGAGTCCCGCACCCACTTCGCCCTCTGGGCGCTGCTGGGCGCCCCGCTCATGGCCGGCAACGACATCCGCACCATGTCCGCCGACGTGAGCTCCATCCTGCGCAACCCCCGCCTGGTGGCGGTGAACCAGGACCCGCTGGGCGCGGGCGGACGCAGGGTGCGCGACGACGGCGGCACCGAGGTGTTCGCCAAGCCCCTGGCCGACGGCTCGGTCGCCGTGGGCCTGCTCAACAGGGGAGGGAGCGCGACGACCATCACCACCACGGCCGCTCAGGTCGGCCTCACCGGGCAGTCGTTCGCCCTCACCGACCTGTGGACCGGCGGCACGTCGAGCACCTCCGGCCAGATCTTCGCGAGCGTGCCCGCGCACGGCGTCGCCGTGTTCAGGGTGACCGGAGGGAGCCCGCAGGCCGCGACCACCGGACGCCTGCGCGGTACCGGATCGGGCCGCTGTCTGGACGTCGACCGCGCCTCCACCGCCGCCGGGACGCAGACGCTGATCTGGGACTGCCACACCGCCGCCAACCAGCTCTGGACCACGTGGGCCGGAGGCGAGATCCGCGTCTACGGCGACAAGTGCCTGGACGCCTCCGGCCAGGGCACCGCCAACGGCACACCGGTCGTCATCTGGCCCTGCAACGACCAGAACAACCAGAAGTGGACCGCGCAGGCCGACGGGTCGATCCGCAACGTCCACGCCGGTCTGTGCCTCGACGTGAACGGGGCCGGCACCGCCAACGGAACCCCTGTCGTCCTGTGGACCTGCAACGGCCAGAGCAACCAGAAGTGGACCACGCTCCCGTGACACGCGACCCCAAGGAAGGGAACCCCATGAAGAAACCCTGGATCCGCCCGCTGACCGCGCTCGTCGCCGCCGTGCTCGGAGTGACGGCGGCAGGAGCGGCCCCCGCCTCCGCCGCCTCCGACACACCTCTGCGGGTCATGCCGTTGGGCGACTCGATCACCTGGGGCGTGGGAAGCAGCACGGGCAACGGCTACCGGAGCCCGCTGTGGGACAGGCTCGCGGCGGACGGCCATCCGCTGGACTTCGTCGGCACGGTACGGGGCGGTTCGATGTCCGACCCCGACAACGAAGGCCACTCCGGATACCGCATCGACCAGATCGCCGCCCTCGCCGACGCCGCGCTGACCCGCTACCGGCCCAACGTCGTGACACTGCACATCGGCACCAACGACCTCCAAGGGGCCTCCGAGGTCAACACCGCCATCACCCGGCTGAAGTCGCTGGTCAACCAGATCACCACCGACGTGCCCGACGCAACCGTCCTCGTCGCCTCCCTGGTCGTGTCCACCAGCAGCTCCGAGGAGCAGCACCGGGGCGCGTACAACCAGGCCGTCCGCGACATCGTCACCGCCGCGCAGGCCGCGGGCAAACACGTCGCGTTCGTCGACATGAGCGGTCTGACCACGGCCGACCTGGCCGACCCCCTGCATCCCAACGACTCCGGCTACCGGAAGATGGCCGACGCCTTCCACCGGGGCGTCCAGGCCGCGGACGGTGCGGGCTGGCTGAGGAACCCCGCCCCCGCCCCCGCGCGCGTGCAGTCCGGCATCGCCGGCAAGTGCATGGACGTCAACGGCGCCGCCACCGCCGACGGGACCGCCGTCCAGACGTGGAGCTGCGGCGACGGTGCCAACCAGTACTGGTCCGCCTACACCGACGGCACCCTGCGCTCCCTCGGCAAGTGCCTCGACGCCGCCGGCGCCGGTACCGCCAACGGGACCAAGGTGCAGCTCTGGGCCTGCCACGGCGGCGCCAACCAGGTCTGGCAGCCCTACAACGGCGGCTACCGCAACCCCGCCTCCGGCCGCTGCCTCGACGTCCCCGGCTCCTCCACCGCCGACGGCACGCAGCTCCAGCTGTGGGACTGCCACGGCGG
Source organism: Streptomyces sp. NPDC002825 (assembly GCF_040295385.1). Lineage (NCBI taxonomy): Bacteria > Bacillati > Actinomycetota > Actinomycetes > Kitasatosporales > Streptomycetaceae > Streptomyces > Streptomyces sp. NPDC002825. Next base: position 414,978 of record NZ_JBEOVH010000002.1, read on the forward strand.
CGCCAACCAGAAGTGGACCGCCCTGACCGCCGGATGACGGCCGCTCCCGGGATCCGAAGCCCCGCCGGCCTCGGATCCCGGGAGAGCTCCGGCGCCAGGCGCGTCACAGTCCGCGGCTGTTCCGGCTCCTCGGAGGGGCCGCCGCCCCTGGGTGGGGAGGGGGCGGGCAGAGACCCGCGGGGGTGTCGTCAGTCCTCGGCGCCCAGGCGCCGCACCTCCGTCAGTGCCTCCTCCACCGCCCCCGGGATGTCCGTCACCGGGAAGCGCGCGTGGCGCACCACGCGGTCGCGGTCCACCACCAGCACGGCGCGCTTCAGCCGCAGCAGCTGTCCGGCGCGGAAGGTGGGCAGGCGCAGGGCGGCGGCGAGGCGCAGGTCGACGTCCGAGAGGAGCGTGAAGGGGATGCCCTCCTCGACCGCGAACACCCGCTGTTCGTCCGGGCGTTGGGTGCTCACGCCGCGCACCTCCGCGCCCGCCGCGCGGAAGTCCTCGTACGCGTCCCGGAAGAGCCGGTTCTCCAGCGTGCAGCCGACGGTGCCGGGAATGCCCGACCAGCCGTCCGGCAGGGGGCCGGGGGACCCGGTCGCCGGATAGCAGAACAGGACGGTGGCCACCTCGCCGGTCACCGGGTCCACCGGCTCGCCGTCCCGGTGGCCCGGCAGCTCCAGGCGCGGCAGCCGCTCGCCCGCCAGGCCCGCGACGCGCCGCGCCTCCGCGCCCGTCTCGTCGGCGGTGCCGCTGAGCGAGCCGTCGCCGAAGACCCAGCGGTCCGCCCAGTCCTGCATCGACAGCAGCACCGGCAGCAGCCCCCGGCCGCTCTCCGTCAGCCGGTACTCGTGCCGCACCGGTCTGTCCTGGTACGGGACCTTCTCCAGGATCCCCGTCTCCACCAGGTGCGCCAGGCGCTCGGTGAGCACCTTCCGGGAGATGCCCAGCTCCTCCTGGAGCGCGTCGAACCGGTGGTGTCCGCGCGCGGTCTCCCGGATCAGGAGCAGGCTCCACCAGTCGCCGACCACTGCCGCCGCATGCGCGATCGCGCACGCCGCGTCCCGCTCGGGCACCGACCTCATCACAGCGTCTCCACTCCTCCGCGCACGGCGGCCGCTCATCGGGACCATCTTGCGCCATGAGGTCGGTTCCCGATAGAAACCCACTCGGAGCGAGTGAGTTCCCAAAAGAGACTAATGAGACCCAGGGGGTGGGCGCCGTATGGGCGGAACACGAGCGATCCCGGAGCACGACCGACGCGACGACGAGCACGAGACCTCACCGCCGGGCGTCTTCTGGCGCTACTGGGCCGCCGCCACCGTCAGCGGCGCGGGCACCGCCGTCACCACCCTCGCCCTGCCCCTCGTCGCCCTCACCGTCCTCGACGCCACCGCCTTCGAGGTCGCCCTGCTCGCCGCCGCCGGACAGGTCTCCTGGCTGCTGCTCAGCCTCCCGGCGGGCGTCGTCGCGCAGCGCGTACCGCTGCGCCGGCTCCAGGTCGCGCTCGACCTCGTACGGTTCGCGGCGCTCGGATCGCTGCCGCTCGCCTGGTGGTTCGGCACGCTCACGTATCCGCACCTGCTGTTCGCGGCGCTCGTCACCGGCGCGGCGACGGTGCTGTTCGACATCGGCAACTCGACGTTCCTGCCCGCCGTCGTCCCGGCCCGGCAGCTGGCCGCCCGCAACAGCGTCATGTCCGGCACGCACGCCGTCACCGACACCGGCGGGCCCTCCCTCGGCGGCGTCCTGATCGGCGCCACCGGCCCGGTCGGCGCGCTCGTCGTGGACGCCGCCAGCTACCTGGCCTCGGCCGTGCTGCTGCGCACCCTCCCGGAAAGCCGCCCCGCGCCCCGCACCGGCGGGAGCGTGCTCCGGCTCATGAGCGAGGGCTGGCGGTACGTCACCGGGCACCCGGTCATGCGGCCCTGCATGATATGGGCGACCGCCGCCAACTTCCTCAACGCGGCCCTCGTCGCCCTCACCCCCCTCTACCTGGTCCGCGAGGCCGGCCTCGATTCCGTACAGCTCGGACTCGTCCTCGCCATGGACGGGGTCGGCGCGCTCGCCGGCGCCGCCGTCGCGGTCCGGGTGACCACACGCCTCGGCACCGCATGGGGCATCATCGCGGCCGACCTGGCCGGCGGCACGCTGCTCCTGCTCGCCCCGCTGACCACGTCGGCGGGGGACGCGTACTGGTTCGCCCTGGGAAACGCCGGCTTCGCCTTCGGCACCGTCATCGGCTCGATCACCACCCGCACCTACCGGCAGACCCAGTCGCCCCCGGAGCTGCTGTCCCGCGTGATGGCCACGGTCCGCTTCGTCTCCTGGGGCGCGCTGCCACTCGGTGCGCTGACCGCCGGCCTCCTCGCCACCTGGGCCGGCGCCCACACCGCCCTCTGGACGGTCTGCGCCGGCGCCTTCCTGCCCCCGCTCTACCTCTTCTCCACCGGGGTGGGCCGCCACCGCGACCTCGTCTGACCCCCGGATCCACGGGACCGGCGGACTCGCCCCGGCCCGCGTCCCCTGCTCCAGATCCCTTCGCGGATCCTGCCCCGTCGCCTCCCTCTCGGACGACACGCGGCGGACGTGCGCGAACGGGCCGAAGAACTCCTCCTTCGCGGCCTCGTTTCCCGGGAGGATGTCGACGAGGACGGTCGGCTCCGCATAGGGTGCCGTCCCGCCTGCCGCAGCCGGCCCTCCAGGCCCGCCATCCTCGACTCATCCGTTGACGGACACAGCGAACGGAGAACAACCGTGATTGTCGGAGTCCTCAAAGAGGCGCGGGCGGGTGAGCACCGCGTCTCGGCCACGCCGGCCACCGTCGAACAGATCCGCAAACTGGGGTACGACGTCGTCGTCGACTCCGGCGCGGGCGCCGCGGCCGGGTTCACCGACAGCGCCTACGAGGCCGCCGGAGCGACCCTCGGCCACGCGGCGGCCGCGGACGTGGTGCTGGGGGTGAACGCCCCGAGCCCGTCCCAGCTGGACGGGGTACGGCCCGAGGCGACGGTGGTCGCCCTGTTCGCGCCCGCCTTCGACCCGGCGATGGTGGAAGACCTGGGCAGGCGGCCGTTCACCGCGCTGTCGATGGACGCCGTGCCGCGCATCAGCCGGGCGCAGTCGATGGACGTCCTGTCGTCGATGGCGAACATCGCGGGCTACCGGGCCGTGGTGGAGGCCGCGCACGAGTTCGGGCGCTTCTTCACCGGTCAGGTGACGGCGGCCGGCAAGGTGCCCCCGGCGAAGGTGCTCGTCGCGGGCGCCGGAGTCGCCGGTCTCGCGGCGATCGGCACGGCCGGCTCGCTCGGCGCGATCGTACGGGCGACCGACCCGCGCCCCGAGGTGGCGGACCAGGTCCGCTCGCTGGGCGGCGAGTACCTGTCGATCGAGTCCCCCGAGGCGGAGGTCTCCAAGACCGGGTACGCCAAGGAGATGGGCGAGGACTACAAGGCGCGCGAGGCCGAGCTGTACGCCGCCCAGTGCCGTGACGTCGACATCGTCATCACCACCGCCCTGATCCCGGGGCGCCCCGCGCCGACCCTCGTCACCGCGGACATGGTGGCGAGCATGAAGCCGGGCTCGGTGATCGTCGACATGGCGGCCGCCAACGGCGGCAACGTCGTCGGCACCGTGAAGGGCGAGAAGACCGTCACCGAGAACGGCGTGACGATCCTCGGCTACACCGACCTCGCCGGGCGGCTGCCGGCGCAGGCCTCGCAGCTGTACGGCACGAACCTGGTGAACCTGCTGAAGCTGATGACGCCGGACAAGGACGGCCGGCTGGTCCTGGACTGGGACGACCCGGTGCAGCGCTCGATCACGGTCGTACGGGAGGGCGAGTCGGCATGGCCGCCCCCGCCCGTACAGGTCTCGGCCGCCCCGGCCCCGGCCCCCGCCGAGCCCGCCGCGGCGGTGGAGTCGCCGGTGAGGAAGCCGATGACGGCGGGGCGGAAGTTCGGCGGCGTGGCGCTGGCCGCGCTGCTGCTGTTCCTCGCCGCGGGGTTCGCCCCGGCGGCGCTGCTGCCCCACCTGACGGTCTTCGTCCTCGCCATCGTGATCGGCTACTACGTGATCGGACACGTCCACCACGCGCTGCACACCCCGCTCATGTCGGTGACGAACGCGATCTCGGGAATCATCGTGGTCGGCGCGCTCCTGCAGATCGGGCACGGCAGCACCGCGGTCACGGTGCTCTCGGCCGTCGCGATCCTGCTGGCCAGTATCAACGTCTTCGGCGGCTTCGCGGTGACGCGTCGCATGCTCGCCATGTTCAACAGGAGCTGACATGACTGCGACCCTCGCCGCGCAGGCCGCCTACCTCGTCGCCGCGCTGCTGTTCATCCTGGCGCTGGCCGGACTCTCCAAGCACGAGTCGGCCCGGCTCGGCAACGCCTTCGGCATGCTGGGCATGGGCGTCGCGCTCGTCGCGACGGTCGTCCTCGCCGTCGACGGCGACATCAGCACCGCGGGCCTGGGCCTGATGCTCCTCGCGATGCTGGCCGGCGGACTGATCGGCCTCCAGCGCGCCCGCGGCGTCGAGATGACCGGCATGCCCGAACTCATCGCGCTGCTGCACTCCTTCGTCGGACTCGCGGCCGTCCTGGTCAGCTGGAACGGCTACCTCGACGTCGAGCACCTGCCCGGCGGCCACGAGGCCAGGGACCTGGAGACGCTCGGCACGCTCGGCATCCACCACGCCGAGGTGATCATCGGCGTGTTCATCGGCGCGGTCACCTTCACCGGCTCCGTCGTCGCCAACCTCAAGCTCTCCGCGAAGATCGACTCCAAGCCGCTGATGCTGCCGGGCAAGAACGCCCTCAACCTCGGTGCGCTGGGCCTGTTCGCCGCCCTGACCGTGTGGTTCGTCATCGCCCCGGCCCTGTGGCTGCTGATCACCGTCACCGCCCTTGCGCTGGCACTCGGCTGGCACCTGGTCGCCTCGATCGGCGGCGGCGACATGCCGGTCGTGGTCTCCATGCTCAACAGCTACTCCGGCTGGGCCGCGGCGGCCTCCGGCTTCCTGCTCGGCAACGACCTGCTGATCGTCACCGGCGCCCTGGTCGGCTCCTCCGGCGCCTACCTCTCCTACATCATGTGCAAGGCCATGAACCGCTCCTTCGTCTCCGTCATCGCGGGCGGCTTCGGCATCGAGGCCCCCTCCGGCGCGGACGTCGACTACGGCGAGCACAACGAGATCACCGCCGAGAGCGCCGCCGAACTCCTCGCCGCCGCCCGCTCCGTGGTCATCACACCCGGCTACGGCATGGCCGTCGCCCAGGCGCAGTACCCGGTCGCCGAGCTCACCGCCAAGCTGCGCGCGAAGGGCGTCGACGTGCGTTTCGGCATCCACCCGGTCGCCGGCCGCCTGCCCGGCCACATGAACGTCCTCCTGGCCGAGGCCAAGGTGCCGTACGACATCGTCCTCGAAATGGACGAGATTAACGCGGACTTCGCCGACACCGACGTCGTCCTGGTCATCGGCGCCAACGACACGGTCAACCCGGCCGGCGCCGAGGACCCGTCCAGCCCGCTCGCCGGCATGCCGGTCCTCACGGTCTGGGAGGCGAACCAGGTCATCGTCTTCAAGCGCTCGATGGCCTCCGGCTACGCGGGCGTCCAGAACCCGCTCTTCTTCCGCGACAACACGGCCATGCTCTTCGGCGACGCGAAGGCGAGGGTCGAGGACATCGTCGGCGCGCTCTGACGTTGTGCGCTGTCGTGCCAAATCCTGGGCGCAGGGGGTCAACCCGGGCGGCCTGGTCGCTCGTAGCTTCGAGGAGTGCCGAGCCGCGGAAGCGGCGGGCACGTTAGCGACAGCTTCGAAAGGACCCCTCATGTTCGACGTCGACAAGGTGCAGGCCGCTCCGAGCAAGGACCTGCTCACGCCCGACAACTCGGTCATGCTCTTCGTGGACCACCAGCCGCAGATGTTCTTCGGCACCGGCAGCGGCGACCGTGCCGCGATCATCAACAGCACCGTGGGTCTCGCCAAGGCGGCCAAGGCCTTCGACGTCCCGGCCGTCCTGACCACGGTCGCCGCCGAGTCCTTCTCGGGCCCCCTGCTGCCGCAGCTCGCCGAGGTGTTCCCGAAGAACGAGATCATCGACCGCACCACCATGAACGCCTGGGAGGACGAGGCGCTCGTGGCGGCGGTCAAGGCGACCGGCCGCAAGAAGATCATCCTGTCGGGTCTGTGGACCGAGGTCTGCCTGGTGCTGCCCGCGCTCTCGGCGCTCGAGCAGGGCTACGAGGTGTACGTCGTGACCGACGCCTCCGGCGGCGTCAGCCCGGCCGCCCACGAGCACGCCCTGCAGCGGATGATCGCCGCCGGCGCCGTCCCGGTGACCTGGGTCCAGGTGCTCCTGGAGCTGCAGCGCGACTGGGCGCGTCAGGAGACGTACGGCGCCGTCATGGAGATCGTCAAGGCCCACGCGGGCGCGTACGGCCTGGGTGTCGTGTACGCGCAGAGCGTCATCGGCGCGCACGCGGCCGGCTGACCCCGGTGGACACCGGCATTCTGATCCTGCGTCTGCTGGTGGGACTGCTCGTCGCCGGCCACGGTGTGCAGAAGATCAGCACACACCTGGGCGGCAGGGGACTCGAGGGCGGCACCGAGGAGTTCCGTGCCGACGGCTTCCGCGGCGGAGCCCTCACCGCCCTCACGGCGGGCGGCGGCCAGATCGGCTCGGGCCTGCTGCTCGCCGCCGGCCTCCTGACCCCGCTCGCCGCGACCGGCACCATCGGGGTCATGACCGTCGCGCTCACCGTGAAGTGGCGCCACGGGCTCTGGGTGCAGAACGACGGATACGAGTACCCGCTCGTCCTCATCGGCACCGCCGCCGCCCTCGCCGCCACCGGCCCCGGCGCCTGGTCCCTCGACGCGGCCCTCGGACTCACGCCGTACCCGCTGTGGTGGGCCGCCCTCGCGCTCGCGGCCGGACTCGGCAGCGGACTCCTCACCCGGCTCGTGCTGCACCGGCTCCCCGCCCCGGCGAACGCCGAGCGCTGAGCGCGAGCCGCGCAGACCGGTCCGGTCGTCCGCAGCTCCCCGGCCGGACGGCCGGGCCGCGCAGACCGGGTCCGGTCGTCCGCATCCCCCGACCGGGCGGCCGGGCCCCTCCCACCCCTCTCCCGAACAGGAGCACCCGATGGACACCCTCACGACCCCGCACGGCGGCGGCCAGCCGCTGCTGCACCAGAAGGGCGCCGAGACCCAGGCGTTCGGCACGCTCAAGCAGCTGCCGATCGGCCTCGGCCACGACACCCGCATGTACGGCTGCCAGCGGCTGAACCGCGTGCTCGCCGACACGCAGATCCTCTACTCCCTCTACAAGAAGCACCACTGGCTCATGCGCGGAGCGACCTTCTACTCGCTCCACCTGATGCTGGACAAGCACGCTGACGCCCAACTGGCCATCGTGGACGCGCTGGCCGAGCGGGTCCAGAGCCTCGGCGGCGTCGCCGTCGGAGACCCGCGCCACGTCGCCGAGCTGACGACGGTCCCCCGCCCGCCGGACGGCGTCGAGCCGGTGCCCGTCATGCTGTCGCGGCTCCTCGACGCGCACGAGCGGATCCTGATCGACGCCCGGGACGCCGCCGCCCGGCTCTCCGCGGAGGGCGACGAGGGCAGCGCCGACCTGCTGGTCTCCGAGGTCATCCGTACCGGCGAGGCGCAGGTCTGGTTCCTGGCCGAGCACCTGGTGGACACCCCTCTGGTGCGCGGCTGATGGACACGTACGACGTCGTCGTGGTCGGCGGCGGACCGGGCGGTGAGGTCGTCGCCGACCGGCTCGTGCGGTCCGGCCTGACCGCCGTCGTCGTCGAGGCGGACGCGGTCGGCGGCGAGTGCTCCTACCGGGCCTGCGTGCCGAGCAAGGCGCTGCTGCGACCCGGCGCCGCCCGGGCGGAGGCCCGAGCGGTCGACGGGGCCCGGCAGACGGTCACGGCGGCACTCGACCCGGCGCCCGTGCTGGCCCGCCGCGACCGCTTCACCGGGCGCGGCGACGACACCGGTCAGGCCGACTGGCTCGACGGTGCGGGCATCGCGCTCGTACGGGGGCACGGACGGCTCGCCGGTGAGCGCCGGGTGGCGGTGACGGGGGCCGACGGCACCGTCCGCACCCTGCGGGCCCGGCGGGCGGTCGTGGTCTCCACCGGCACCGAACCCGCCCTTCCGCCGGTCGAGGGGATCGACCGGATCGGGGTGTGGACCAACCGGCAGGCCACCACGGCCGACGCGGTGCCCGAACGGCTCGTCGTCATCGGCGGGGGAGTGGTGGCCTGCGAGATGGCCACCGCGTGGCGCTCGCTCGGCTCCTCCGTCACCCTGCTCGTCCGCGACCAGGCGCTGCTCACCGGCTGGGAGCCGTGTGCCGGCGAGGAGGTCACCCGGGGGCTGAGCGATCTGGGCGTCACGATCCGCTTCGGGGTGTCGGCCGTACGGGTCGCCCGTGACGACGACACCCGCACCGTGACCGTGCACGCCGACGACGGCACCGCCCTCGACTGCGACGAGGTCCTCACCGCCGTCGGGCGGCGACCGCGCACCGCGGACCTCGGCCTGGACTCGGTCGGTCTGCCGGCCGGCGCATGGCTTCCGGTCGACGACACCTGCCGGGTCACCGGGGTCGACGGCGACTGGCTCTACGCCGTCGGCGACGTGAACCACCGGGCGCCGCTGACCCACATGGCCAAGTACCAGGCCCGCGCCTGCGCGGCGGCGATCGCCGAGCGGGCCGCGGGGCGCCCCGCCGACACCGGCGCCCGGCAGCCGTGGAGCGCGGAGGCCGACCGTCACGCCGTCCCGCAGGCCGTCTTCACCCGCCCCGAGGTCGCGAGCGTCGGGCTCACCGAACGCGCGGCACGCGAAGCGGGTCTCGCGGTACGGGCGGTGGAGTACCGCATCGACGACGTCGCCGGCGCCGCGCTCCACGCGGACGACTACCGCGGCCTCGCCAAGCTCGTCGTCGACGAGACCCGGGGAGTCGTCGTCGGCTGCACGCTCACCGGCCCGATGGCGACCGAACTCATCCACACCGCCACCGTGGCCATCGTGGGCGAGGTCCCCCTGGACCGCCTGTGGCACGCCGTGCCCGCCTTCCCGACGGTGAGCGAGGTCTGGCTCCGTCTCCTGGAGGCGTACGGCCTCTGAGGCGGGATCCGGTCCGTCCGCTCCCCTCCGGGAGGCGTACGGCTCCGAGGCCGGACCCCGCCCGGCCGGCCGCCTGCTCCTGGAGGCGTACGTCCTACGGCCTCCGAGGCCGGACCCGCCCGACCCCGCACCCGTCCGGCCCGATCGCCGCACACCCTCCCGCCCGCCGCACCCGCCCGGCCCGATCGCCGCACACCCTCCCGACCGCCCGAGCGCACCCGAACGCTCACCTCCCGACAAGGAAACCCCCATGCATCCCACGAGGCGCTCCCTCGCCCTCGGCCTCGCCCTGCCCGCGACGCTCGCCGCCCTCGTCGGCGCCGGACCCGCGAGCCGCCCGACCACCGCCGCGGGTGACGACCGGCACGAGCCCAAGCCCACCATCGTCCTGGTCCACGGAGCGTTCGCGGACGCCTCCAGTTGGAGCGGCACCATCCGGCGGCTGCAGCACGCCGGCTACCCCGTCCTGGCCCCCGCCAACCCGCTGCGCGGCCTCGCCGACGACACCGCCTACCTGCGCAGCGTGCTGGCCGCCGTCGACGGACCCGTCGTCCTGGTCGGCCACTCCTACGGCGGCGCCGTCATCAGCGGCGCCGCGGTGGGCGACAGCCGGGTGAAGGCCCTCGTCTACATCGCCGCCTTCACCCCGGACCAGGGCGAGAGCGCGGCCGAGCTCGCCGCCAGGTTCCCCGGCTCCACCCTCGGCGACACCGTGAACCCGCGGTCGTACCCGCTGCCCGGCGGCGGCACCGGCACCGAGCTCGTCATCGAACGGACGAAGTTCCACGCCCAGTTCGCCGCCGACGTCCCCACCGCCGACGCGGCCGTCATGGCCGTGAGCCAGCGCCCGGTCGCCACCACCGCCCTGGAGGAGAAGGCCGGCGAGGCGGCCTGGAGGACGATCCCGTCCTGGGCGCTGATCGCCACCGCCGACAAGAACATCCCGCCGGCCGCCCAGCAGTGGATGGCCCGTCGTGCCGGCTCGCACGTCACCGAAGTGGACGCGTCGCACGCCGTGGCCGTCTCCCGTCCGGCCGTGGTCACCCATGTGATCCTCGCCGCCGCGCGGGCGACCCGCTGAACCCCGAGCCCCCTCCCGTACATCCCGAAGGAGAACCCCACATGACGAACCGTCCGGTCCTCGAACCCGCCGCCCAGGCGTTCGCCGACGCCACCGCCCAGCCGCCGTACCTCTACCAGATCCCCGTCGCCGAAGGCCGCAAGGCCGTGGACGACGTCCAGAGCGGCGAAGGCGTTCCCCTGCCGGAGGTCGACGAGGAGTGGATCACCGTCCACGGCGGTCCGACCGGCGACGTCCGCGCCCGCATCGTCCGCCCCCGCGGCGCCACCGGCCCGCTTCCCGTCATCCTGTACATCCACGGCGCCGGCTGGGTCTTCGGCAACGCGCACACCCACGACCGGCTGGTCCGCGAACTGGCCGTCGGCACGCGGGCGGCCGTGGTCTTCCCCGAGTACGACCTCTCGCCCGAGGCGCGCTACCCCGTGGCGATCGAGCAGAACTACAGCGTCGCCCAGTGGGTCGCCCGCGAGGGCCACCACAAGGACCTCGACGGCACGCGGATCGCCGTCGCGGGCGACTCGGTCGGCGGCAACATGAGCGCGGCGCTCACCCTCATGGCCAAGCAGCGCGGTGACGTGAGGCTCGTCCAGCAGGTCCTCTTCTACCCGGTCACGGACGCGAGCTTCGACACCGACTCGTACCGTCGGTTCGCCGAGGGCTACTTCCTGCGCCTCGACGCCATGAAGTGGTTCTGGGACCAGTACACGACGGACGAGGCCGAGCGCGCGCAGATCACCGCCTCGCCGCTGCGCGCTTCCACCGAGCAGCTCACCGGCCTCCCGCCGGCCCTGGTCGTCACCGCCGAGGCCGACGTCCTGCGCGACGAGGGCGAGGCGTACGCGGCGAAGCTCCGTGCCGCCGGGGTGCCCGTCACCGCCCTGCGCGTCCAGGGCGTCATCCACGACTTCGTGATGCTGAACGCGCTGCGCGAGACCCAGGGCGCGGAGCTCGCCATCGGTGTCGCCACCGACGTCCTGCGGAAGGCCCTCGCATGACCACGACCGGGCCTTCGACGAGCATGCCGGTGGCGGGCCTCGTCCCCGCCCCGCGGCGGGAACTCGAGCACGCCGATCTCCTCGTCCGCAACGCCAAGGTGTTCACGGGTGACCCCGACCGGCCCGAGGCCCGCGCCGTCGCGATCCGCGACGGCCGGGTCGCGGCCCTCGGCGACGACCACGACCTCGCCCACCTCGTCGGGCCGGGCACCAAGGTCGTCGACGCTCTCGGCCGCCGCGTGATCCCCGGACTCAACGACTCGCACCTGCACGTCATCCGGGGCGGCCTCAACTACGTCCTGGAGCTGCGCTGGGACGGCGTACGCAGCCTCCGCCAGGCGCTGGCGATGCTGCGCGAGCAGGCCGGCCGCACGCCCAAGGGGCAGTGGATCCGGGTCGTCGGCGGCTGGACCGCCGAACAGTTCGCCGAGCGCCGGATGCCGACCGTCGCCGAGCTGAACGCCGCCGCCCCCGACACCCCCGTCTTCGTCCTGCACCTGTACCAGTCGGCGTTGATGAACCGGGCCGCCGTCAAGGCCGCCGGTTTCACCCGGGAGACCCCCGACCCGCGCGGCGGGCAGATCGTCCGCGGCCGGGACGGCGAACCCAACGGCGTGCTGCTCGCCGCGCCGAGCGCGCTCATCCTCTACTCGACCCTGGCGAAGGCCCCCGCCCTCGACGAGGCCGACAAGCGGACGTCGACGCGGCACTTCCTGCGCGAGCTGAACCGCTTCGGACTGACCTCGGCGGTCGACGCCGCCGGCGGGTTCCAGAACTTCCCCGACAACTACGCGACCGTCGTCGACCTCGCCAGGTCGGGGGAGCTGAGCCTCCGGATCGCCTACCACCTCTTCCCGCAGACGGCCGGGCAGGAGCTCGCCGACCTCAAGCGCTGGACCGAGATGGTCAAGCCGGGGGACGGGGACGAGTGGCTCAGGCTCAACGGCGCGGGCGAGAACCTGACCTGGGCCGCCGCCGACTTCGAGAACTTCTCCGAACCGCGGCCCGAACTCGGAGCCTATGAGCCCGAGTTCGAGCAGGCCGTCCGGCTCCTGCTCGAGAACGGCTGGGGGTTCAGGCTCCACGCGACCTACGACGAGACGATCCGGCGCGACCTGGCCGTCTTCGAGAAGCTCGCCGCGGAGGGACTCTTCCCCGGCGGCAACCGCTGGCTCTTCGACCACGCGGAGACGGTCTCGGCCGGCAGCCTCGACCGGATCGCCGCCCTCGGCGGCGCCGTCTCGGTCCAGAACCGGATGTCCTTCCAGGGCGCCGCGTTCCTCGACCGCTACGGCGCCGAGGCGGCCGCCCACACCCCGCCGGTCCGGGCCATGCTCGACCGCGGCCTGACCGTCGCCGCCGGCACCGACGCGACCCGCGTCTCCTCGTACAACCCGTGGGTAGCCCTCCACTGGCTGGTCACCGGGCGCACCGTCGGCGGCACCGCGCTCTACCCGGCCGGGAACCTGATCGACCGGGAGACCGCCCTCGGCCTCTACACCCGGGGCGGAGCGCGTCTCACCGGCGAGCAGGACGTCAAGGGCACCCTGCGGGAGGGCTGCTACGGCGACCTCGCGCTCCTCTCCGACGACTTCCTCACCGTGCCCGAGGAGGTCATCCCCGACATCGAGTCCGTCCTCACCGTCGTCGGCGGCCGGATCGTCTACGCGACCGCGGAGTACGAGGGACTCGACGAGTCCGTCCCGCCGGTGAGCCCCGCATGGAGCCCGGTCGCCCGCTTCGGCGGCTACCAGTCGGGCCAGGGGGGCGCCCACCAGGCATCGCTCGTGGCCGAGGCCGTCGCCGAGTCCGAGCAGCACCGCCGGTGGCGCGTCGCGCGCGGCTCCGTCCCCGAGACCACGCCGTCCTTCGTCGACCCCTGCTTCGACCACTGAAAGAGAGCCATCCGATGACTGCCGCCTCCCCGGCCGCCGACGGCGACGAGCAGGAACCCGCCGCGCCCCCGGGGCGCCGTTTCGAGCCGGACCTCCGGTCGATGACCCGGATCAACCTGCGCCCCATCGCCTCGCCCATGCCGCTCGGCTTCTTCACGATCGCCATCGCGTCCGTGATGACGGGCTGTCTCCAGCTCGGGATCTTCGGCGAGGAGGCGCGCACCGCCGTCGCCTTCACCGTGCTGCCGGCCTTCGTCCTCCAACTCCTGGTCAGCTTCCTGGCCTTCGGCGCCCGTGACGTGATCGCGGCCACGCTGATGGCGGTGTTCGCCGGCAGCTGGCTGCCGTACTCGCTGATCATGCTCAGCGGCGCGGCCGACGGCCTGAAGGTCCTCGGCGTCTTCAACCTGGCGCTCCTCTGCTTCGGTGCGCTGATGACCGCCGTGACCGGGCCCAAGCGGGCGCTGTGGCTCGTCCTCGCCGTCTCCCTGCCCCGCTGGGCGGCCACCGGCCTCGCGGGCGTCACCGGCGCCGAATGGCTGACGCGCACGTCCGGGGTGCTCGGGTTCGTGGTGGCGCTGGTCGCGATGTACACGGCGTTCGCCCTGATGCTCGAGGACATGCGCAGCGAGCAGGTCCTGCCGCTCGGCCGCAGCGGCCCCGCCCACCTCGCCGTGGAAGGCGACCTCGCCGTCCAGCTCCGCAACCTGGAACGCCAGGCGGGCGTGCGCCGCACCCTCTGACGCCGGCCACCGGCCCCCGTAACACCGCGACCCGACAGGAGCATTCATGGATCCCCAGGTCATCGACCGGCCCGAGAAGTCCCGGTACGAGATCCTCGCCGAGACCGACACCGGCGCCGAATCCGACACCGGCGGCAGCGGCGACGGCGACCGCACCGAGACCGCCGGCTTCGCCGAGTACCACCTCTCCGAGGGCGAGATCGCCTTCATCCACACCGAGATCGATCCCCGCTTCGGCGGCCGGGGTCTCGGCGGGCTGCTCGCCCGCGGCGCCCTGGACGACGCCCGGGCCCGTGGGCTGCGCGTCCTGCCGTACTGCCCCTTCATCCGCGGCTGGATCGGCAAGCACCCCGAGTACGCCGACCTGGTGCCCGAGGCGCGCCGCGCGCGCTTCGGGCTGTGAACCGGCCCCGGCCACCCTCCCCAGCCACTCACCGAGGAGTCCCCTCATGTCCCGACATGCCCGCCCCACCGTCGTCCTGGTCCACGGCGCCTTCGCCGATGCCTCCAGCTTCGCCCGCGTCATCCCCGAACTGACTGCCGCCGGCCTGGACGTGCTGGCTCCGGCGGTGCCCAACCGCAGCCTCGTCGACGACGCCGCGTACATCGCCTCCGTGGTCCGTGCCGTCGAGGGCCCCGTGGTCCTGGTGGGGCACTCCTACGGCGGCGCCGTCATCACCCTCGCCGGTGCGGAGGAGAACGTCCGCGCCCTGGTGTACCTCGCGGGATACGCGCTGAAGGAGGGCGAGAGCCTGGGCGAGCTGCAGGGCGGCTTCCCCGACTCCGGTCTCGCCGACGCGCTCGTCCACACCCCGTTCCCGGTGCCCGGCTCCACCGAGACCGGCACCGACGTCTCGGTGGCGGTCGACCGGTTCCCCGCCCTGTTCGCGGCGGACGTCGACCCCGACCTCGCCGCGGTGCTCGCCGTCTCCCAGCGCCCCCTGGCCGCACGGGCCTTCTCGGAGGCGGCACCGGTGGCCGCGTGGCGGACCAAGCCCTCCTGGGGCCTGGTCGCGTCCTCCGACCACACGATCAACCCCGATGTGGAGCGGTTCGGGTACGAGCGGGCCGGCATGACCACCGTCGAGGTCGACTCCTCCCACCTGGTCATGCTCTCCCAGCCCAAGGCCGTGGCGGAGCTGATCCTGGAGGCGGCCCGGTCCACGGGGCACTGACCCGGCGCCTGGACATCGAACGATTGGTCTATGTCGTTCGAACCCGGTAGCTTTCCGAAACGTCCGCCGAGATCACGCGGCGGGCGATCGGAGGAAGCACACCCATGAGGTTCGGCGCGAGGCTCGCGCTCGCCGTCATCACCCTCGCCGTCACCGCCACCGCCTGCGGCACCCCGCAGGACAGCGGTTCGCGCTCGCACACCACCGCGGACTGCGCACCGTACGGCCGCTACGGCAAGCACCCCGGCACCGTGGTCACCGTGTACGCGGAGAACCGGGACCGGGAAGCGGATCTGTTCGAAGAGACGTGGGCGGACTTCGCCGACTGCACGGGAATCGACGTCCGGTACGAGGGCGACGGGGAGTTCGAGGCGCAGATCCAGCTCAGGGTCGACGGCGGGAGCGCCCCTGACGTGGCGTTCTTCCCCCAGCCCGGCCTCATGGAGCGCTTCGCGCGGGCGGGGAAGCTGAAGCCCGTGAGCGCCGGCGTCGCCGCTCTCGCGCGGCAGGGCTGGTCGGCGGACTGGAACAGCTACGCGACCGTGGACGGCACCCTCTACGGCACACCGCTCGTCGCGAACGTGAAGTCGTTCGTCTGGTACTCCCCGAAGTTCTTCCGCGACAGGGGACTGAGCGTCCCCCGCACGTGGACCGAGCTGATGGCCGTGACCGAGAAGGTCGCGGCGTCGGGCGTCAAGCCGTGGTGCGCGGGCATCGAGTCCGCCGAGGCGACCGGCTGGCCCGTGACGGACTGGATCGAGGACGTCCTGCTTCGCCAGCAGGGCACGGACGTCTACGACCAGTGGGTGGCCCACGAGATCCCGTTCGACGACCCGCGGGTGATCAAGGCCATGGACACCGTGGGGTCCGTCCTCAAGAACGACCGGTACGCCAACGGCGGTTTCGGTCCGGCGAGGTCGATGGCGTCGATCTCCTTCCAGGAGGCCGGCGCCCCGGTCGTCTCCGGCGACTGCGCGATGCACCGTCAGGCCTCGTTCTACGCGGACATGTGGCCGAAGGGCACCGAGATCGGACCGGACAAGGACGTCTACGCCTTCCTCCTGCCGGGTGCCGACCCGGCCAGCCGCCCCGTCCTGGGCGGTGGGGTGTTCACCGCGGCGTTCGCCGACCGCCCCGAGGTGCGGGCGTTCCAGGAGTACCTGGCCTCCGCCGACTTCGCGAACGCGCGGATGAGGAAGGGACCGTTCGTCTCGGCGAACCAGGGCGTGGATCCGGCGAACGCCGCGACCCCGGTCGACAGGCTCTCGATCCAGCTGCTCCAGGACCCCAGGACCCAGTTCAGGTTCGACGGTTCGGACCTGATGCCGGCGTCGGTCGGCGCCGGGACGTTCTGGAAGGGAGCCGTCGACTGGATCGGCGGCGCGAGCACCCGGCAGGTCGCCGGCTCCATCGAGCGGTCCTGGCCGAGAAAGTGATGTCGTTCGACGCCGTCGCCCAGCAGCCCAAGCTGCTGTACCTGCTCCAGGGCGTCGCCGCCTTCGCGGCGGTCGTCTCCCTGATCCTGCTCGCCCTGCACCGCCGGCCGGTACGCAGGAGGGCCGCGGCCCTGATCCTGCTGGCCCCCGCGCTGCTGCTGCTCACGATCGGTCTTCTCCTGCCCGGTCTGCGCACCCTCGCGCTGTCGTTCACCGGCAGCGGGGGAGAGACGTGGGTGGGCCTCGACAACTACGCGTGGATGTTCACCGACCCCCATGCGCGGGTGGCGCTGCGCAACACCCTGGCATGGGTCGTGCTCGTGCCGCTGACGTCCACCGCGGTCGGTCTGCTCTACGCCGCGGCCGTCGCACGGTCGCGGTTCAGGACGTTCGCGCTGTCCCTGGTCCTGACGCCGATGGCGATCTCCTTCGTCGGCGCGGGCATCGTCTGGAAGTTCGTCTACGCCTACCGTCCCGCGGAAGCAGAGCAGATCGGACTGCTGAACCGGCTCGTCGTCGCGTTCGGCGGCGAACCGCGGCAATGGCTCGTCGACTCCCCCTGGAACGTCCTGTTCCTCATCGTGGCGATGGTGTGGACCCAGACGGGCTTCGCGGCCGTCCTGCTGGCCGCCGCGATCAGAGCCGTACCCCCGGAGCTGACCGAGGCCGCCCGGCTCGACGGCGCGTCCCCCGGGCAGGTCCTCCGGCGGATCACCCTGCCGTCGATCAGGCCCATGCTGCTCGTCGTCCTCCTCGCCCAGGCGATCGGCACCTTCAAGGCCTTCGACATCGTCAGGACCATGACCGGCGGACAGTTCGACACGGACGTCCTCGCACACGCCATGTACGACCAGGCCTTCCGCTACGGCGAGACGGGCCGCGGCGCGGCGCTCGCCGTGCTCCTCTTCCTCCTCCTCACCCCCTTCGTCGCCCACCAGCTCCGGGCGCGGCGGAGGACGCGGTGAACGGCGTCCGGGAGCGTCTGTCCTCCCGCGCCTTCACAGCGGTCGCCGTGGTGATCGCGGTCCTCTGGACGACACCGACCCTCGGTCTCCTGCTCTCCTCGTTCCGCCCCGAGGAGGAGATCAAGACCACGGGCTGGTGGACCGTCCTCGGTACGCCGAGGCTCACGCTCGACAACTACGGCGAGGTGCTGTCCGGCGGAGGGAACGGATCGGGGCGGCTCGCGGAGCACTTCGTCAACTCCGTCGTCATCACCGTTCCCTCGGTGCTGTTCCCGCTCGTCCTGGCCTTCTTCGCGGCGTACGCCCTGGCCTGGATCGACTTCAGGGGGCGCGACGCGCTCGTCGTCGGCATCTTCGCGCTCCAGGTCGTGCCGCTCCAGATGGCGCTCGTCCCGCTCCTGAAGCTCTTCTCCCAGGGCTGGCTGTTCCTGCCCGCGTGGCACCTCACCGGTCCCGCACGGTTCGGCCAGGTCTGGTTCGCCCACACCGCCTTCGCGCTGCCGTTCGCGGTGTTCCTGCTGCACAACTTCCTGGCCGGGCTGCCCCGGGACCTGATCGAGGCCGCCCGCGTCGACGGCGCCTCGCACGGGACACTGCTGCTCCGGATCGTGCTGCCGTCGGCCCGCCCGGCCTTGGTCAGCTTCGCCGTCATCCAGTTCGTCTGGGTCTGGAACGACCTCCTCGTGGCACTCACCCTCTCGGGCGGAACGGCCGAGACCGCGCCCATGACGGTCAGGCTGGCGAGCCTGGCCGGGACCTACGGCAACGACTGGCAGCGGCTCACCGCGGGAGCCTTCGTGGCCGCCGTCGTCCCGCTGCTCGTCTTCTTCTCCCTCCGGAAGCACTTCGCACGGGGACTGCTCGCCGGATCGGTCAAGGGATGAGCCCCGACCGCCCCGACGGGCGAGGCACGGCGACGGAACTGAGCCGACCCGGGCTCCGTGGCCGCGAGGCCGAACTGGAGCGGCTGCGCGCCCTGGTCGCGGCGGTGCGCGACGGTGAGGGAGGCGCCGTCGCGCTGCTTCTCGGCGAGCCCGGGATCGGGAAGACCGCGCTGCTGCGGGAGACCGTCTCGCTCGCGCGGGCCCAGGGATTCGTCGTCAGCCACGGACGCGCCGAGGAACTGCACGAACTGGCACCGCTGGCCTCCCTGGCCTCGGGGCTCCTGCACGGTGACCCGCCGCTGCTCTCCGGCACGGACTTCGCGGACCTCGCCGGCCACCACGACCAGCGCATCTGGCTCGTCGAACGACTGGCCCAGCTGATCGAGGAACGCTCGGCCGGCACACCCGTACTGATCGCGGTCGACGACGTCCAATGGGCCGACCCGCTGAGCCGTTTCGCCCTGAGCGTCATGCCGGCACGGCTGCTCAGCTCCCCCGTCCTCTGGCTGCTCACCAGCAGGGAGGATCCGGAGCTGTACGGGCAGGGGCCGCTGACGACGACCCTCCCCCTGCGGCCGCTGTCCCAGACGGCCCTGGCCGAGCTGGCCCGCGACGTCCTCGGCGGGGACGTGCCGACGCGGGTCGAGGAGTTCCTCGACGGAGCGGGCGGCAACCCCTTCCTCGCGGCCGAGATGCTCTCGGGCATCGCGGCGAAGGGCGCGGACGGACCGGAACCGCCCGAGCGGCTGGTCCTCGGCGTACGCGGCCGGCTGGCCGACCTCCGGCCGGACACCCTGCACTTCCTGCGGATCGGCTCGGTCCTCGGCCGCGCGTTCTCGCTCGCCGACGCCGCCGCCCTGTGCGGCCGGCCCGCCTCCGCACTGAGCGCCGAAGTGGACGAGGCGATCGCCGCCGCGCTCCTCGACGACGACGGCGATCGCCTCCTGTTCCGCCACGACCTGCTCCGCCAGGCGGTGTACGCCGACCTCGCCCCCTCCGTACGCCGCGCACTGCACCGGGAGGCCGCCGGCCGGCTCGTCGCGGCGGGCCGGAGCTCCGGCGACGCGGTCCCGCATCTGCTGAAGAGTGCCGAACCCGGCGACACGGAGGCGATCGGACTGCTCCGCACCGCCGCCGATGACGTGCTCGACGTGATGCCCGACCTCGCCGCCGACCTGGCCGTCCGCGCCCTGGAACTCGTACCGCCCCGTGCGCCCCTGGCGTACGACGTGGGGGAGCGGGCCGTCGTCGCGCTGACCCGCGCGGGCCGGTACGCGCAGGCACGGGACACCGGCGACGCGCTGCTCGCCCGGCAGCCGCCCCTGGACGTCTTCGCCCGTCTGCAGTCCGTGCTCGGCGACGCGCTCTGGCACCTCGACGACGTCCACGAGCTGGCCCGCCGTACGACGACGGCGCTGGCAGCCGTCACCGACCCGGCGATCCGCGCCCGGCTGACCGCCCGGCAGGCTCTGGCCCGGTCCCGCGGCAGCGACCTCGACGTCGCTCGTGAGACCGGGGAACGGGCGCTCGCCGAGGCGGAGCGGGCCGGTGACCGGGAGGCCCGCGTCCTCGCGCTGTGGGGTCTCGGCGAGATCGCCCTCAACGCGGGCGACTGCGCCGCCGCCGTCGAACACCACACGGCGCTCAGCGTGTTCGACGCCGCCTTCCTGCCCGAGGAGGCCGTCGCCCTGATCCACATGGACGACTTCGACGCCGTACGGCGACTGCTCCGGACCGCGGGCGACGCTCCGCTGCGCCCAGCCATGCTGAGCTGGGCCCAGGGAACCCTGAACCTGGGGCTCGGGCGGCTCGACGACGCGGACGCCGACTTCGTCACCGCCGAGCGTCTCGAAGCGGACCTCCAGGTACCCAACAACCTGGTCAACATCCGCGTCAACCGCGGTCTCCTCGCGATGCTGCGCGGTGACCGCAGGGCCGCGGGTGAACACCTGGATGTGGTGAGGGCGACCCTGGCCGACCGGCCGAACAAGGGAAACCACGCCGCGCACCGATACTTCGAGGCCGTCGTCGCCGACGCCGACGGCGACCACACGGCAGCGGCCGAGTTCCTCCGGCCGGTGCAGCGCGACCACCCCTTCCTCCGGTGGCGGCTCCTGCGCCCCCATGTCGTCCAGGCCGTACGGATCGCCCTGCGCGGCGGGGACCGGAAGCTGGCCGAGGACCTCGCCGCCCAGGCCGCCGCACACGCCCTGCGCAACCCCGCCGTGCCGACCGCCCAGGGGACGGCCGCCCACACGGCCGCCCTGGTGAACGCCGACCAGGGACTCCTGGGGCGGGCGGTGGACATCCTCCTGGACGGCCCCCGGCCGCTGTCCCTCGCGGCAGCCTCCGCCGACCTCGGGCGCGCGCTGCTGGCCTCCGGCGACCCCGCCGCGGCACCCGCCCTGACCAGGGCGCACGACCTCTACGCCCAGGCCGGGGCCGACGCCGAGGCCGAACGGGTCCGGGCCGAAACGGAACGGGCCACGAGCCGCCCCGGCCGGCGCACCCGCCGCCTCAGGCCGCGTACCGACCAGGGCTGGGAAGCGCTCACGGCCTCGGAACGGAAGGTGGCCCGGCTGATCGCCGCGGGCCACACCAACCGGTCGGCCGCGGAGGCCCTCGTCGTCTCCCCGCACACGGTCAACACCCATCTGGCGTCGATCTTCCGCAAGCTCGCGGTGCGCTCCAGGGTCCACCTGGCCCGGATCGTCCTCGCGGAGGACGACGCCGGAACGGCCACCGCCGACTGAGCGAACCCTGCGCCCGCGTGCAAGGTGTGGTGCGCGGTACGGCAACAGGAGACGCGGGGACGGTCCTAGCGTGAAGGGCACACCGCGCCGCTCCGACGCGCGGAACCGTCCACCCGAAACGAGGAAACCCCCATGCCGTACATCACCGTGGGCCAGGAGAACACCACCCCCATCGAGCTGTACTTCGAGGACCAGGGGGCCGGGCAGCCCGTCGTCCTCATCCACGGCTTCCCGCTCGACGGCCACTCCTGGGAGCGCCAGAGCGCCGCGCTCCTCGACGCCGGATACCGGGTGATCACGTACGACCGCCGCGGCTTCGGGCAGTCCTCGCAGCCGACCACCGGCTACGACTACGACACCTTCGCCGCCGACCTGAACACCGTGATGGAGACCCTCGACCTGAAGGACGCCGTCCTCGTGGGCTTCTCCATGGGCACCGGCGAGGTCGCCCGCTATGTGGCCTCGTACGGCTCCGGCCGGGTCGCCAAGGTCGCCTTCCTGGCCTCCCTCGAGCCCTGCCTGCTCAAGAGCGACGACAACCCGGAGGGCGTCGCCCCGAAGGAGTTCTTCGACGGCGTCGTCGCCGCCGTCAAGGCCGACCGGTACGCCTACTACACGGCCTTCTTCAACGACTTCTACAACCTCGACGAGAACCTGGGCACCCGCATCAGCGAGGAAGCCGTCCGCAACAGCTGGGACACCGCGGCCCGCGGCGGCTCCTTCGCCGCCTCCGCCGCTCCGGCCACCTGGTACACGGACTTCCGCGCCGACATCCCCGCCGTCGACGTGCCGGCCCTGATCCTGCACGGCACCGCCGACCGCATCCTCCCCGCCGAGGGCACCGCGCGCCCGTTCCACAAGGCGCTCCCGTCGGCCGACTACGTCGAGATCGCGGGCGCCCCGCACGGTCTGCTGTGGACCCACGCCGAGGAGGTCAACACCGCGCTCCTCGCCTTCCTGGCGAAGTGACGCCCCACCGTTGACCCGCCGGGGTGACGCCGGATCCTCCGGCGTCCCCCCGGCCCCGCGGTTCCCCGGAGCGGGAACCGGAACGAGCCCAGGAGAGCAGGCACCCCATGCAGTTCGGCATCTTCACCGTCGGGGACGTGACCCCCGACCCCACCACCGGTCGCACCCCGACCGAACGCGAGCGGATCAAGGCGATGGTCGCCATCGCGCTCAAGGCGGAGGAGGTCGGGCTCGACGTCTTCGCGACCGGCGAGCACCACAACCCGCCGTTCGTGCCGTCCTCCCCGACGACCCTCCTCGGGCACATTGCCGCCCGCACGGAGAACCTGATCCTGTCCACGTCCACGACGCTGATCACCACCAACGACCCGGTGAAGATCGCCGAGGACTACGCGATGCTCCAGCACCTGGCCGACGGCCGGGTCGACCTCATGCTGGGCCGCGGCAACACCGGTCCCGTGTACCCGTGGTTCGGACAGGACATCCGCCAGGGCATCAACCTCGCCAAGGAGAACTACGCGCTGCTGCGCCGGCTGTGGCGCGAGGACGTCGTGGACTGGGAGGGCACGTTCCGCACGCCGCTCCAGGCCTTCACCTCGACACCGCGGCCCCTGGACGGCGTCCCGCCCTTCGTCTGGCACGGCTCGATCAGGTCCCCCGAGATCGCGGAGCAGGCCGCCTTCTACGGCGACGGCTTCTTCCACAACAACATCTTCTGGCCCGCCGACCACACCAGGCGCATGGTGCAGCTCTACCGGCGCCGGTTCGCGCACCACGGCCACGGCACCCCCGAGCAGGCGATCGTCGGCCTGGGCGGCCAGGTCTTCATGCGGAAGAACTCCCAGGACGCGATACGGGAGTTCCGTCCCTACTTCGACAACGCGCCGGTGTACGGCCACGGCCCGTCGCTCGAGGACTTCACCGAGCAGACCCCGCTGACCGTGGGCTCGCCCCAGCAGGTCATCGAGCGGACCCTGTCGTTCCGGGAGACCGTCGGCGACTACCAGCGCCAGCTGTTCCTGATGGACCACGCGGGCCTGCCCCTGAAGACCGTCCTCGAACAGCTCGACCTCCTCGGCGAGGAGGTCGTGCCCGTCCTGCGGAGGGAGTTCGCCAAGGGACGACCGGCCGACGTGCCGGAGGCCCCCGTGCACGCGTCGCTCCGAGCCGTCGGGGAGGTGTCCGCCGCATGAGGCTGACCGTGGTCTCCGCCGGGCTGAGCACCCCCTCCTCCACCCGCCTGCTCGCGGACCGGCTGACCGAATCGGCCCGCGACGAACTCGCCGCCCGGGGGCACGAGACGTCGACCGAGGTCGTGGAGCTGCGCGAACTCGCCGGCGACATCGCCAACCACCTCGTGACCGGTTTCCCGCCCCCGCGACTGAGCGCCGCGATCGACGCGGTGACGGCCGCCGACGGCCTGATCGTCGTGACCCCCGTGTTCGCGGCCTCCTACAGCGGGCTCTTCAAGTCCTTCTTCGACGTGATCGACCCGGACGCCCTCACCGGGAAGCCGGTCCTGACCGCGGCCACGGGCGGAACCGCCCGCCACTCCCTGGTCCTGGAGCACGCCGTCCGCCCGCTCTTCGCCTATCTCCGCGCCGTCGTCGTCCCCACCGCCGTGTTCGCGGCATCCGAGGACTGGGGCTCGGGCGGAGACGAGTACACCGACGGCCTGCCCGGCCGGATCCGCCGCGCGGGCGTCGAGCTCGCCACGCTCATGGCGGCGCGCCCGGTCGGGGAAGAGCCCGAGGACGACGTCACCGTCCTCGAACGGCAACTCGCCGACCTGCGCTTCGACTGAGAAGGGCCCCCGCCCCGGCCGAGTACGGGCCGGTTCACATGGTTCATACTGTTCCGCCGTACCGCACGAGAACCGAGGCCGTCCCGTGCGGCCCAGGCCGGCGGAATGAGCGTGAACCGAGTGACGACAAGGACCGCGCCCGAGGAGCCCGACGGCGCCCGGACACCGCTGCGGGGCAGGGACGCCGAACTGGCGTTCATCGAGGAGCGGCTCGACGCGCTCGGCCGGGGCCGGGGCGGGATCGTCCGCGTGGAGGGCCCCGCCGGAATCGGCAGGTCCAGGATCCTCGCCGAGGCCGCGGCGGCCGCGAGGCGGCGCGGGACACGGGTCTTCGAGGGGGCGGCGGACCCCGACGACCAGTTCATACCGCTCGGTCCGCTCCTGGAAGGCGTACTCTCCGGCGAGGAACCGCTGTCGGGCGCCCAACGTCTCCGGGACCTCGCCACGACACCCGGCCAGCGGTTCTGGCTGCTTCAGGAGCTGGGGGACCGTCTGCGGGAGGCGGCTCGGAACGGACCCCTGCTCGTCGTCCTCGACGACCTCCAGTGGTGCGACGACCTGACCCTCCTCACCTTCCACACCCTCGCGGCGGGACTCTCGTCGCACCCGATCCTGTGGCTGGTCGCCGTGCGCGGCGGCAGCGTGCCGTCCGGGGTGCGCACCACCCTGGACAGGATCCGTCAGGCGGGCGCGCACGAGCTGGCCATCGCAGCCCTGGAGGACCGTGCGACCGCCCGGATCACCGAGGACGTCCTCGGCGCCCCGCCCGACCCGGACGTCCTCCGCCTCGCCCGCCGCGCCGAGGGCGTGCCCCAGCTGTTGGTCGAGCTGCTCGGCTCGCTGCGCGAGGAGGCGGTGACGATCGAGAACGGCATGGCCAGGCTGCCGGCCGGACCTCCCGCCCCCCGGCAACTCCCCTCTGTCGCGCGCCGCCTCGACCAGCTGTCCGACGAGGCGCGGGAGCTGGTGCAGACGGCGGCCGCCGTGGGCGGCACGGTCACCGTCGCGCTGCTCGCCGAACTGCTCGGCAGGTCCTCGGCAGCGCTCATCACCGCCGTACGGGAATCCCTCGACGCCGATCTGCTGGCCGAGAGCGGCGATCGCCTCGCCTTCCGCCACGAACTGATCCGCGAGGCGGTGGAAGCCGGCCTCCCCCTGCCCCTGCGTCAGGCCCTGCGCCGACAGGCCGGCACGCTGCCGCCGGGGAGAGCACCGGCCGACGCGGCGGAGGGCGAGCGGCCGGCGTCGGGGGACGCCGCCGAGGCCGACCGGCTGCGCACCGAAGCGGCGGAACTCGCGGCCACCGCACCCGGACCCGCCGCGGAACGCAGCCTCAAGGCCCTGGAACTCACGGCCGCGGCCGCACCGGAGCGGCCGCGGATCATCGCCGAGACCATCCCGCTGCTCTGGCAGACGGGCCGGGCCGTCCAGGCGCGTGAGCTGGGAGCCTCCGCCCTGGCCGCCGGCGGTCCGGGACCCGAGGACGAGGCGCTCATACGCCTCGCCCTGGCACGCCTCGCCATCCCGTTCGACTTCTCCGAGGCCGTCCGGCAGGCCCGCGCCGGGGCGGCACTGCCCGGGATCTCCGTGGCCCTGCGGGGACGACTGCTCGCCATGCTCGCCGTCGGCCTGTCGATGTCGGGCGAGCACGCGGCGGCCGAACAGGTCGCCGCGGAGGCGTGGGAGACCGCGGCGGCAGCGGGCGACCGCACCGCCGAGGCCACCCTGACGACGGTCCGCTCGGCCGTCAGCTTCCACCGCATGGACCTGACCGAGGCGTTCCGGCAGGCCGAACGGTCCGCCGCGCTGGCCGACGCCCTGGGCATCAGCACCTCGCTGTGGGTTCCGGAGGCCCTGTGGCACGCCCTCCTGGCGAACACCACCGGACGCACCGCGCAAGCCCTCGCCGTCGCGGAGGAGGGCATCCGGATCACCGGGGAGCAGGGCCGGACGGCCGCCACCCGCATGTGGCTCATGACCCGCTCCCGCATCCTCCTGGAAGCCGGACGCCTGGCGGACGCCCGGGCCGACTGCGAAGCCGCGTCCGCGACCGACGATCCCGGCCCGGGCAACCTCGCCGACGTCACGCTCCGGTACGTGATGCTGCGCGTCGCCCTCCACACCGGCGACCGGCGGACCGCACGGGCGTACGCGGCGGAGGCGAGGCGCATGCGGAGCGACGGCGCACCCGTCGTCCGGCACTTCGGCTCCTGGATGCTGGCACTGACCGCCGACGCCGAAGGCCGGCCCGACCGTGCCATGGCCGAACTCGACGAGGTGATGACCTCGCCCGCCGAGGACCGACCCGCCTACGCCGGCCTGATCGACCCCGCCGACGCCCCCGTGCTCGTCCGTCTCGCACTGCGGGCGGGCGCGCTCGAACGGGCCGCCCAGACGGTCGCCCAGGCCGAGCGGCGAGCCGCACTCAATCCGGACCTCACCTTCCTCGCCGCCACCGCCGCGCACGCCCGGGGGCTCCTCGACAACGACCTCGCCCCTCTCGCACGCGCCGTCCGGCTCTACGAGGACTGCCCCAGGGTGCTGGCCCGGGCGTCGGCCCTGGAGGACGCCGGACGCAAGCTGGCGACCACCCGAAGGTCCGAAGCGGTGCCGTACTTCGAGACGGCCCTCGCCCTCTACGCACGCTCGGGCGCCGAACGGGACGTCGCGCGGGTGCGCCGGCGCCTGCGGGCCGCCGGTGTCCGCAAGCGGCCCTCGCCGGCCGGACTCGACAGCGCATGGCCCGAGCTGACGGCCGCGGAGACACGCGTCGTACGGCTCGTGGCCGGAGGGCTGACCAACCGGCAGGCGGCCGAGCGGCTCTCCCTCTCACCGCACACGGTCGGCTCGCACCTGCGCCGGGCCTTCACCAAGCTGGACGTCACCTCGCGCACGGACCTGACCCGGCTGGTCAGGCAGCGCGACAACGGAGAGTAGTCGCTTCGTATCCCCTGTGGGTGTCGGGGCAATGGACGATTCGTGCGATGTGCCGACGCCGTCGTTTCCTCAGACTGATCAAGAACCGCGGATTGGAGGACTCCGCGGGACAGTCGATCGAGAGAGGAACAACGCATGACCGTAAGGCTCCAGCGAGCCCGCCCCGGCAGCCCCGAGCTCCAGGCACTCGTCGACGAGCTCGCGGAGCGGCTCGGCCGGTCCGTCGCCGTCGACGACCCGCTGGTCCGCATGGTCTGCACGAGCCGCCACTTCGGCGACGAGGACCCGGTGCGCATCGGCACCCTGCTGCAGGGCCGCGCCGACAACGCGGCCATCCGCTACGTCCTCGCCCAGGGCGTCACCCAGTGGCCGAGACCCGGCTTCATCGACGGCCGTGACGACCTCGGACTGCTGCCCCGGTACGTCGTGCCGCTGCGCGAGCGCGGGCATCTCCTCGGGCTGCTCGTGGTGGTCGTCCCCGAGAAGACGCTGGGGGAGGAGGAGACCCGCGCCATCGCCCGGGCCGCGGACGCCATGTCGGCCCAGATGTACGGAGAGCAGATCGCCGCCGACACCCGGAAGACCGACGAGCGGGACCTCGCCCTCGCACTCGTCGGCGCCGACGTCGCCGCACGCACCACCGCCCGTCGGCGCGGCAAGGAGACGGGGCTGATCGGCGCGGCGGAGCACGTCCTGGTCACCGTCGTCCAGCTCAGCTGCGGGACGGAGCCCGTGCGCCAGTCCGAGTCGGCCCTGTGGGCGGCGCTCGAGGGGTACCGGCAGACGCGCTCCGCCCAGGGCCTCATCGCGATCGGCAGGGAGCGGGCGCTCCTGCTCCAGCTCCGCGACCGGCCGCCGCACCCGGACGAGGTCGCCGCCCAGTCCGCCCGCATCCTCGCCGAACTCCGCACCTTCCTCGACCCGTCGGCGGACCCCGTGATCGGTGTCGGCGGCCGGCACGCCCGCCTGGACGACGCGTGGACCTCGTACGAGCAGGCGCTCGTGGCGGCCCGCGCGGCACGCCGACTGTCCTCCCTGCACAGCATCGGCGACTGGGAACTCCTCGGGGAGCTCGCCGTCCTGCTCCAGCTCCCCGAGCACGCCCTGAACGCGTCGCTGGTCCCGAAACCGCTCCGTACCCTGAGCGAGGCCCACGGCGGCGACCGGCTCCGGGACACCCTGCGCCGCTTCCTCGAACACGCGGGCTCGATCCCCAAGACCGCGGAGACGCTGGGCATCCACCGCACCTCGCTGTACTACCGCCTGCGCCAGATCCAGGAGATCACCGGACTCGACCTCGACGACGGCGCCCACCGGCTCACCCTGCACCTCGGCCTCAGGGTCGGCGAACTCCTCGACGCGGGCACCGACGGGTCCGTATGACCCCGGACCCGCTTCGACACTCGCTTCGACAAAGCGAGAAGGATCCACGGCCCGATTCCTACAGCTCGCGGTGGTGCGGGCGACGGGCCCCATTCGACGATGTACGGGACGGGCGGGGACGACGTACCGCCTCTGACCAGGGGAGAGGTCATGGAACAACTGATCACGACCGACGGCGCACGGCTCGCGTACCAGGACACCGGCGGCGACGGCGTCCCGCTGGTGATGCTGCACGGCTGGGGGCAGACGCAGGCGATGTTCCGCCACCAGATCGAGGGACTCGCGCCCGCCCGCCGGGTCGTCACCGTCGACCTGCGCGGCCACGGCCTGTCGGACAAACCGCACCACGGCTACCGCATCGCCCGGCTCTCCCGCGACGTGCTCGAACTCGTCGACCACCTCGGCCTCGACCGGTTCGACGCCCTGGGCTGGTCCATGGGCGTCTCCGTGTGGTGGAGCTTCATCGACCAGTACGGGACCGGCCGCATCCGCCGCTTCGTCGCCGTCGACCAGCCTGCGGCGGTCGCCGCCGTGCCCTGGATGACCGAGCGGGAACAGCGGGACTCCGGCGCCATCTTCGACGTGTCGGGGCTGCTCTACCTGGGCGCCGCCCTCGCGGGTCCCGAGGGCGACAGCGTCCGCGCCGAATTCGTACGCGGCATGTTCTCCGGCGAACCCGACCCCGAGGTGCTGGCCTTCGTCGCCGAGGAGATCAGGTCGACACCCGCCCACGCGGCCGTGCCGCTGCTGTTCGACCACTGCGCGCAGGACTGGCGGGACGTGCTTCCCCGGATCGATGTGCCGACCCTCGTGATCGGCTGCGAGGGAAGCCATGTGCACCCCGATTCGCAGCGCTTCGTCGCCGAGCGGATTCCCGGCGCACGCCTGCACGTCTTCGCCTCCGACGTGGCGAGCTCGCACTTCCCCTTCCTGGAGAACCCGTCGGCCTTCAACGCCGTGGTGGAGAAGTTCCTGGCCGAGGAGCCGGCGAACCGGGCGTGAGCCCGCACCCGCCCGCAGCAACCTACGGCTAGGAACCACCATGCCCCTCACACTGACGTCCCGTCCGCCCGAACGGGTGCCCCGGCAGGCGCCCGCTCCGACCGCACCCTCCTCCCGCTCGGGGTGGCTGGTCCGGATGCTCTCCGAGCTGCCGGACACGGACGACAGCAACCACGTCTACCTCGGCGTCCACGTCCGCGGAGCCGTCACCGTCGTCCGTGAGCGCGCCAGGACCCTGCTGGAGCCGAACGACCTGGTCTTCTGCGACCCTGCCCGACGGCACCGGCTGCGGTTCGGCGAGGACTGCCAGATGATCTTCTTCCGGGTGCCCCGCTGCCATCTCGGCGTCTCGGAGGCGGAACTCGACCGGGTGCTCGGCGTCCCCGTGCGCGGCGGGGAGGGCATCGGGGCGCTCGCCTCCGACTTCCTGACCGCGCTCGCCGCCAAGGCGGAGTTCCGCCGGTCCACGATCGAGGACCGGCGGGCCCGCACGGCCGTCCACCTCCTCTCCGTCCTCGTCATGGAGCTCCTGGAAGCGGACACGGACGCGGACGACGACGCGTCCGGAGCCGGCAACGAGCTGCTGTCCCGTATCCACGCCCACATCGAAGACCACCTGATGGACCCGGACCTGTCGCCGGAGTCCATCGCACGCGCCCACCACATCTCCGTCCGGTACCTGCAGAAGCTGTTCCAGAACGACGGCAGCACGGTCAGCCAGTGGGTGCGGCAGCGCAGGCTCGAGTCCTGCCGGTTCGAGCTCGGCCGCTCCACCCGCAGAATCACGATGGCCGCTCTGGCACACCGCTGGGGCTTCCGCAGCCCCTCGCACTTCAGCCGCACGTTCCGCGGGGCCTACGGCATG
The DNA here is from genome assembly GCF_040295385.1 of Streptomyces sp. NPDC002825. NCBI lineage: Bacteria > Bacillati > Actinomycetota > Actinomycetes > Kitasatosporales > Streptomycetaceae > Streptomyces > Streptomyces sp. NPDC002825. The sequence goes on from NZ_JBEOVH010000002.1 coordinate 445,004, forward strand.
AGCCCCAGCGAATGGCAGGCCCTGGCGACCTCGGCCCTCGCACCGATGGCCGCCGACGCCCAGGACGAGCGACGGCGCTGAGACGCGCACGCTCCGTCATGCCCGACACCGAGAAGAGAACTCGCATGCCCCACCCCACCGTCGTCCTCGTGCACGGCGCCTTCGCCGACGCGACCGGCTGGATCGGCGTCATCGCGGAACTGCGGCGCAGCGGTATCCGGGTCATCGCCCCGCCCAACCCGCTCCGGGGCCTGGCAGCGGACGCCGCCTACCTCGCCTCCGTCCTGACGCAGGTCGAGGGTCCGGCCGTACTCGTCGGCCACTCGTACGGCGGTGCGCTGATCACCGTGGCCGGCGCCGCGGAGAACGTCGTGGGGCTCGTCTACGTGGCCGCCTACGTGCCCCATGAGGGCGAGAGCCTCGGCCAGCTCCAGGGCAGCTTCCCCGAGCCTCCGCTGACGGGCAACCTCAAGAAGTGGACCTACCCGCTCCACGACGGCGGCCCCGCGGTCGAGGTCACCATCGACGAGACGGCGTTTCCCGCCGTCTTCGCGGCGGACGTGCCCGAGGACGTCGCCGGTGTCCTGGCGGCCGCCCAACGCCCCCTCGCCACCGCCGCGTTCACCGAGACCGTGGCCGTGGCGGCATGGCGGACGAAACCGTCCTGGGCCCTGGTGGCCGGAGCCGACCGCACGATCGGCCCCGAGGTCCAGCGCTTCGGCGCCACCCGGGCCGGCGCCGTCGTCGTCGAACTCCCCGACGCCTCCCACGCCGTCACCCTCTCCGAGCCCACCAGAGTCGCCGACCTGATCAGGACCGCGGTACGGGCGACCAGCTGACCGACCTGCCGAGACGGGAAAGGGGATTCGTGTACGGGAAGAAGTCCTTCGGCGCCGTTCTGCGCGGTCTGCGGCAGCGAGGCCGTCTGACGATGGAGGAGCTGGCCGAGGCGTCGGGCGTGAGTGTCCGGGCCATCGGCGACATGGAACGGGGACGCAGCCTGGTTCCGCAGCGGCGCACGGTGGTGGCGCTGGCGGAGGGGCTCGGACTCACGGACGAGGAGCGGGAGGCGCTGCTGGCCACGGCGCGGGCTGCCCGTCCGACGCGCGCGGTCGCGGTGACGGGAACGGTCGTGCCGCCGCGATCGGTGGGGGACTTCACCGGGCGCGAACCGGAGCTGGCCCTCCTGCGGGAAGCCGCGGAACGGACCCCGGCCGGCGGAGAGGCGTCGGTATGGGTCGTCTCGGGTCCTCCGGGGTGCGGGAAGACGACGCTGGCGCTGAAGGCGGCGGCGGATCTGGCGGAGAAGTTCCCCGACGGCTGTTTCGTGGTGGACCTGCACGGGGTGGACGGCCCCGTGGACACGGACGAGGCGCTGCTGAAGCTGCTGAAGGCTCTCGGCGTGTCGGACCGCCGGCTGGCGCAGGAGGACCAGCAGGGCCGCGCGGGGCTGCTGCGAGCGCTGTTGGGCGACCGCCGGTGCCTGGTGGTGCTGGACAACGCCCGCGACGAGGGGCAGGTGCGGGCGCTGCTGCCGGCGGGCGGGTGGAGTCTGGTCCTCGTCACCAGTCGGCGGCCCCTGACCGGCCTTGAGGACGTCGACCGCCTCCCGCTGTCGGAGATGGCGCAGGACGAGGCGGTCGACCTGCTGCGCCGGATCCTGGGCGAGGAGCGCGCGGACGCGGAGGCCGGGGCCGTGGCACGGGTGGCGGAGCTGTGCGGACGGCTGCCGCTGGCCCTGCGGGTGGCGGCGAACTGGCTGACGGTGCGTTCCGGATGGACCGTCGACCACCTGGTCCGGCGCCTTGCCGACGAAGAACGCCGCCTGGGCGCGCTCGCCGCCGGTGACGTACGGGTGGAGGCGGCCTTCGAGCTGTCGTACCGTCAGCTGACCGGCCAGGCCGCGCGGATGCTGCGGCTGCTGAGTCTCGTCCCGGGCCCGGACATGACCGCGGCCTACGGCGCCGCGCTGACCGCCACCGACGTCTTCGAGGCCGAGGACGTGATGGAGGAGCTGGTCGAGGCCGGGCTGCTGCAGGCCGCGTTCACCGGCCGCTACCAGCTGCACGATCTGCTGCGGCTGTTCGGCCGCGACCGGCTGTCCCGAGAGGAGGAACCCGGCGAGCGGCAGGCGGCGGACGACCGGCTGCGCACCTGGCTGTTGGAGACGGCCGTGGTCGCCGGCCGCTGGTACAAGCCCGAGTACGGGGCGCCGCCGCCCTCCTGGCAGGGTCTGGTCCCGCTGGAGAGCGCCGAGGAGGCCCGTGCCTGGCTCCAGAGCGAAGCGCCCTCCTGGCTCGCCGCGCTGCGCGGCGCCGCCGACCGGGGCGAGCACACCCAGGTCGTGGAGACGGCCTATGCCATGGAATGGTTCTGTGACCTGTGGGTTCACTGGGGGCACTGGCCCGAGGTCTTCCGCCTGGCGGCCGAGGCCGCGACCGAGCTCGACGACCCGTACATGCGGGCGTTCCACCTCAGCTGCCTCTCCTGGGCCCTGAACAGCTGCGAGCAACGCTACGGCGAGGCCGTCGAACAGGCCGATGAGGCGCTGCGACACGCCCGCCGCGCGCAGGACGTCCACCAGCAGGTCTCGGCACTGGTGCATGCGGCGAGCGGCTACCGGCAGCTCGGCGACGCCCACCGGCTAGCCGACAGATCTCTCGCCGCCGTCGAGCTGTCGGAAGCCGCCGGCCATTACGCAGTCTGGCCCCAGGCCATGCGGCTGTACGGAGGAGCCCTGCGCTCGCTCGGCCGAGCCGAGGAAGCCGTTGCCCTGCACCGGCGCGTCATCGCCTTCCTCGATGCGCCCGACTGCCCGGTCAGCGGGCACGTCGCCGGCATCTTCCGTGCCCACACGACGCAGGCACTCGGTCTCGACTACGCCGAGCTGGGGCGGTGGCGGGAGGCCGCCGACCACCTTCGCAGCGCCCAGGTCCAGTCGAACCGCATCGGCATAGTCCACAGAGAGGCCGAACAACTGCTGCATCTGGGAGAGGCCCTGATCGAGCTCGGTGAAACCGAGGAAGCCCGATACGTCCTGCGACAGGCACTCGCCCTCGGAGACGCGGCCGACGACAAGGAGCTCAAAGCCGCGCGGAGGCTCCTGGACACGCTCTCCCCGGAATGACCGGAGGCCCTCAGCCGCAGTGCCGGTGCAGGGCCACGTGCACGGTGTCGAGGACCTGCAGGAGGGCGGCGCGGGCGGACTCCGTGTCGCGGAGCCGGTCGAGCACCAGGAAGCCGTGGATCGTCCCCTGATAGCGAAGGGACACCACCGGCACGCCGGCCGCCCGCAGCTTCGCCGCGTACGCCTCGCCCTCGTCGCGCACGACGTCGGCCTCGCTGGTGACCACGAGCGCCGGAGGGAGCCCGGCGAGCTGCTCCAGGGATGCCCTCAGCGGGGAGGCGGTGGCCCGGCTCCGCTGCCCTGCGTCGGGCAGGTACTGGTCCCAGAACCAGCGCATGGTCTCGCGGCCGAGGAAGTAGCCGTCGGCGAACTCCCGGTACGAGGGGGTGTCGAAGTCGGCGTCGGTGACCGGGCAGATCAGCACCTGCTGGAGCAGCCGCACCCCTCCGCGTTCCTTGGCGAGGAGGGTCAGCGCCGCCACCAGGTTGCCGCCCGCCGAGTCGCCCACGGCGGCCATCCGGCTGCCGTCCAGGCCGAGCTCGCCGCCCCGCTCGCCGAGCCACTTCGCGACGGCGTAGCACTGCTCGACGGCGACCGGATACCGCGCCTCGGGGGCGCGCTCGTACTCGACGAAGACCACGGCCGCGTCCGTGCCGAGGGCGAACGCGCGCACCAGACGTTCATGGGTGCCGGCGTCGCCCAGAACCCAGCCGAGACCGTGCAGGAACAGCACCACGGGGATCTCGCCGGTGCTGTCGGCCGGCCTGACCACCCGTACCCGTACGTGACCGGTCGGCCCGCCCGGCAGGGCGAACCACTCCGTGCAGACGGCCTGCTCGTCGCGAGGGTCGGGGGCGTCCGTGCCCTGGAGACGCGCGAAAGCCAGACGGGCCTGCTCCAGGTCCTGGTCGTGCGCCGACGGCGGGCAGGAGTGGTGGGACACGAACGCCCGAGTGGCATGGTCCAGGACGGTGGGAGGGGACGAAGGGACGAAGCCGGTCACACACGGTCTCCTGCCGGAGGGGCTGCAGCGAAAGGGCGGTACGGCGAGGCGTCCGGAGCAGGACCTCACCTGCCGGACGGCGGGAGGCCGGCCCCGAGCCGGTCGGCACCGGGGACACCGGCCGGGACTCCACCGAGATCTTCCCGGGCGGTACGCAGGTTGCGCCATTCACGGGGGGAGACGCCGTAGGCGGCGCGGAAGGACCGACTGAAGTGGGCCGGGCTGACGAAGCCCCACCGCTGGGCCACGGCGGACACGGTGGGGGCGGTGCTGCCGCGGCGGGCCAGTTCGCGGCCGCACTCCTCCAGGCGCCGTTGCCGGATGAGCTGTCCGACCGTGGTCTCCTCGCCCTCGAACAGCCGGTGCAGGTACCGGACGGAGATCCGGTGCTCCCGGGCGATCCGCTCCGGTGACAGATCCGGGTCGCCCAGGTTCCGGTTGATGTGGTCACGGACGCGCAGCACCAGATGGCTCGGTGCGTCCGTGTCCGTGCCGCCCGGGTGGGCCCGCTCGGTGATCAGGGTGGCGAACAGCTCGACGACGTTGCCGGCCAGCCGGTCCGCCACGGTCGGCGGGTAGCCGTCGGCGGGGGAGGAGGCCAGGGTGGCCAGGAACGGGAGCAGCATCGCGCCGAAACCGTCCCCGGTGCCGATGGCGTTGCCCGTGACCTGACGGATGTCGCTGTCCGGCACGCCCAGGGTGCGGCGCGGAAGCTGGAAGACGTGCGTGGCGAACCGCTGCGGATAGTCGAAGGAGTACGGCCGGGTCGTGTCGTACACCACCAGGTCACCCTCGCGGACCTCGGCCCGCCGGCCGTCCTGGACGAAGGTGGCCGTTCCGGATGTCTGGACACCGACCGCCACCAGCGCCTCGGACGACCTGGCGATGAGCGCCGGCGTGCGGCTGATCCGCCCCGCGTCGGCCTCCACGGTGGAGACCTGGAGATACGCGAGACGGCTGGTGGCGATCCGGCCGTCGAACGGCCCGTTGCCCCGAGGCGCGACCTCCATCGGCACCAGCGTCCTGCTCACCGCATCGTTCCAGTACGCGACCTTGTCCTGGTCCGGCACGGAGGCGGTCGTCAACACCACGCTCAATTTCGCTCCGCTCAGGGGAAGTGACTCCGACCTCGCGGGCGCGCATCCGGACCGCCTCGGCGAGGTCCGGGCTCCCGCCCGCGACGAACAGTCAAGCGGCGGACCGCTTCCGTCTCCAGGCAGAACCACAGGCAGGAATCGGCAGAACGCGACGCCGGCCGCGTGCACGGGACCGGCCGGCGTCGATGAAGCGCTGAGCAGGTGGTTCGGGGCGCTACCGCTTGTGTCCGTGCCGCACGTCCAGGCAGAGCGCCCAGACGTCGGGGTAGCTGCCGGGGAGGGCGAACCCCCGCTGTGGGTGGCCGCCGTCCAGTACGACGGGTTCGCGGTTCCGCCGCCCACCGGGGTGCCGGTGGCGTCGCCGGCCGGGCGAGACCCGCCATGAGCGGGCTCGCGGGCCGGTGGAGACCGGGTCGGCCCTCCGTTCGGTGTCCGGTCAGCCGCGCACGCGCGGCAGCGGGAACCGTTTCGCGCCGCGCCGTTCGCGGGCGAGGGTCATCTCGTCCTGCTGCGCGCGGACTCGAACGCCGCCAGCGGATCGCCCTGCGTTCGCCAGGGCCAGGCGGTGACCTTCCCGCTGATGGCGTCGAAGAGCGGAGCGGCCTCGCGCCGCTTGTTGGCAACGGTCATCGCGTAGGCGAGCAGATTGAGATCGGCCAGAGTCGCGGCATGACTGAAGAACGCCGGCTGGCACCACGTGGCCGCCGCCCGCTCCAGATACGCGGCCGTCTGCGGACTGTCCCAGTGGTTGCGGGCCAGAAGCGCTTCCGTACCACCACGGCCCACTATGCCGTGATAACGCATCACGTCAGCGGTCAGCTCGACAGCGGCACAGGGTGCGTTCGCCGGCATCCGTATCCTGACGGAGTCGATGAATTCCACCATTTGGGCAGTCGACCCCGCTTCGTCGGGGCTCAGATAGGCGAGCATGCTCAGATACGCCTCGCGATGCCATCGATCCCGCGTCAGGATCTCGTTCCAGATCGCGAAGACGTCCGAGTTCGGGTAGCGCTCCATGCGAGCCACGCCCAGCATGACGAGCCAGGGCCCGGGGTCCCGCGGGTCGAGCTCCGTCACCAGCAGGCATTTCTTCCATACGGAGGACGCGTCGGCCAAGGCCCCGGCGGTGCGCCCCCGTTCGAGTTCGGACCAGGCCTGCAGCAGCAGGGCGTCGGGGTTACGGGGGTCCCGCGTCACCCATGCGGCAGGGAGGTGCGACTCGGACAGGAATCCGGCGAGGACGGACAGACGGTGCGTCCTGCGGTCGAAGTCCTCGGGGCTCTCCTCCAGGAATCGGGCGAGCTGGGCCACGCAGATATCCGTCGTCCCGAAGGCGCTGGACCGGGTCGTCGAAATCAGACGCTTCAGGAGCTTGCCCAGCTCGACGTCGTCGAGCTCCGGGGCAAGACGGGGACGTCTGCTGCGATTTGAAAGGAATGCCATGAAGAAATACTAAGAGTGACGCAACGCAACGCAATGTTCAGGCCTGGATCGTTACCGGATGCTTGTTCGCCGGCTCGGAACCGCCCCAACGGTCGCTTCACGAGCGGCCTCGGGTCACCCGGCGCACGCGTAGGTGAAGGCGCCCTCGGCTTCGAGCGGGGTCGTCTCCGGGCGCAGGACCTGGAGACGCGCCGTGCCGTGGAACCGGCCCGGGCCGCGGACGGTCCAGCGCAGGTGCAGCGTCACCTCGTGCTCGCCGCGGCCGGCCGTACGCGTCAGGACCTCGGACCGCTGACCGTCGCTGCGCAGCCAGCGGTACGTGAACGGACCGGCGTGGCCGTCCGTGCTCACCACACCGGTCACCTCGGCGGTCTCGCCGCACGTCAACTGCCGTGGCGGGGATTCGACGTGGACCGCCGTCACCGCCGGACCCGTCGTCGGACGCAGCAGCCACACCAGCGCGAGGACCGCCGCCGCGAGGACGGCAAGGGTGCCCAGCAGACCGGCCCGGCGTCGTCGTCGGCGGCGCGGAGGGCTGGGCGCGGCGGCCGGGGACGCCCACAGGGCACGCAGCGCCTCCTCCTCGGAGCGCGGGACACCGGGTCCGAAACGCAGCACGATCTCGTCGTCGTCACCGCCTCCACCGGGCGCGGGCGCGGGCGTGAGAGGCGTGGCGGGGGCGCTGCGATGGCGCTTGCCGAGGAGGGTGCCCTGTTCGTCCGGAGCGACGTCGGCGGCGGGCGTGTCCGCCGTCGTGTCCTGCGCAGCCTCCGCGTCCTGTGCCGATTCCGTCGCGTCGGCGGGCTCCGTCGCCGGTTCGGCCAGCTCCGCCAGGGCGGCGGCCGCCGCCGTCCGCAGCGCCGTCCTGCGCAGGAAGTCCCGGGGCAGCGTCGCGCGCGCCGAGGTGAGCGTCGTCCGCGCGGCGGCGAGGCCTTCGGCCCCGGCCGTCGCGGAGCAGCGGGCGAACAGGTCGGCCGCCGGTGTGCCGGGCGCCGCCCAGGCCGTGCCGAGGGTACGGGCGAGCGCCGCCCACGCGGCGACGTCGGCGTCCTGGAGGGAGGACGGGGAGGCGCCGGCCTCCTCAGTCAGCGCCGGGGCCAGCGCGGCCTCCGTCAGCAGCGCCGTGCCGTCCTGGGCGAGGACCACCTGGTCGGGGGTGAGCGAACCGTGGGCGAGGCCGGCCGCGTGGAGGGCGAGCAGCGTCTGCGCGGTCTCGTTGAGCACGCTCGCCGCGCTGCCCTCGTCGAGTCCGGGCGCGCCCGTGGCGAGCAGGTCGGAGACGGTACGCGCCGGAGGGCGCGCGACGACCAGCCACACGTCCCCCGCCTCCCGCAGCAGGTCGACGGTGGCCGGTACGCCCGGGAGCCGCAGCTTCGCCACGGAGCGCACCGCGGCCGTGAGCCGCTCCCGCGCGCCGCTCGGCGCGAGCAGGGCGCGGTGGATCCGCAGGACGCCGAGGGGCGGTTCGTCCGCGCCGGTGGGCCCCAGCGCGTACCAGGTGCCGAACCGGCCGTCCCGCGACCAGTCCGACAGCGCGCGCCCGGCGACCGTACCGGGTGCCGGGGACGTCGGCGGAGTGCTCATCGTGCCTCGTTCTCCTGGGTGGTGGTTCAGCACGGCGGGGCGTCGGCGGAGGCCGTGCGCGTTCCGTCCGGGGACTGCGGGCTGCTGCTGACGGCGATGTTCCAGGTGCCCCGGCACGGGTGGTTCGAGAAGTCGCCCTCGAAGGTCACGGTGTACCGCGTGCCGCCCGACAGTCGACGGGACTGCGAACCGTACGGCTCCGCGGGCGAGTTGGCGTAGAAGTCCGCCGTGAGCGTCAGCGGGCCGGTGCCGGTGGTGTCGACCGTCACGTCGGCGATCAGCGTGCTGCCCGCCCCGCGGCGCAGGGAGCCGATGACGATGGTGATGGTGCCCGGCGTCGGCTCGGCCGGCGCCGTGGTGCCCGGAGGCGCGGTGGCCGGCGTCGGGGCGGTCGGGCTCGGGGTGGCGGCCGTAGGGCCCGGTCCGGGTCCGGTCGTCGTCGGCGTTCCGTCCGTGGCCGGTGCCGTCGTCGTGTCGCCCGGTGTCGGTTCGGTCGAGGGACTGCCGGACGGCGACCCGCTCGGCGCCGCGGAGCCCGAGGGCGGAAGGGACGACGCGGACGGGGCCGGTGCACCGGACGCGGGGGACCCCGACGGGACGGACTCCGCCACGGTCGTCGTCGTGTCGCCGGCCGTCCCGGCCTTCGCCACCGTCACCGCACCGGCCGCGACCACGGCCAGCACGGCCGCCCCGGCCAGCGTCCTTCCGAGGACGCCCCGCAGGCGGCCCAGGACCGTCAGCGCCGGGGTGGCCTCGTACACCGCCGCCGTCGTGGCGAACGGGAACAAGAGGGCGAGCAGCGCGGCGAGCCGTCCGAGCCTCCGGCGCCCGCGCTCCTCCCAGTCCGCGCCGTAGCCGTCCGCGGCGGCGCGTTCGAGTCCGGCGAGGAACACGTCGATGCCGGGTCGGTCCGCCGGGTCCTTCGCCAGGCCCGCCCGGACCAGGTCGCGCACCGGTTCGGGCACGCCGGCCGTCTCGACCGGTGCCCGGAGGTGCTGCAGACGCAGCGCGATCAGGTCGTCGGCGACGAACGGCTGCCGGCCGGTGAGGCACTCGTGGAACACGGCCGTCGCCGCGTACACGTCGCCGGCCGGGCTCGCCGGCTCGCCGTCCCACTGCTCGGGCGCCATGTACGCGGGCGTCCCCGCGGCCTCCGCCTCGCGGCCGGCGCGCACGGCGATGCCGAAATCGGCGAGCGCGCTCGAACCGTCGGCGCGGACCAGCACGTTCTCCGGCTTGTAGTCGCGGTGCACCACCCCGGCCGCATGGGCGGCGCCGAGCCCGAGCAGCGAGCCCTTGAGCAGCACCAGAGCGGCCTCCGGACCCGTGGCCCCGTGGGCGCGCAGCAGCTCGCGCAGGGTGACCCCGTCGACCGCCTCCATGACGATCGCCGCGCCCCGCCGGGCCTCCACGTACTCGTACAGCCGCACCACGCACGGGTGCCGCAGCTCACCGAGCAGCCTGGCCTCGGCGCGGAACCGGGCCAGGAACTCCCGGTCGCCGTGCAGCCGTTCGCTCAGGTACTTGACGGCCACGGGCACTCCCGTCGCCCCGTGACGTGCCAGGACGACCCGCCCGCCCGCGCCCCGGCCGAGCGTGCGCACGGCCTCGTACCCGGGAACCGCCCAACCGCCGTCCACCATGCGCGGGTTGGACCCACCGCCGCTGCGTACGTCGTTCGGTACGTCGCTCATGCCGTCCCCTCCACGGCCGTGCCCTCCACGACCGCCCCCTTCGCCCGGCCGCCGCCCGCCGCCGCGCGACGCCGCTTCACCAGCCGCACCAGCCACCGCACCGGCGCCGCCCACACCGGGAAAGCCACCAGGGCCACGACCACGGCCACGATCACCGTGTCCCACGGCGCTGCCACCCGCCCCTCCAGCCATTCCCCGAGCCGGGAACGCCAGGCCAGCAGGGCCAGGACCAGGAAGCCGTACGTGCCGACGACCACCGCGAGGCCGTACGCGGCCATGCCCGCCTGCCGCAGCCCCGGGCGCCGGCCCGCCCTCAGGTCCCGCCACAACCCCTTGCGGAAGTACGCGCTCGCCTCCTCGCGCAGCCGCGGCACGCGCAGCGCGTCGGTGAGCGCCTGGTAACCGTCCAATGGCATCAGCGGGTTGAAGTTGTACAGGGTGTTCAGGTACAGCCCGAAGGCCAGGTGGAACAGCACCGCCGAGACCGGCCCCACCGGGAGGAAGGCCGCGCCCACCGCGCACCAGCCCGCCAGGGCGGCCGTCGACACCGGCCCGGACAGTGCCACCACGACCCGCGACCAGCGCGTGCCGAACCACATGTCGCTGGTGTCCACGAACGCGAACGGCATCCCCATCATCAGCATGAAACCGCCCCGCCGGACCGTCCGGCCGTACGACTTCACCGCCAGGGCGTGCGCCAGTTCGTGCACCACGAGCGCCGAGATGTAGCCGGCGGTCAGCGCCACCGGTCCCCAGACGCCCGACCCGCCGAAGTCGAGGAGATGCTGTCGGCCCTGCGCCACGGCGAAGAACACCACCAGGCCGCCGAGCAGCGACAGCCATACCAGCGCCACTCCGGTACGGGTGAAGAACCGCCAGCCGCCGCCGGCGTACAGCCGGGTCACGGCCCCGTCGAGGCCCGGCACGGACACCTCGAGCCTGAGCAGCGCCCGGTACACCGCCCGCCACACCCGGCGCGGTCCCGAGGCCGCCCCTTCCTCCCGCTGCCCCGGCAGGCCGCGCAGGAGCCCGGCGTCCGCGAAGGCCGCGAGCGCGGCCTCGATCCGCGGCAGCGCCAGCTCCCCGAAGCGGTCCGCGTACGCGAAGAGCAGGTCCTGCACCGTGGCGTCGCCGTCGAGGGCGTTCCACAGGAACACCTCCCGCTCGTCGAGCCGGAGATACGCGCCGGTCCGCGTGTTGTTCAGCACCCAGTGAGGCTCCGCGCGGCCGCTCGTCGGCACCTGCTTGAGCGCCCAGCCGCCGCGGCGGCGCGGCCGCGCGGTGAGCGGGCCGTGCGCCTCGGGCGCGTCCGGCTCGGGTCCCGTACCGGACGGAAGTTCGGTGAGCTGGGTGCCGACCAGGACGGTCCGGGACCCGATCCGCGCGTCCCGCGGCTGCTCGAACACCAACCGCACGTCTCCGACGGACAGTTCGGCACCGTCGTCCAGGCGCGCCGCGCCGCCGTGCAGGGTCGCCCCGGCGACGGCCGTGCCGTTGAACGAGTCCAGGTCCTCGACCCGGAACCCCGAGGCGTCCCGGACGACGCGGGCATGACGGCGCGACACACTGCCGTCCGCCAGGACGACGTCGTTGTCCGCGCCGCGGCCCAGCGTCGTGACCTCGCCGGTCAGCGGTACGAGGAGGCCGGGGTCGTCGAGGCCGCGCAGCCGGGGCGCGGCGAAGGACGTCGGAGCCGCGCCGCGGCGCAGGGTGCCGCAGCGCAGGCAGTACGGGAAGTCGCGCCGTACGTGCACGCGACAGGCATGGCAGAGCATTCCGTCGGTCCCGATGTCTCAGGAACCGGCGGCGAAGGAACCGCCGGACAGGCCGCCGGGCGTGTCGTGGCCGGGCCCGGCGGTGTGCAGACGGCCGGCGCCGCCGAGCCGGTCGAGGCCGGGACGGATCAGGCCGCCGCCCGCGCCCTCGGTGTCGGGAGCGGGAGTCCCGTGGCGCCCGCCGCCACGACCGCCCTGGTCCTGCCCGTCGCCGCCGCCGTCGCCGCCGCCGTCGCCGCCTCCGGAGCCGCCGCTGCCGGGCCGGCGCCCGTTCTCGCTGCTGCTGCCCTCGCCGCCGCCACCTTCGCCGCCGTCGCCGCCTCCGGAGCCGCCGCTGCCGGGCCGGCGCCCGTTCTCGCTGCTGCTTCCGTCGCCGCCTCCGCCGTCACCGCCGCCTTCACCCCCGCCGCCACCTCCGCCGCCGCCTTCGCCTCCACCGGAGCCGCCGCCGGGCCGACGGCCGTTCTCGCTGCTGCTGCCCTCGCCGCCGCCGTCGCCACCACCACCCTCGCCGCCGCCCCCTCCGCCGCCTTCGCCGCCTCCCGATCCGCCGCCGGGCCGGCGCCCGTTTTCGCTGCTGCTTCCGTCGCCGCCACCGCCACCGCCGGAGTCGCCTCCGCCGCCCTCGCCGCCGCCTCCGGAGCCGCCGCCGGGCCGGCGGCCGTTCTCACTGCTGCTTCCATCGCCGCCACCGCCACCGCCGGAGTCGCCTCCGCCGCCTTCGCCGCCCCCGGAGCCTCCGCCGTCTTCGCCGCGCTCGTAGATGCCGCCGTGCCCGAAACTTCCGGCACCGTCCCCGTCGCGGCCGCCGCCGAATCCGTCGCCTCCGCCGCCGAAGCCGTCGCCGAACCCGCCGCCGCCACCGTCGCGGCCGCCACCGAAACCGCCGCCGAATCCGTCGCCGCCTCCGTGACCGTCGCCGAATCCGTCCCCGAATCCGCCTCCGTGGCCGTCTCCGAATCCGCCTCCGTGACCGTCGCCGAATCCGTCCCCGAATCCGCCTCCGTGGCCGTCTCCGAATCCGCCGCCGAATCCGTCGCCGAGCCCGCCTCCGTGGCCGTCCCCGAATCCACCGCCGTGGCCGCCGAGTCCGTCCTCGCCGAAGCCTGCGTCTCCGTCACCGAAGGAGCCGAAGTCCCCGGCTCCGCCGAAGTCCCCGGCCCCGCCGAAGTCGCCGAAGTCACCGGATTCGCCCAGGCCTCCCGCGTCGCCGATGTCGCCCGGCGTGCCGAGCCCTCCGAGGTCGCCGAGGAGGGAGCCGCCGTCGGCGACCGGTGTGTCGGTGAGGGCGTCTCCCATCAGGCCGGCGACGTCGGTCGCCGTCGCGTCGAGCGCGCCGGCCGCGTCACGGTAGTCGCCCAGGGCCTCCGTCGTGTCCTGTGGACCGCTGTCGACCGGCACGTCGTGGGCGGCCAGGGCGTGGGCCGCGTTGCCGAAGAACAGCGACGACTTGGACAGCCGCGCGTCGAGGGCGGCGGGCCCCTCGGCCGTACCGGACTCGACGCGGAGCCGGCGCAGCTCGGTGACCTGCTCGGGCGTCAGGCCGAGTCTGCGCGCCACCTCGGCGGGGTCGCCGTCGAGTTGCTCCGCGAACGCGGGATCGACCGCCAGACGGGTCATGGCATCGCGAAAGGCGTCGTTGTCGGTCATGGCCTCACGTCTCCGTCGGTACGCGTGCGCGCACGGTGCTCCCGGCGGGAAGTGGAGGGTCCCCCTGGTCGGTGGCATGGATGCCTTTCCGGCCATCCCAACCGATGCCTACACGGAACCTTATAGAGGCTTTCGGCCACCGGACGCAAGGGTTCAGGGGGCTCAGGAGGGGACGAACCCCCTGCCGTCGATCCGCCCGGAAATCGAGTTTCGGCCAGCACGGATCACCGGTCCGAAGCGGCTCACCCGTGGCGCATCAGGCGTTGGACGAGCCGGAGCCCGAGGTCGTCGAACGGCGGCTGTGCCAGGCGGAGGGTGTCGGGACCCAGCGGCTTGTGCAGGACGGGCTTGAGGTGGGAGAAGGTGCGCCAGGAGTACGTACCGTGGTAGGCGCCCGTACCGCTCCCGCCGACGCCGCCGAACGGCAGTCCCGTCGTCGCGACGTGCACGAGTCCCGCGTCGTGGACCACCGCGCCGGACGAGGTGCTCCGTTCGAACAGCCGGCGGGTACGGGCGGAGGAGCTGAACACGTACAGGGCGAGGGGCTTGTCCCAGGCGTTGACCACCTCCACGGCCTCCTCGGCGGAGGCGACGGGGACGATCGGCAGGATCGGCCCGAAGATCTCCTCGCGCAGTACGGGATGCGCCGCGTCCGGGCCGACGACCGGCCGGCCGGTGCCGGCGGGAACCGTCACGACCGTGGGAGCGAGGTAGCGCTCCGCCCGGTCGCGCTCGCCGCCGACGGCCACGTCCGCCCCGTCGAGGAGGCCGACGAGACGGTCGTATTGCCGCTCGTTGACGATGCGTCCGTAGTCCTGGGCGGTACGGGGATCGGGGCCCCACAGGTCCTTGACCGCCCTCTCCAGCGCGGCGACGAGCGCCGGGACCCGGTCCGGCGTGGTCATCGCGTAGTCCGGGGCGACGCACGTCTGGCCGGCGTTGGTGAACTTCGCCCACGCCAGACGGCGGGCGGCCCGGTGGAGACGGGCGTCGTCGTCGAACCACACCGGGGACTTCCCGCCGAGCTCCAGCGTCACCGGAGTCAGGTGCTCGGCCGCCGCGCGCAGCACGATGCGGCCCACGGTCCCACTGCCCGTGAACACGATGTGGTCGAACTTCTGCGCGAGCAGCTCGGTGGTCTCCGGCACGCCACCCTCGACGACGCGCGCCACGCCGTCCGGGAAGTAGCGGGGCACGAGCCGGGCCATCAGCTCCGAGGTCGCCGGTGCCAGCTCGCTCGGCTTGAGCACCGCCGTGTTCCCCGTGGCGAGCACGCCGACCAGCGGGGAGAGCAGGACCTGCACCGGGTAGTTCCACGCGGACATCACGAGCACCACACCGAGCGGCTCGGACACCAGCCGGGCGCGCGCCGGCCACAGCGCCAGGGGAACGGGACCGCGCTTCGGCCGCGCCCACCCCCGCAGCCGCCGCAAGGTGTGGTTGATCTCCGCGAGCACCACGCTGATCTCGGTGAGCTGCGCCTCCGCCCGGCCCTTGTGGAGGTCGCTCCACAGGGCGGCCTCGAACGCGGCCTCGTTCTCGGTGACCATCGCGCGCAGCGCGTGCAGGGAGCGGACGCGGGCGGTCAGGGGGCGGGTCGCGCCGGAGTCGAAGATCCGCCGCGCCCCGGCCACCGCGCCGGGGATCCGGGTGGCGGAGGGGAGGAGCCGGTCGGTTGTCGTCGTGGGCATGGAGTCACACACCTCAATACGAAACGAAAGCTTTTCGTTTACTGTAGCGGAAGGTCGCCCGACCGATGGGAGAGAATCGATCCATGACGACGAGGGACGAGGCCGCGCTCAAGGGACGACCGAAGGACCCGCGCGTCGACGCGGCCCTGATCGACGCGGCGATCGAGGTCCTCAAGGAGTCGGGCTGGGCCGCCTTCACCACCACGGCCGTGGCCCGGCGCGCCGGCGCCTCGACCGCCTCCCTCTACCGCCGCTGGCCCTCGAAGCAGGCGCTCGCCGGCGCCGTGGCCCGACACATCGCCCTCGACGAACTCAGCGGCATCGACACCGGCTCCCTGGAAGGCGACCTCAGGGAGTTCCTCGCGCGCAAGCAGCGCGTTCTGGGCTCCTCCACCGGCCCCGCACTGCTGTCGCTGATGGGCCAGGCCGCGCACGACGCGGAGCTGCGCCGGATCCTCCACGACGACGTGTACCTGGTGGTCCGCGAGCAGCTCGACACGCTCATCGCCCAGGCCGTCCGCCGTGGCGAACTGGGTCAGGGGGCGGGGCCCGAACAGCTCAACGTCCTGACCCTGGTCCTGATCGGCACCGTCGCGGCCCGCTCGGTCTTCCTCCCCACCCCCGAGGAGCCCCCCGCCTCCCTGCAGACCCCGGCGTCCCTGGAGACCCCCGGCCCCGTGGAGCCCCCCGCTGCCGCGTCCGCCTTCGTCGAGGCCGAACTCCAGCTGCTCCTCGCCGCACTGGACCGGGCGAGTTCCCCCGGCGCCGACCACGCGACGCGCTGAGCGGCCCAGCGGCCTGCCGCCCGCGGAGTGACCCCGCGTCAAGAAGGCGTGAGGACAGCGGGGTCCGGCGCCAAGAACGCGCCAGGAGGGGCGGGAGCCGGCGGACCCGGGGGACACCCTGAGCGGACCTGAGTACGAAGGAGCTCACCCCCATGTCCGCTCTGACCACCGAGAACCGCGCCACGCCCGCCGTCGAGGAGCCCCCTGATTCGGGCCGCCACCAGTTGACGGCCGTCACCGGCCTCGCCGCGCTGTCGCTCGACGCGATGGCCTCCGTGGCGTACGGCCCCGAGGCCGTCGTCCTCGTCCTCGCGGCCGCCGGCGGACACGGACTCGGGTTCACCCTGCCCGTCACGCTGGCCATCGCCGCGCTGCTGGCCGTGCTCGTGGCCTCGTACCGGCACGTCATCGCCGCCTTCCCGGACGGCGGCGGATCGTACGCGGTGGCCAAGGCGCACCTCGGCCGCCGCACCAGCCTCGTCGCGGCCGGCTCGCTCGTCCTCGACTACGTCCTCAACGTCGCCGTGGCCGTCACCGCCGGCGTCGCCGCCCTCACCTCCGCCTTCCCCGGCCTGTACGGCGACCGCCTGTGGATCTGCCTGGCGGTGCTCGTGCTCATCACGGCAGTGAACCTCCGGGGCATCGTCGACTCCGCGCGCGCCTTCATCCTCCCCACGGCCGTCTTCATCGGCGCGATCCTCGTCCTGATCGTCGTCGGCCTGTTCCGCGACGCCCCCGTCTCCACGGCCGCGTCCGCAGGCCACGCCTCCGTCCTCGCCGGCAACGCCACCACCGTGGGCGCCCTCCTCCTGCTCAAGGCCTTCGCCTCCGGCTGCTCGGCGCTCACCGGCGTGGAGGCCATAGCCAACGCGGTGCCGTCCTTCCGCGCCCCCGCAGCCCGGCGCGCCATGCGCGCCGAGGTCGCTCTCGGCGCGCTGCTCGGCGTGATGCTGATCGGCCTGTCCGTACTGATCTCCCGCTTCGGCCTCCAGCCGGTCGAGGGCGTCACCGTCCTCGCCCAGCTCGCCGACGCCTCCCTCGGCCACAACGGGGCCTTCTACGTCCTCCAGTTCGCCACCATGGTGCTGCTCGCCCTCTCCGCGAACACCTCCTTCGGCGGACTGCCCGTCCTGCTGAAACTCCTCGCCCGCGACAACCACCTGCCGCACGTCTTCGGCCTCAAGGCCGACCGCCAGGTCCACCGCCACGGCGTCGTCTGGCTCGCCGTCGTCTCGGCCGCCCTCCTCGTCTTCTCCGGCGGAGAGACCAACACCCTCGTCCCGCTCTTCGCGATCGGCGTCTTCGTCGGCTTCACGATCGCCCAGACCGGCATGGTCCTGCACTGGCGGGCCACCCGGCAGTGGGGCAAGGCCGCGCTCAACGGCCTCGGCGCCCTGCTCGCCGGGGTCTCCGCGATCGTCGTCACCGCCACCAAGTTCCACGACGGCGCCTGGCTGATCGTCATCGCCCTGCCCCTGCTCGTGGTCCTCTTCGAGACCGTCCACCGCGCGTACGGCCGGATCGGCGAGCGTCTCGGCGTCGGCCGCGTCCCCGAACCCCCGCACCGCGAACGCTCCCTCGTCCTCGTCCCCGTCTCCTCCCTCACCCGCCTCACCAGCGAGGCCCTCACCGCGGCCGTCTCCCTCGGCGACGAGGTCCGCGCGCTCACCGTCTGCCACCCGGACCCCGAGGACCTGGCGGCCACCGAGGCCCTCGAACGGGACTGGGCCCTGTGGAACCCGGGCGTCCCCCTCGTGCGGCTCCCCTCCGCACGGCGCTCCCTCGGCCGGCCCATCACCGCCTACGTACGCGACCTGGGGGCGACCGAACCGGGCACCCGGGTCACGGTCCTCATCCCGGAGGCCGAACCCGAACGGCTCTGGCAGCGCGCGCTGCAGAACCAGCGGGGCGCGGTCGTCGCCCACGCCGTCCGCCGCGACACGAACGCCGTCGTGTGCCGGCTCCGCTTCCGCTGCTGACGGAACTCCGTACCCCCGCCGCCGGAGGCACACCTGTGGCCGCCGACCCGGTTGCCCGGGCGGCGGCCGTGGCGGCCGTGCACGGCTCGGGTCACTTCGGGTCCCGGTTGAACACCGCCTTGGACCAGAAGTAGCCGAGGGCGGCGAGGGCGAGGCACCAGGCGAGGGCGAGCCAGCCGTTGTGGCCG
>NZ_JBEOVH010000003.1:0-426926 GCF_040295385.1 Streptomyces sp. NPDC002825
AGCAAAACCCCTTCTCCTTGCGCATCGCCTCGGTCTTGAGACCATCCCCCGCGCCCGGGGAGCAGACGCCAGTCGAGCCGCTGAGCTCGCCCCCCTCGGCGGTCATCCCCACGCAAGCAGGGAGCAGACGCGATCCGCACGCGGACCACCCATGCGCCTGGGACCATCCCCGCACGGGCAGGGAGCAGCCCGAGACCGTCGAGCCGCAGGCTCCGGCCACGGGACCACCCCCGCGCGAGCCGGGAGCAGGGCTAGAGCCCGCTGATCGACTGCTTCGTCCAGGGCGTGTCCGGGTCGGGGGTCGAACGCCCACCTTCCAGGCTTGAGCACTGGCGAGCTTCAACGCCTGCGGCTAGGATGTGCGTTGCTCATTCGAGAGCCACAAGCACTGGCGACGTGTCCGATGGGGGACAGTGCTTCAATCTCGACAGGCAATGAGCACGATGAGTCTCTAATCGTCGCAGAGCCTCAGCAGGCCATCCGCAAGCGGTGGTCGAGCTGAGGCTGCCCGCCGACTGGTCGATCACCTTCGTGAAAGGGATCGACTGTGAGGCTGACTTTTCTCGTTCAGGTACTTCTTGCGCTTCTGTCCTTCGTATCGTCGCTGCTGGTAGCAGTGGTGGCGGGGGTACTTTCGCATGAGGCCGGGGCGCCGGTAGCTGGTGCAGTGCTGTACGGCGGCGGCGCGTTCATCGGCTGGATGACGCTCTGCGTCACTGTGCTGACCGCACTCGGCCTCCTCGGGCGTCACAGCCATCCCGGCGAGTGAGGATGCCCGACACTCAGGAGTGCAGCCAGAGCCGGATCGCAACGAGGGTGACTGTGCCGTGGAAGATATACGTACCTGGTCGCCACAGCCCGCGACGCCTTGAGGGCATTCATGGCTCGCTCGACTTCGTTCCTGCGTTTGCAGATCAACCTGTCGAAGCCGGTGGGTCGACCTCCTCGGCTACCGCGGCGCTGCCGGTCAGCCCCGCTGATTCTTCGGTTCCGGGATGGTGTGCTTGATCTGGCGCCTGCGCAAGTAGCGGCGGTTACGCCAGGATGACTACACCTTGTCTGGCTGACGTGAGCAGGCCGGGTGCGTGGGCGACCGCCGCCCGGCCGTGGTACGCGACCGCGCACCAGGACCGGAATCATCTCAGGTGCATCGCCCGCTGTCGGGCGTGACCAACACTGTCAGGGGCCGCAGGACGCCGCGATGTGCCGCTGCCCGTGCGCCCCTCACACGCAGAGCAATGCGCCGGAACGCTCCGGCCAGCAGGAGGAATCAGCGACCGTCACGGATTGAAGAGCCAGCACCGCAGGAAGCCAGCCACCACTGACACTGCTCCGGAAGGCCTCACATGCTCCGACGCTCGGTTGCCCTCGCTGCCATGGCCACGGTCTTGGCCGGGCCCCCCATGGCCACTTTCGCCTCGGCCCAGCCTGCGCAGACGAACTCGGCTGCCCGTACCAGCTGCCACGAATGGCAGCTCAGCGACGGATACCAAGTTCTCTGCCACTTCTGGGACGAGCCTTACACCTACCGGGCGTATGCCCGCTGCGGTTACCCAGGCGGAGCGATCTACCGAATCTTCGGACCCACACGGCAGGCAGTCCGTGAAGGAGAGGGCGCCCAGGCATCCATCGCCGAATGCGGCTCCTTCGGGCCGGCCGTCGGAGGAGGACTGGACATCAACCCCTGAGCACACACCGGCCCCGGCTGTGGGCCGAACCGAGCAGGGCATGCACCAGAGCCGAAGTCGCGACCGGACCAGTCGCCCGTCTGGCTGCTGCCGCCGGGCGTGAAGCCCGGCTCGGATTTCCTTGCCATCCGGGACCATCCCCACGTGGCGGGGAGCAACTCGGCCCATGCCTGCCGTTCCAGCTTGATCAGCGACCATCCCCGCGGACACGGGGAGCAGACTCTGTGACCTGCAGTTCTATCCCATGAACAACACCATCTGAGCCACTTTCACCGGAACCGGCAAACCAGTGGCTCTGTTCACGAGTTTCGGTTCTGGCTCACTTTCCGTACAGTAGTCACGCTGAGTAATCGGTTGGGGCTAGGAGCCTGGATGACTAGGCTCGCGCCATGAGTGGACCGGTGTTGGTGATTGAGTTGGCGGAGCCTGTCCCACCTATATCGATCCAGAAGCTCCGGGACCTTCTTGTCCGATCCTCATCTCACTTTGAAGAGAAACGGGTCGGCGAGTATGACCTGAACATTCACGCGGAGAGCCTCGGCATAGCAGACACAGGCGGCATCGACGGACGTCGGCCTGTCATGGTCTCCCTCATGGGGCCCGGCATCGGCGACGAGGCCCTCTTCGAGGCTGAGCACGCCGACGAAGTCGACCAGGAACCCCTCATCGGCTTCACTCCAACCCACGCTGTCGACGTCACAGCGTTCTGCAACAGGCCTGTCGACCACGTCGTCACAGCCCTGCTGACCGCTGCTGTCATGGACGTGATTGGCGGCGTCGCCAACGCCGAACTTCGTGAGGATCAAGTGCCGATCGTGGCTGGCCTTCCGGGCATCGTCGCAACCATGACGGATCCCTGGCCTGCAGTGTACGGTTCAGCAGAATTCCTCAGAGCGTGGGCTCGACAGCCCGGCTTCCGGCTCCTGAAGTAGCCCTAGGGCAGTCAGTTTCTAGGCCAGAAGCACGCGCTTGCGTAACAGCGTGAAGCCGGCTCGGCCGAACATCTGCCGCTTGAGCATCTTGATCCGGTTGACGTGCCCTTCGACCACGCCTGAGTTCCAAGGCAGGGTCAGGCCGGCGATCACGGCGTCACGGTCACGGTCGATGCCTGCGGCGAGGGTATGGAGGCCAGGGAGGTCGTCGCGCCGGACGGCATCGAGCCACTGCGGCAACCGTTCGCCCTGGCGCTCGCTGAGCATCTGACCGAAGGAGCGGACGTGGCCGGTGAGGGCGTCCAGTTCAGGGCAGTGGACCAGAACGGCCTTGAGCCGAAGGTGCTCCGTCTCGGTGACGGTCTCCGGCCGACGGAGGATCCATCCGGCGACGACCCGGGGTGACGGTGGCCGAGCCGTCACGAGGCCTGACGAGAGCCGCTTCTCCCGGAAATAGGCGTGAACCCGCTGGTAGCTGCCCTGATAGCCGAGCGGCACGATCTCCTCCCATACCCTCCAGGCGTTCGTGCAGCCCTGGTTCCAGCGGTCATCCAGGTAGGGCTTGAAGACGTCGAGTTTGGATGGCCGGCCCTGCCACTGTCCCTGGAACAGGTCATCCGGGGTGGCTGCGTCGGCGAAGAGCTTGACGGTGCGCGAGGCCCTACGGAGTTGGCGGCCGATCGCCCTCCGGCTCAGCCCGGCCGCCAGCAGTTCGTGGACGGTCGCATGGTTGACACGAGTGCGGTCAGCGAAGCGGTGTCCCCTCGGCCAGGGCGAGCCCGAGGGGCCCTCGAACTTCTCCGGCTCGGGGGCAGGCTGGGCTGGATCCGGTCCCAGGACCTGCAGGCATCCGCGGTGGTCCGCGACGCACCGCTCTGCGGCCTCGCTCAGGTTGTGCCAAAGATGCCACCTGTCCACGACCTGCACCGCCTGCGGTGCCCCGGCCGTGGCACCTTCGGCGAAGAATGGTGCCCGATCACGGCAGACCACCTCCACCCCTGGTCGTTTCGCGAGCCAAGCCGCCAGACTGGACGCCTCCCGGTCGGGCAGCAGGTCCACCGGACGCCGGCTTTCGACGTCAACCAGAACAGTCCCGTAGTGGCGCCCTTTGCGAGTCGCGTACTCATCGACGCCGACCACTCGAGGGGCCGGAACTTCAAGCTCGGGCAACGCTTCGACCAGCCGCAGCACCATGCTGCGGCTCACGGACACACCGAACACGCTCGCCATGCGGGCACCGGCACGACCGGCGAGCACGAGGCCGACCGCGGCCAGCATCGACCGCAGGCGCTCGGTCCGCCGACTGTACCGACGGGTCAACCCTGGCAGCTGTTCGAGGGTTTCGACGCGGGCGTGCGAGCTCAGCTCGTACTCGCGCTGGTCGCCGGTACGTGGTTGCTGCGCAGCGTCGTGGGCACCACCGCTCTTGCTGCGGCCGACAACGAACGCCTGACGGACCTCCTCGCCGACACGCTCCGCCCGGTCATCGGCGAGGCCGGTGCCACGCCCGTGCCCACCTCCCCGGACGGCGCTGCCGGGTAGCCCGCCGTCTTCCGGGGCCCAGTGGCGGCGTGAAGTCCGCGTCCGGCTCAGAACGCGGATCGGATGAGCCCGCCGTCCACGCGGATGGTGGCTCCGCTGACGTACCGGGCGTAGTCGCTGCACAGGTACGCCACGGCTGCTGCGATCTCGTCCGGCTCGCCGAACCGTTCCTGGTCGTTGGGGATGAGCGCGTTGACGGCGTTGGGCTGGATCTCTTCCCAGGTGTCGCCCCACCCTCGGGCGGGACCGATCTCCGTGACGAGTTCCTTGGTGGCCTCGACCAGGATGGCTCCGGGTGACACCACGTTGGAGGTGACGCCGGTGCCCTTCAGTTCACGGGCCAGGGACACGGCGAGATTGTGCCGGGCCGCCAGGGTGGCGTTGTACTGCGGGTGGGTGTTCATCGGCTGGGAGGCGAGGCCGCCGCCGATCGTGACCACCCGCCCCCAGCCGCGCTCGCGCATCGCCGGGACCAGGTGCTGAATCATCCGGACACCCGAGACGACGTTGATGTTGTAGGTGTCCCGCCATTCGTCCGGGCTCGCTTCGGCCCACGACAGGTGTCGGTAGAAGCCGGCGTTGTTGACGAGGATGTCTACGGGTCCCTCCGAGGTCGCCGCGCGGGCGACGTCGGCGGCGGCCTCGTTGTCGGCCAGGTCGCCCACCACCGTGGTGGCGATCCCACCGGCATCACGAATGTCTTGCGCGACCCTTTCCGTACGTTCCTTGTCCCGCCCGTGCACCACGATCGCCGCACCCTCGGCTGCCAGCAGCTTCGCGGTGGCCTCACCGAGCCCGGAGTTCGAGCCGGTGACGAGCGCGCGCTTTCCGGTGAGATTGAGGTTCATATTTGCTTCTTTCTCTGTCGTCCCGTGCCGTTCCTGACGGCCGGGAGAGTGTGCCGAGACTCTTACGTATGCAGCCGTGGACTTCTCCCGAGTCGGGACGAGCCGGAGGGTTGCTCAGTGGGGCTACCGGCCAGGGAACCCCGGCTGGAGGTCAGACAGTGATGGTCTTGTACTCGGTGTAGGTGCCGAGGCCGACCGCTCCGTACTCGCGGCCGATGCCGCTGGCCTTGAAGCCGCCGAACGGGCCGTCGAACGCGACGGAAGCGCCGTTGACGGTGACGGTGCCGGTGCGGACGCGGCGGGCGACCGCCAGGGCGTGTTCCTCGTCGGAGGACCAGACGCCGCCGGAGAGGCCGTACTCGGAGTCGTTGGCGATGCGGACGGCGTCGCCCTCGTCCTCGTACGCGATGACGACCAGGACCGGGCCGAAGATCTCCTCCTGGGCGATGCGCATCGCGTTGTCGACGTCGGCGAAGACGGTCGGGGTGACGTAATTGCCCTTCTCCAGCCCCTCGGGGATCTGCGGGCCGCCGGTGACCAGGCGGGCGCCCTCGTCGATGCCGAGCCGGATGTAGTGGCGCACGCGCTCCTGCTGGTCGGGTCGGATCATCGGGCCGATGAAGGTGTCGGGGTCGTCCGGATGGCCGACTTTCAGCGACTCCACCATGTCCTTCAGCGCGGTCACGACCTCCTCGTACCGGCTGCGGGGGGCCAGGATGCGGGTCTGGGCGATGCACGACTCGCCGTTGTTGAGCAGGGATCCGAACTTCAGGCCCGCGACGGCCTTGTCGATGTCGGCGTCCGGCAGGATGACCGCGGCGGACTTGCCGCCCAGCTCCAGGCTGACCCGCTTGAGCTGCTCCCCCGCGATGGCGGCGATGCGGCGGCCGGCCCGGGTCGAACCGGTGAAGGCGATCTTGTCGACCTCCCTGTGGGAGATCAGGTACTCACTGGTCTCCCGGTCCGCGGGAAGGACGCTGATCACACCGTCCGGCAGACCCACTTGCTCCAGCAGCTCAGCGAGGAAGCCCATGCTCAGCGAGTTTTCGGGGGACACCTTGAGGACCACGGAGTTGCCGGCGAGCAGAGCAGGGATGATCTTCGAGGTGGCCGAGGAGAACGGGGAGTTCCACGGGATCACCGCGGCCACGACGCCGACCGCCTCGCGGCGCACCACGCTGCGTACCGGGGAGGTGGGGTCGGAGGGCGCGAGTGTCTCCTCCCAGGCGAACTCCTCCGCCGCCTTCAGGTAGGCGTTCGCCTGGCGGGTGAGACCGGGCTGTCCGGCGCGGGTGAACCATCCGGCCGACCCGTTCTCCAGCGAGATCAGGTGCGCGATCTTCTCCGCGTTCTGCTCGCGCAGGGCGTTGAACCCGCGCAGGACGGCGATCCGCTCCGCCGGCGGGGTCAGCGACCACTCCCCCGCCTCGAACGACGCCCGCGCCGCGGCGACCGCGCGGTCGATGTCCGCCGGGCGCGCCTGAGCGGCCCGACCGACCACCGACCTGTCGTGCGGCGAGGCGATGTCCAGCAGCTCCGGGTCACTCGGCTCCACCCAGGAGCCCCCGATGAAAAGCCGGTCGTAGGTGATCATGTGCTTTCTCTCTTTCCGATGCTCGGTGTTGGCGTGCTGTGGGGTGGTTCAGGCGGTCTGGACGGTGTCCTTGGCGGGAGCGGACCGGGTGGCCGGCGCCGTGGCGCCGGGCTTTCGGGCGGGCTTGAGGAAGACGGCCAGGAGGATTCCGGCGGCCAGGGTGGGGGCGATCCACAGATATCCGGCGGCCGTGGCGTGGGCGAAGCCGTCCAGCGCGGTGTCGCGGAGCGCCGCGGGAAGCCGGCCGATGGTGTCGGGGCGGGCGGCGTCGAAGCCTGCCGTGGCCGGCAGGCCGCTGGTGCGGGCGGCGAAGCCGCTGTTGAGCAAGGTGCCGAAGACGGCGACTCCGAAGGCCGCGCCGATGGAGCGGGCGAAGGTGACCACGGCGCTGGCGGCACCGAGGTCGGCGGTGGGCACGCTGTTCTGGACGGTGGTCAGTACGACCATGGGCACCATGCCGATGCCGACTCCGGTGATCAGGAAGTAGGCGCTCAGCGCGAAGGTGCTGGTGGCGGCCCCGATCGTGCCCAGCAGGAGCAGCCCGGCGAGGTTCGCGGCCAGGCCCGCGAGCAGGATCACCCGCAGCCGATCGATGTGCGCGGCCCAGCGTCCGGCCAGGGACTGGCTGATGACCAGGCCGGCGACCAGCGGCAGCATGTGGATGCCGGACAGGGTGGCCGAGACGCCGTGGACGATCTGGAGGTAGGTCGGCAGGTAGACCAGGACCGCGAACATCGCGGCGTTGGCGAAGAACCCGATGAGCGAGGAGAAGACCACGGTCCGGGAGCCGAGCATGGCCAGCGGCAGGACCGGGGCTGCGGCGCGGCGCTCGATGGGCACCAGCAGCGCGGCCAGCGCGATCGTGGCGAGGACGAGGCCGATGATCGCCGGCGAGCCCCAGCCCCAGCGCTCGCCGAACGAGGTGATCAGGACCAGGCCGGTCGCGATCGCTGCCAGGACGGTGGCGCCGAGCCAGTCGATGCGGGCCTTGGCTCCCCTGGTCCCCGCGGGCAGCGCCCGCGCGGCGACGACCAGGGCCAGCGCGCCGATGGGCAGGTTGATCAGGAAAGCCCATCGCCAGGACAGCTGGTCGGTGAAGACCCCGCCGAGGAGGGGGCCGACGATGCTGGCGACGCCGTAGACCGAACCGAACGTCGCCTGGTAGCGGCCTCGTTCGGCCGGGGCGACGATGTCGCCGACCAGGGCGAAGGTCAGCACGATCATGCCGCCGCCGCCCACGCCCTGGAGCACCCGGGCTCCGATCAGCTCGGGCAGGTTCTGCGCCAGGCCGCAGGCCACCGACGCGACCAGGAAGACCGTGGTCGCGGTCAGGTAGAGGCGCTTGCGGCCGAACATGTCGCCGAGCTTTCCCCACATCGGTGTGACGGCCGTCGAGGCGAGGAGGTAGGCGGCGCTGACCCACGCGATGTCGTCGAACCCGTTCAGGTCCTGGGCTATCCGGGGCAGTGCCGTGGACACGATGGTCTGGTCGAGGGCCGCAAGGAGAACCGCGAGGACCAATGCGCTCATGGCGGCGCCCACCCCACCTGCCCGGGGGGACGAGGACGATGATGACTTCAACATCAGAGTTGCCCTTTCTGAAGTATCTGCCACATCAATGTAGCACTTAATGAGCGCTTCTCTACATGGCAGTGGCGTTAGGTTTCTCAGGTTCCACAGTTCCTGGCTAGAATCGGGGCGGTGAGAGCCGACGCAGCACGTAATCTGGAAGCCGTACTGACCACCGGGGCACGGATGCTCGCCGCCGATCCCGGCGCGAGCATGGCGGCCATCGCCGCCGAGGCCGGCGTGGACCGGAGCACCGTCTACCGGCGCTTCGACTCCCGCGAGGCCCTCCTCGCCGCCGTCTACAAAGCCCGTCTGACGGCCATCGAAGAAGCCATCGAGGACGCACGGCTCCGCGAAGCACCCGTCGCCGTCGCCCTGCACCGCTACGTCGAGAACATCATCACCGTCAACCGCACCTGGCCGGTCGACCTCACGCGCATGCTCGCCGACGACACCGTCCACGCACGCCGCGACGCCGCCGTCCGCGAAGTCGACGCCTTCCTCGAACGCGCCACCGACGAAGGACTGCTCCGTCCCGGCCTTCCCGAAGGATGGGCAAGCGCGCTGCTGCCCGAGCTCATGAACCTGGTGTCCCGACAGAGCCCCGGGCTGAGCCCCGGCCGAGCAGCCGACGTCGTCGTCGACACGTTTCTGCACGGCACCGGAGCGTCCTGACCCGGCAAGGGCCCTCGATCGAGGAACAGGTGTCTCCACGTGTCTCCGCCGGAGAACGCTGCAGGGAGCGGCCCGCGCATCAAGAACGTTTTCGGCCATACCACGTGACGGGGTTCCTCGTGGATATCCAGTGTTGCCGCACGGCGGCTCGCAGGGTGGCGTGACGCCACGGGCACAGGCGCGGTGCGGGCGACGGCACCGAGCGTGCGCGTGAACCGCGGGGCGTTCGAGCCGGGCCGGTTCAACGGGGAAGGATGTAGGGGGCGACGAAGTCGATCGACGGGGCGATGGTCGGCCGCGAACGCGAGCAGTCGGTGCTGTCCGAGCTCGTGGCGGCCGCCGGAGGCCAAGCCCTCGTCCTGCGCGGCGACGCGGGTGTGGGCAAGAGCGCCCTGCTGGACCACGTCGACGGCCTCGCCGCGGGCGAGGAGCA
Source organism: Streptomyces sp. NPDC002825 (assembly GCF_040295385.1). Lineage (NCBI taxonomy): Bacteria > Bacillati > Actinomycetota > Actinomycetes > Kitasatosporales > Streptomycetaceae > Streptomyces > Streptomyces sp. NPDC002825. The sequence goes on from NZ_JBEOVH010000003.1 coordinate 9,282, forward strand.
CCGGGTGATCAGGGCTGCCGGGGTCGAGGCCGAGTCGGAGCTGCCGTTCGGCGGCCTGCACCAGTTCCTGTACCCGCTGCTCTCCTCCATCGACCGGCTCGACGACGGCCACCGGAAGGTGTTCGACGTCGTCTTCGGCCGGGGTGAGGGCTCTCCTCCCTCGGTCATGCCCCTCGGCATCGCCGTCCTCGAGCTCTCCTCCCTCGTGGCATCGCAGAAGCCCTTGCTGCTGGTACTCGACGACGGCGGCCAGTGGTTCGACACCTCCAGCACCGAGGTGTGCGGATTCGTGGGGCGCCGGCTCACCGGCAGCGCGGTGAACCTCGTCGTCACCCTGCGTTCCGGCCTGCCCTCGGGCTTCGACACCGCCGCACTTCCGGAACTCGCGGTGCCCACGCTGTCGGGGGCGGCATCAGGACAACTCCTCGACAGGCACCACCCGGAGCTGGACTCCCGGATCCGCGGTCTGATTCTGGAGGCGGCCCAGGGCAACCCGCTGGCCCTGCTGGAGCTGCCGTCGTATGCGCGGGGCAACCGCACGGGGCACACACCTGAGGCACTCTTCGGGTACGCCGGCATCCCGCTCCCCCAGCGTCTCCAGCAGGTGTACGGCACCCGGATCAAAGCTCTCAGCGACGAAGTCCGTGCGGTGCTGCTGCACGGCGCTCTGGACGGCGTCGGTGCCGGTGCGGCGACCGGCCCCACGGGAGGCGCCCGTTACCGCATGACGGGTGCTCATGAGGCGGTGCGTCCAGGAGGCTGGGCAGCGCGGCGTACATCGCCGGTCACTCCGGCATGCTGAAGCACGCGCAGCAGTTACTCCTCTCGGGCACCGGGTCCGGTACCGACGCCTCCCCCGACTCGGTGGTCACGTCGGGCTACGTCGCGCTCTTCACGGACGGGGACATCCGGTCTTCGCAGCGGCAGGTGTTCGCAGCGATCGAGAGCATGCGCGACAGCGGGCCGCGGGAGCCGGCCGAGGTGCTCATCCGTCTGGTGGACCTGCTGCTTGCCATCAACCAGTACGCGAGTGACGAGGTCTGGTGGGAGAGGACTCACGAGCTGCTCGGCTCACTGGGCGACCTGGTGCCCTCGTGCTCACGTATCTACCAGGACGCCTGGGGCGACGTGGTGCGTCGCGGCGCCGGTGTGCGGAAGCGGGTGGAACGCGCCTACGCCGGCCTCCACGCCCTGGAACCGTGGGACGTCACGCGGCTCGGCGTCGCCGCCTACCACGTGGACACCCTCAGCCAGTACCGGCCGCTGCTCCAGCGCGCTGCGGGCGTGGATGTATCTGGCCACGGTGATCGACATGCATTCGCGGCGGGTCGTGGGCTGGTCGCTGGCCGAGCACATGCGTGCCGGCCTGGTCGTCGACGCGGTCCAGGCCGCTGTGGATGTCCGGGGAGGTGATGTGCGAGGCGTGGTGTTCCACTCCGATCGCGGCACGCAGTACACGTCGGCGGCGTTCGCCGATGTCTGCCGGACTCACGGGACACGCCGCTCGATGGGCCGGGTCGGCTCCAGCTACGACAACGCCCTCGCGGAGTCCTTCTTCGCCACGTTGAAGCGTGAACTGCTCTACGGCTCACGCTCGGTGACCCGGGCGCAGGCCCGCATCGCGGTCTTCTCCTGGATGGCTTGGTACAACCGCGAGCGGCGGCACTCCGCCCTCGGTTACCGCAGTCCGACCGACCACGAGCGGCAGCACATCACGACCGTCACTACCCTGGACTTGGTTGCGTAGCAGTCGAGTGTCTACGAAATAGGGCAAAGCCCGCCCTCTTCAGACCAGGTCGCCCCGCACCCCTTGCGGCCGGGCGACCGAGCCGACCCCCGCGGCAGACCTCGCGGAGTTACGGCACCCGCCGATCGAGTGGCGTGGCGGCGGCCCCGAGGGGGGACCCGAAGCCGCATTGCGACGCCCTCGTGAGAGGCTTCACGACCCAAAGACCCGGCAAGCTGAGGCCCGGTTAGCTGGCGGGGGGGCTCTCTGGTGCCATTGGAGTCGTCGAACCTCCGCCACTGTGAGCCTGACAGCCCCGAGTGCCTCACCTGTTCCACCCCCTTTTTCCCGGGGCTGGTGTGCCGTGTTGTCAGGAAGGCGTGCGCGAGCATGGCGAGGGTAATGTGCCGATACCAGCCGACGTAGCGGCGAACTTCGTACTGGTCCAGGCCGCATTCGTTCTTAGCGGCCCGGAAACACTCCTCGATCGCCCAGTGCGTCCCGGCGATCCGCACCAACTCCTGAACGGTGGTCTCCAAGAGGGCGTAAGCGAGGTAGTAAGCGATCTCGTCGGGCTTGCGGATGCTGCGCCGGGCCAGGGCCCACCGCATCCGGTGGGGGACCTCGCCCTGGTAGTCGAACTCGGCGACGGTCGGCAGCCGCACCGCCGCCCAGTGGTAGACGCGCCGGCCCTTCGCGCCGTCACCGCACGAGATCTTCTCCCACGCTTCGCCCGGGCCTGCGCGAACAAGCCGTCGATGCGGGGACAGTCCACGGTGTACTGGGACTTGGGCACGGCCAGTACGTAGCCGACACCCGACTGTTCCAGAGGCCGGCGAAAGCGGCTCTCCTGTCCGTAGGCGGAATCCGCGGTGACCCAGGTGATGGGCAGCGGCGAGGCGAGGCATCGCAACACCATGCGCCGGGCCAGTTCGCCCTTGCTGGCGAACTCCCGCTCGTCGGGGACTCTGGCCGCACGACAGCGTTCGCGGTCCTCGGTCCAGGACTTCGGGAGGTAGAAATCGTGGTCCACCAGGGCCCGGCCGTGGGTGGTGGCGTAGGCGCTCGGTGCGACCGGCGGTCCCGGAGTGCTGGCGCTGTACTCCGGCGGAAGTGACGCCCTTCTTGATGAAACCAGTGTCGTCGATGATGAGGACTGCATTGTCCTCGCCGAGCTTGTCGGCGATGTATCCCTGCAGGTCGTCGCGGACGTCGTCGGGCTCCCCCTTGGCACCGGCGAGCAGGTGCTGCAAACCATCAGGAGTGGCATGGCCGGCCTGCTCGGCCAGCTGCCAACTGTTCTTGCGAGCCACCGGGGCGAGCAGACCGCGTACGTAGTCGCGTATGCGGCGACGGAGCTCGACTCGGCCGAAACGGTGGCCGATGGTCACGAAGAGGTCGTCCAGTTCCAGGTTCCACTGCTCGGCAGCATGCCCGGTGATCACGCGAGGAGGCTGCCCCGCCGCTGTCACTACCAGCGACGCTGTCGCACGATCGAGGGGCGGTCTCTTCGAGACCGCCCCTGACCAGCTTCCGTCCCGCTACACTCCAGCCGCCCGGCATCGCCCCAGGTCAGACACCAAAGTCCTGCTGGAGTACTAGCTGTTCCTGGGCCATACGGTGGCGTCCAGCTCGATCAGGCCGGGGAGGATGCAGAGATCCGGGTCGAGGCAATGCACGTCGACGAGCCCCGCCATGACGCCCGACGCGATCATTACCTTGACGGTCACAGCGGTATGGTCTCGCCGCGCTGGAGCGGGGTCGGCGTCCGACCCGTCCAGCCGGACGGCAAACGTGACCACCTCGTAGTCTCGAAGGACCTGGGTGGCGGTCTGACGGGCCTGGGCTCCAGCGCTCCGTCGCACCCTGATCATCACCGCGCCACCCGGGTCGGTGGCTCCTCACCGGCCCGCTGGTCGTACGCGTCGATGGTGGCCCTCGAACAGGACCCCGCGAGGCCGTCGGTCGCCCCGCTGATCGCCTCACGCATGCGATCAGCCAGTTGATGCCGAGTCGTACACGTACCTGATGCAGCCTACGCACCCGGCGACCGGATCCACCTCTTCGGCTTCAGCGGCAGCACGTACACCGCGCGCCCTGGCCGGCCTGCTCAAGTCGGCCTGTTGCGGCCCGGGGCGGAGAACCTCGTACCGCACGCGACCCCCGACGTGGCACGCGTCCGCCACGCCGTCTCCACCGACGAGAAGCGCCGACCGTACGAGGAGCACCTCGTCCTGCCGCCGAAGGAGCCGGGGGCGCCGGGCCCGCCCATCGAGGAGGCCTGGTTCGACGGAGGCCACTCCGACGTGGGCGGCACCTTCGACGACGACCCGAGACTTCCCACCGTCGCGCCCAAGCGGATCGTGGACGGCGTCCTCGACGCGGGCCTCCTGCTCGAGAAGAAGGCGTACGGCAGGTGATCCGGCTCGACGCGACGGGAGAACCCCGGTTCTTCAACCGTGGCCCCGCGTACCGGAGATGGCGGGTCCGTCCGGGGATTCGGCGGACGGAGGACCCCTCGGCGGCGGCGTCAACCGGCGTCCCGGTGGGCGGCTGCTTCGGTGTCGCCGGGGCTCCTCGCGTGCGTGGGGCGCGTGTCCCCACCGGATCCGGTTCGGGGTTCCGATGGGCAGGCGTCCCCACCGGGATCCCGACGGGCGAGTGCTCGTACGGTCGATCCGGGGAACCATACGGAGAGGGAAAGCGTGTACACACGTGAAACGGGGGAGGCCCGGTACGACGTCGGGGAGGCGGGTCGGTGGGCGGAGCGACGGCACTTGCGGAACGGATCGCCGAACGGCGGGCCGGGCTCGGCGATCCGAGGGAGCTGGTGGGGGAGCTACGGCGTGCCCTCGTCCTCGTCCCGGTGGACTCCGGCGGTCTGTGGACGGCGGAGCTCGGTGGGGTGCGCTGGATCTGCGCCTTCACCGACGAGGCGGCGCTCGCCCGGTTCGCCCGGGCTCGTTCCCTCGCCCCCGGCTCGCGGGCGGACGACGCCACCCGCACCTGGGACTACGCGGCGCTGCGCGGCGCGCGGCTGCTCGACGAGATCGTCCCCGCCCTGGGCGTGCCCGCCGGGGTGGCCGTCGACATCGCCGATCCGGAGGGGGCGATGGCCTTCCCGCCGGTCCGGGGCATCGTGCCCGACGACGTGGCGATCGACGTCCCGACCGACGGGCCGACGCCCTCTCCGGCCGACGGCCCAGCCGCGGCCTCGGGGCCGACCGCCGGCGGTGACGCCCGATGAGCGGGGGCGGGCAGGAGAACCTGCGGTTCGACCAGGAGAGCATCAAGCGGATCACCGAGGGGATCCGGGCGGCCACCGCCGAACTCCGCGACATCGGCACGGGCACCGGCTCCGTGCTCGGCAAGGGGTTCTCCGAGCTCTCGATGACCGGCATGGAGGCCGGACACCACGGTCTGTCGGCCGACTTCGAGGACTACTGCGAGCGCTGGGAATGGGGCGTGCGAGCGCAGATCCAGGACGCCAACACCCTCGCGGCGACGCTGGGGCTGGCCGCCGGAATCGTCTGGGAGGAGGACCAGTACCTCCAGGGCACCTTCAAGATCGCTGTGAACTCCGCCGTGGGCAACCCGCACGCCTCGGAGGCGGACATCGTCAAACAGGACTGGGGCGACGTGTTCACGCCCGACTACCTCAGCCCCGACTGGAGCGCCGAGTCCTTCGACCGCGCCGGCGACGACATCGCGCAGACCTGGAAGGACACCGGACGGGCCGTCCTCACGGAGGGCGAGGGCGGGAGCCGGGCGCGGATCCTCAACGAGCTCCTCGGGGTGGACCAGGGCGACTTCGACCGTGCGGTGGACGAGACGTTCGGCCCGTCCCCTGAGGAGAGGGCCCAGCAGCGGAACACCGGGGGGAACTGAGCGTGGGCATCGGGGACTTCATCAGCGACCTCACACCGGACGTCGTCGAGGACGCGGTCGAGGACGGGGTCGAGTGGGTCGGCAACCGGGTCGAGGACGCCGGCAACTGGACCGCGGACCGGTTGGACGACGTCGGCTGGGAGTCCGGTGCGGACTGGGTGCGCGAGCAGTCGCGCTCGGTGGCGAACCGGATGGGCGCCGAGGTCGACGAGATGGACCTCGGCCAGACCGAGGACAAGACCAAGCTGATCTACGGCAGCCCGTCCAAGCTCCGCTCGACCGCCTCCCACCTGCGCGACCTGCAGTCCTCTTTCGACAAGGTGGGTCAGGGGCTCAAGGGTCTCGACGCGTCCGCCGTGAAGGGTGAGGCCGCGGACGCCTTCCGGGAGAAGGTGGCGGTCGAGCCGCCGAAGTGGTTCAAGGGCGCGGACGCCTTCGGCAAGGCCGCCGACGCCTTGGCGAGCTTCGGCCTCACCGTCGAGTGGGCCCAGGGACAGGCCCAGACGGCCATCGACAAGTGGAAGCAGGGCACCAAGGCGTCCGAGGACGCGGCGAACGCCCATCAGAAGAAGGTCGACGACTACAACAAGGCCGTCGACCGGTACAACGCCGAACCCGCCGACAAGCGGAACCCGGCCTCCCTGCCACCCAGGCCAGGCGCCTTCAGCGACCCCGGCAAGGCCCTGATGGAGGAGGCGCAGGAGATCCTCGCCGAGGCCCGGAAACAGCGCAACGCCGCCGCCGAGACCGCCCGCACGGCGATTCGGGCGGCCCGGGACGCGGCCCCTCCCAAGCCCTCGTACGCCGAGCAGGCCATGGACGGCCTCGACGAACTGCAGGTGATGCAGACGCACTTCGGCGGTGGCATCGTCAAGGGCACGGCCGGACTGCTCAGTTTCGTCCGGAGCGTCAACCCCACCGACCCGTACAACCTCACCCACCCCGCCGAGTACTTCACCCAGCTCAACAGCCTCGCCTCCGGCCTCGTCCTCATGGCCAACGACCCGTGGGGCACGGGCAAGCAGATGCTCGACAACTTCATGAAGGACCCGGCGGAGGGCCTCGGCCGGCTCGTCCCCGACCTGTTGCTCACCGCCGCCACCGCCGGCGGTGGCGCGGCCGTCAAGGGCGTCCGGGTCGCGGCCGAGGGAGCAGACCTGGCGTCCGACGCCAACCGCGCCCGCCGCCTGATCGACGGGTCGCCGAACGGCACCCACAACCGCCCCGACGCCCACCGACTCGTCGACGAGACCGACCCGGTGGACCTGGCCTCGGGCCGGATGTTCCTGCCCCAGACCGACGTCTCCCTCCCCGGCACCCTCCCGCTCACCTTCACCCGACGCGTCGAGTCCGGCTACACCGCCGGACGCTTCTTCGGCCCCTCGTGGTCCTCCACCGTCGACGAGCACCTGGAGATCGACGCGCAGGGGGTCGTCCACGTCACGGACGACGGACTCCTGCTCCCCTACCCGCACCCCGTGCCCGGTCTCCCCACGCTCCCCGAGTCCGGCACCGGCCGTCGGCCGCTCGCCCGCGACGAGTCCGGCGACTACACGCTCACCGATCCGGACACCGGTCTGACCCGGCACTTCGCCGCGCCCGCCGGCACCGAACCGGGCGGCGACGGAGAGGCATGGCTCGTTCGGACGGTGGACCGCAACGGCAACGCCGTCACCGTCGACCGCACCGAGGACGGAACCCCGCTCGCCCTCGTCCACACGGCGGGCTACCACGTCGACGTCACGACCGAGAACGGCCGGGTGACACGCCTCGCCCTGCGCCTTCCCGACGGCACCGGACAGGAACTCGTCCGCTACGGCCACACCGACGGCGACCTGACCGCGGTCACCAAGCCCTCCGGCGCCACCCTCACCCTCGCCTACGACGACCGGCACCGGGTGATCACCTGGACCGACTCCAACGGCAGCCGCTACGACTACGCCTACGACGAGCACGACCGGGTCATCGGCGAGGGCGGCGAGGACGGCCACGTCCAGCTCACCCTCGCCTACGGCCACCCCGATCCGGCCACCGGCCACCGCACCACCACCCTCACCACCGCCGACGGACGGGTCACCCGCCATCTGATCGACGGCGCCTGCCACGTCCTCGCCACCGTCGACCCGCTCGGCCACACCACCCGGCTCGGCCACGACGCCCGCGGGAACCTCCTCACCCGCACCGATGCCCTCGGCCGGACGACCGCCTTCTCGTACGACGACGAGGGCCGGCTGCTCACGGTCCTCCGGGCCGACGGCAGCCGGCTCTCCACCGTCCGTGACGACCGGGGCCTGCCCGTGGAGTTCATCGACGCCGACGGCGGGCGGACCCGCCAGGAGTTCGACGACCTCGGCAACCTCACCGCCGTCACGGACCCCGCCGGCCACACCACCCGCTACGCCTACGACGACCGGGGCCACCTCGCCACCCTCACCGACCCCTCCGGCGCCGTCACCACCTTCCGCTGCGACCCCGCCGGACTCCCCCTTGAGGTCGGCGATCCCCTCGGCGGCACCACGCGGTGCGAGCGCGACGCCCACGGCCGGCTCGTCCGCGTCACCGACCCGCAGGGCGCCGTCACCGCCCTGGAGTGGACCGAGGACGGCGAACTCGCCCGGCGCGTCCGCCCGGACGGCACCGTCGAGGCATGGGCCTACGACGGTGAGGGCAACTGCACGGCGTACACCGATCCGAACGGCCTCACGACCCGCTTCGAGTACACCCACTTCGACCTGCTCGCCGCCCGCACCGGTCCGGACGGCGCGCGCCACGCCTTCGAGCACGACGCGTCCCTCCGCCTCACCCGGGTCACCGACCCCCAGGGGTTGACCTGGGACTACACCTACGACCGGGCCGGCCGCACGGTCGCCGAGACCGACTTCGACGGGCGGACCGTCGCCTACGAACTGAACGCGGTCGGGCAGGTCACCGCCCGCGTCGCCCCCACCGGCCAGACCATCCGCTACGAGCGGGACGCGCTCGACCGGATCGTCCGCAAGGACGCGGCCGGAGCCGTCACGACCTACGCGTACGACGCCGCCGGCCGGATGGTCCGCGCCGAGGGCCCCGACAGCGAACTCGTCCGGCAGTACGACCGCCGCGGCGAACTCAAGGCAGAACTCGTCGACGGCCGCCCGCTCATCTACACCTACGACGACACCGGACGCCTCTCCCGCCGCATCACCCCCACCGGACACGTCACCAGCTACGCGTACGACGCCACCGGCCGGCTCGCCCAGCTCACCAGCGGCGCCCGGCGGATCTCCTTCACCCACGACACGGCGGGACGGGAACTGCACCGCGCCTTCGGCGACGCCCTCGAGCTCACCACGTCCTGGGACGGGTCCGGGCGGCTGGCCGGCCAGCACCTGACCGCGGGCGGCCGCACCGTCAACCGCCGCGCCTACACCTATCGCGCCGACGGCCACCTCACCGCGCTCGACGACGCCCTGCGCGGCTCCTTCCGCTACGGCCTCGACATCACCGGCCGCGTCACCACGGTCACCGCCGCGGGCTGGAAGGAGTCGTACGCCTACGACGCCTCCGGCAACCAGACCTCCGCGTCCTGGCCCGGCAGCCACCCCGGCCAGGACGCCACGGGCCCTCGCAGCTACACCGGAACCACCCTCACCCGCGCCGGAGCGGTCCGGTACGAGCACGACGCCGGCGGCCGGATCACCCTGCGCCGCCGGGTCACGCTCTCCGGAAGAGCGGACACCTGGCGGTTCACCTGGGACGCCGAGAGCCGCCTCACCGCCGTCACCACGCCCGACGGGACGCGTTGGCGCTACCGGTACGACCCGCTCGGCCGCCGCACCGCGAAGCTGCGGCTCGCCGACGACGGCAAGACGGTGGTCGAGGAGACCCTCTTCACCTGGGACGGCCCGACCCTGTGCGAACAGGTCACGACCGCACCCGAGCTGCCCCGCCCCGTCGCCCTCACCTGGGACCACCGGCACGCCAAGCCGCTGGCCCAGACCGAACGCGTCCTCGGCGCCGACGCCTCCCAGGAGGCCGTCGACGAGCGCTTCTTCGCCATCGCCACCGACCTCGTCGGCACCCCCACCGAACTCGTCGACGAGACCGGCCGGGTGGCCTGGCACAGCCGCGCCACGCTCTGGGGCACCACCACGTGGAACAGCGGCGCCACCGCCTACACCCCGCTCCGGTTCCCCGGCCAGTACTTCGACCCCGAGACCGGTCTCCACCACAACTACTTCCGGCAGTACGACCCGGAGACCGCCCGCTACCTCACCCCCGACCCGCTGGGGCTCCTCCCCGCCCCCAACCCGGCTTCCTACGTCCACAACCCGGTCACCTGGTCCGACCCTCTCGGCCTCTCCCCCTACCGCGGGCTCGGACTCAGCGACGAGGCGATGAACGCCATCCAGAAGCTGGAGAACATCAAGGCCGACCCGATCGGCCGCATCAACTCCGAGCCCAACCACAACCACTACTCGGCGGCGCGGCGCGAGGCGGGCGGCGAGGTGGTGGCCCGCAAGCCGGACGGCACCCCCTTCGACCACGTCCAGGACCTCACACAGGCCGCGAACGGACTGGAGAACGTCCGCAAGGCCCTGTGGAAGGAGATGGAGAAGCTACCGGACGGCATGACCGAGCGCGGGCTCGAAGTGCTCCTCAAGAAGCACGACGAGACCGTCTACCACCTGGACCGTGTGAAAGGCTTCCTGCACCAGATCAAGCAGCAGCCATGACCGATCCCAGAAACGGAACAGTGCGCCCATGACCGACGAGAACAGCCACGCCACCGAGGTACGCGAGCGGTGGGCCCGCCCGGAGAACGCCCCCGCCCTCGAGGGCATCCGCGCCGCCCTCGCCGGCGGTGGCGACTGGCGCGCGCTCGTGCGCGAGTGGACCCTGCCCTGGGGCACCGAGAACGATCTGGCCGGCATTCCGCTTGCCGGTGCGGGCCTCGGCGGCGTGGACCTGAAGGACGTCATTCTCAGCTACGCCGACCTGCGTGGCTGCGACCTGAGCGGCTGCGACCTCACCGACGCGTTCCTGACCGGCACCGACCTGCGCGAGGCCACGCTGGTGAACGCGACCCTCACCCGCGTGAACGCCGGGCTCTGCGACCTCAGCGGGGCCGACCTCAGCGGCGCGAACGCGGACGACGCCGTGTTCTCCCGCGCCCGCCTCGTCGGCACCCGGCTGTCCGGCGCCTCCCTGCGCCGGGTGAAGTTCGTCGCGGCCGAACTCGGCGACGCGGACTTCTCCGACGCGGACCTGTCGGACGCCGTGATGGTGGCGGCCAGGACGGTGGGCACGATCCTGGACGGCGCACGCCTGGAGGGGACCCGCCGCGGCTCACTGAGGCCGTAGACCCTCAGCTGTCGACGGACCACGAAGGTCCCCTCACCGATCTCGAGGGCTGCCGCGAAGGCGGCGGCCCCACCGATCAGCCGTCACCCCGCGCGCCACGGGTGCCGCAGTCGCTTGGGGCCGTGAGGCCGACCGCACCCCCTCCGCGACCGGTGTCCGAGGCCCGCCGTGCTCTTCCTCGGGTTCGACCGCCCCGCGGGAGATCCGCTTGCCCGTTCACGCTCGGCTCCGTGCCACCGTCCCCGCTCTCATGCCCTCGTCGCAGGCCGGTCCGCCGGAGATCGCGGGGCGGCCCGGGCGCAGGCTGCTCGTCCAGCGGAGCGACGACGAGATCGTGGATCCGGCAGCAACCGCAACCTCTCCATCAGCGACAATCCCGCCACGCCTTCCACAGCGGGCGACTTGATCAGACAGCCGGTGGCAGACTGGCGACACATCGAAGCTCCGTTGGTTCAGGGCGACTTGGGAAGGTCACCCCGTTCAACCGCAGCTCCGATGCGTTCGTGACGGCTCGGCCCGTACTCCTCGCACCACCGCGACCTGTGGACGATCACTGGGACTTTGCAGTGCACCTGCCAGCGCTCGGCCGACGTGCTCGACCGCGGCCTGGACGCCGAGCTCACTCCATGGACCCGTTGTGGTGCCTGGACTCCGACTGGAACCGCTCCTATCGCCGGATGCTCGGCTACCTCGCCGCCGACGGCACCGTCGCCAGCCCGGTCAACCGCACCGGCCTGGGCGACGACGCGTCCTTTCGGCCCGGCGCGTGGCTGCTCAAGCAGGCGAAGGTCCGTGTCGAAGGGAAGCTGACCGAGCAACAGACCGCGCTCCTGGACGCACTTCACGCTTCCGAGGCCGCCGGCGGCTGACAGCGCCGGTCCGGGGCGGGATCTGCCGCTCTCCACTGCGCGGTGCGCGTCGGCGGTCCGGTGGAGCGGAAAGCGGGTCAGTGGCAGGCCGTGCTCCTCGCCGACCGGCAGGGCGCCATCGCGTACTGCGGCGGCGACGTCCTCGGCGGCTGCGGCGCATGCCTCCGGACCGGCCGTGTACAGCACCAGGAACTGGAGGCGCGGCCCGTCCTCGGCGACGGTGAGCGCACGGTGCGCGGTCAGCGCGGGGACACCGAGCGCGGCGCCGGCGTCGAAGGCGATCTCGTCGGGACCATGCCCAGCAACAGCGATCTTCGCTGGATGCACGTGGGCCGACGCGGCGGCCCCGGCCTGATCGACGAGGAACGCGTCCGCGGTCAGGTCACCAGGGCACGACGCCTTTGTCGTCGAACAGTTGGCCGGTCGGGCCGTCGTCCGACAGGGTGGCCAGCCGGATGGCGATCGCCGCGCCCTGCTCGGGGGTCTGCGTCCCGCTGAATCCGTTGAGGTCGGTGGCCACGTAACCGGGGCAGGCGTTGTTGATCAGGACGTTGGTGCCGCTCAGCTCCTTGGCGTACTGGATGGTGACGGCGTTGAGGTAGGTCTTCGTCGGCGCGTACGCCCCGCTGATCCCCCCGAGGTCCACGCCGGGCGCGGTCTGCAGTGTCAGGGAGCCGACGTGGCTGGACTGGTTGACGATGCGCGGGTGCGCCGAACGGAGCAGCAGCGGCAGCATCGCGTTGGTGACCCTGATGACGCCGAGGACGTTGGTCTCCAGCAGTCGCCGCACGGTCTCGAGGTCGATGGTCGTCGGTTCCTCCGGCCAGCCGCCGGCAACGCCGGCGTTGTTGACCAGTACGTCCAGCCGTCCTGCCCGCTCCTCGATCAGCTGGACTGCGGCGGCCACGCTCCCGGCGTCGGTCACGTCCAGGGGCACGCCGAACGCGTCGGCACCGGCCGCACGCAACTTCGCCACGGCGTCGTTCCGGCGCTGCTCGTCCCGGGCGCCGACACCGACGCTCCAGCCCCGTGCGCCCAGTCCGGCCGCGATCTCATAGCCGATTCCCTTGTTCGCGCCGGTGACCAGCGCGATCGTCTTCTCGTTCATGCAAGCGAGCATGCCTGCGCTGCAGCCGGGCACCAACACCCTCTCGGTAGTGCAGCGATACCCGAGCGGTATCGATCAGCCGCCTGCCGTCTTAGCCTGGACTCATGGAAATACGCGAGCTGCGGTACTTCGTCGCCGTCGCCGAGGAGTTGCACTTCGGCAGGGCCGCCCAGCGCCTCGGGATAGCCCAGCCGCCCCTGTCCCGCACGATCACCCAGCTCGAGCGGCGGCTCGGCACCGCGCTGCTGGAACGTACCAGCCGCAAGGTCACGCTCACCGAGGCCGGAACCGTGCTGCTGGCCGAAGGACGCGAGATCCTCAGCGCGGTGACCGCGGCCGAGCGGCGTACCCGACGGGCCGCCAAGGAACACCCCAGCCTCGTCCTCGCCGTCAAATCCGGCACCGGTGGCGAGCTGCTCACGAAACTGCTCGAGGCCTACGCCGCGGAACCCGGCGCGGCCACCGTCGATCTGCTGATCTGCGAGGCGCACCAGCACCGGCAGCTGCTGCAGGAGGGACAGGCCGACGTGGCTCTGCTGCACCTGCCCTTCGACTCGGCAGCCGGGCTCGACACCGAAATCCTGTACACCGAGGGACAGGTCGCGATCCTGCCGGCCTCACACCCGCTCGCCATGCGCTCCCAGGTCCGGATGGCCGACGTGACCGCACTGCCCGAGCTCCCGATGGCCCGCTGGCCCGATCCCGGCGGCAGCTACCCGGAAGGACCGGGCGCGGAGGTACGGAACCTGACACAGGTCTTCCAGCTGATCGCGCTCGGCCGTACCACCGTGGTCATTCCCGAGTCGGCCGGCGCTGACCTGCGCCGGGACCTCGCGGCGGTGCGGGTCCTGGACGCTCCGCCGGTGACGACGGTGATCGCCTGGCCGCCGCAGAGCCGCCTTCGTGCAGTCGCTGACCTGGTCCGCGTCGCCACCCACCTGTGAATTCGGATCAGGAGGACGGCGGCCACCCGACGACAGCCCCGATCAAGGAACTGGCAGCCAGGCTCCGGGGAGGCCGGCGGCAATGGACGAGCCTGGAACAGCGCCTGCGGGGTGCTCCGCGCGGACGCGCCACTCCCCCCGGCGATGCCGCGCTGCGGTCCCCCTGAGGTCGAGATCAACCCCCCGCTGACCGCTGTACCGATCGTCCTGGGCCGGGCTCAGGGGAGGTGCGGGGTGAGCAGGTCGTCGAGGCCGATGCGGTGGTAGAAGGCGCTGCGCACCAGGTCACCGACGCGGTTGACGGTCTCGGCGCCGTCGTCCACGGGGTCGATGTGGACACGGAAGGGGCGCTGCCCCTCGGGGGTGTCGACGACGCGCACGATCGCGGCGGCCACCTCGGCCGGGTCCGCGTCGGGCGGGGTGATCTCCGCCAGGCGTTCGCCGACCTGCTCCGACAGTCCCGCGTAGCGGGCCTCGTAGGCGTCGGCGACGGTGGTGTCGGCAGGGCGGCCGGAGTGGGCGAAGTGGTTGGTGCCGGAGGTGAATGCGCCGGGGACCACGATCGTGGTGTCGATGCCGAAGCGGGCGACCTCGGCGGCGTAGGTGACGGCGAGGGAGTCCATGGCGGCCTTGGCGGCGAAGTAGGGGCCGAGGTAGGGCGGGGTTCCGCCGCGGGTGCTGGTCGAGCCGACCCACACCAGCAGGCCGTCGCCCTGCCGGCGCAGGTGGGGCAGTACGGCGCGGTTGACGCGCTGCGTGGAGGCCGCGTTGACGTCGAACACCTCGTGCAGTTGTTCCGGGGTGAATGCCTCCAGCGGGCCCAGGACCATGTGGCCGGCGTTGTGCACGACCACGTCGATCCGGCCCGAGGCAGTGACGATCGTGGCGATGGCGGCGTCCACGGACGCCTGGTCGCCGACGTCGAGTTCGACGGCGCGCAGGTCGACGCCGTGTTCCTGGGCGTAGCGGGTGGCCTCCGCGACGGCGGGGCGGTTGCGGCCGGTGGTGTGGCGGATGCCGGCGTAGACGACGTGGCCGGCGTCGGCGAGGGCGCGTGCGGTCATGGCGCCGAAGCCGCTGGACGCACCGGTGATGAGCACGGTCTTGGACATGCTGTTCACGTTCCTTTCGAGCGTTCGGGAAGGGGTGGGGCGGCGGGTGTTCAGATGACGCCGCCGTTGGCGTAAAGGACCTGGCCGTTCACCCAGCGGGCCGGGCCGGCCAGGAAGGAGACGACCTCGGCGATGTCGTCGGGGGTGCCCAGTCGCTCCAGGGGCGACATCTTCGTCAGGTTCTCGACGACAGCTTCCGGCTTGCCGTCCAGGAACAGGGCGGTCGCGGTCGGGCCGGGGGCGACGGCGTTGACGGTGATGTCGCGGCCGCGCAGTTCCTTGGCGAGGATCAGCGTCATGGCGTCGACAGCGCCCTTGGTGGCGGCATAGGCGGTGTAGGTCGGCAGAGCGATCTTCGTGACCGAGCTGGAGAAGTTGACGATCGCGCCCCCGGAGCGGACGCGGCGGGCGGCCTGCCGGCCGACGACGAAGGTGCCGCGCACGTTGATGCGGTGCATCCGGTCGAAGTCGGCGAGGTCGAGCTCGGCCAGGGGCGCGAGCAGCATGATCCCGGCGGCGTGCACCACGACGTCGACGCCGCCGAAGCGCTCCTCGGCCGCGTCGAACAGGGCGGTCACCTCGGCCTCGTCGGCGACGTCCGCCTTGACGGCGATGGCGGTGCCGCCTGCCTTCTCGATCGCCTGCACCGCCTCCTCGGCGGGGGCGGGGTTGCCCGAGTAGGAGACGACGACGGCCAGGCCGTCGGCGGCCAGGCGCTCGGCGGCGACCCGGCCGATGCCGCCGGACCCGCCGGTGACGACGGCGACGCGCGGGGTGGCGGTGTGGGTGTCGTTGGTGGCCATGGGAGGACTCCTTCCGGCGGCCGGAGGAACCCGGCACGTAATGGACGCTGCGTCCATATTAGCGAGATGTAGACGCTGCGTCCATATAATCTGGGGAAGACTCATCGAACCGACCCGAGGAGGCCGCGTGGCCAGGCCATCGACCGCAGGCAAAGAGACCAGTACCACCCCGGACGGCGACGCACCGGTACGGCGCGGCCGGGGCCGGCGACCGGCCGACGAGGTGCGACGCGACATCCTCGCCGCCGCAGGCACCCTGCTGTTCGACGAAGGCATGGCAAGCTTCACCATCGAACGGGTCGCCACGACGGCGGGCGTCAGCAAGATGTCGATCTACAAGTGGTGGCCCTCGAAGGGCGCGCTCGCCCTCGACGGTTACTTCACCGCGGTCGAGAACACCCTCGCCTTCCCCGACACCGGCGACATCGAGGCCGACCTGCTCAACCAACTGCGCGCCTTCGTCCACCTCACCGCGGACACCCCGGCCGGCCGCATCGTCACCGAACTGATCGGCGCGGCGCAGACCGACCCGGACCTCGCCACCGCCTTCCGCGAGCACTACTCCGGCCCGCGCCGCCGCCTGGCCGTCGACGTCCTGCAACGCGCCCAGCAACGCGGCCAGCTGCGGGCCGACGTGGACGCGCGCATCGTCGTCGACCAGCTCTGGGGCGCCTGCTACCACCGGCTACTGATCCCCGACGAGCCCGTCACCGAGGAATTCGTGGCCGGACTCGTCGCCAACCTGATGCGCGGCCTACGACCGTAGGCGAATGGGACCGGGGCGCTCGCGCAAGCCGTTCCTACGCCCCTGCCGGAAGTGCCACGTCCAGGATGCGGAGAAGCCGGCTGACCCACCGCCCGGCGTTACCGGGCAAGGGCCCCAAGGCCTCCACCCATGTGGCAAGCCCCGGCCGCTGAAAGCGCGGCCGGAGCTTGGTGTGCCGGTTCTCGGTACCCGCCCAGGGGCAGTGAACGTCCGTGCGGCGACGGGCATCCCGCACGCCCGACGCACGTGCGGGCTTTCGGGTGGACGCGATGCGGTTGCCCGCGCACGCCCGCCCGGCGACGGCGTGGACACCGCTACGGGAGCAGCACGCCCTGGTTGGACGGCTGCAGCGTACCGGCCTTCAGGCCGCCGCCGAGACCGTCAGTTGCGGGACGGCCTTTCCGTCGGCGCCGAGCACCGCGGCGGTCAGCTGGGTGGTCTCGTCCGGCGGCGTCACCACCAGCCCCGACAGGACCCGGCAGCTGGCGTCCGGCTTGCCGCAGGGCGCCCAGGCCAGGCCGGAGAAGGCGGTGGTCCCCGGCTTCAGGGTGATCTGGGTCGGCGGCCAGGGTTGGGCGACGCGCGCGGTGGTCATGTCGACCCGGCTGTTGTCGGCGAGCAGCCCACCGGATCCCAGGTACCCAAAGACCGTACAGGTTCGCGTGCCCTTGTTGACCAGCATCACCATGGCCGAGCCAGGGCGGTCGGGCTGGATCTTCACGTCCGCCTTCAGCTCGGACGTGTGGCACCGGCCGGCGGCCTGGTCGCCGCGGGCACCGGCGCGGCCGAGGAACGGGCCGGGGAGACGCCGGCCGCAGCGCCGGTACCACCACCCGACGCGGCCCCCGCTGCCGTCGCTGCCCCCCTGCCGTCTTCGACGGGGCGGGGTCCGCGTCTCCTCCGGTGCAGGCGACCGCCCCCAGGCCGAGTGCCACAGTCGTGACGGCGCCAGGGTCAGCCGGGACAGGCGCGGGTTCATGGTCCTCCGAGAGGTGCGAACTGTCCGGTCACGTCGAAACCTGGGTGATCGTCAGTTTTCGGTGTCGAGTCGGACGTGCTCGATGTCCTCGTCCAGGAAGGTGGTCAGGTCCTGGGCTTCGGCGCGGACGGCTTCCTGCTCGAGGGCGGTGAGGGGCCGCAGGGGACTGATGCGCAGTTGGTTGCTGCGCACGGTCCAGGTGGCGGTGACGCGTCCGTCGACCAGGACCATGCGGTGGCCCGCGACGGACAGACCGAGGTAGGGGGCGTCGATGATGCGGCCGCGGTCGTGGTAGCCGAGGACGGCGTTGTCGAAGGCCGGCAGGAACCGGACCGGGGCGGGGGTGTCGGGGTGGGGGCGGGGTGCGTCGGGCAGGTCGAGCAGTTCGCGGCCGCGTTCGTCGCGGAAGACGACGAGTTCTTCCCGGGCAGCTTTGACGGCGGCGGGAAGTCCGGCGAGGCCGCACCAGGCGCGCAGGTCCGCGCTGGCGGCGGGCCCGTGGGCGGCGAGGTAGCGGCGCAGCAGTTGCTGCCCTATGGGATCTCTGCCATCGGCGGGAAGGGGGTCGATGTCCCGCTCCAGCCAGGTGGCCAGCGGCAGGTTGCGTACGCCCGCGGTCTGCTGCCAGAGGCCGCGGGGCGGGAGTTGGGCCATGGGGATGAGGGCGGCGACGAGCAGTTCGCCCAGGACGCGGCGGGGTGGGTCGGGCCAGCGGTCTTCGAGGGCTTGTACGAGCTCGCGCATGGTGCGGGGCTGCTGGTCGGCCATGACGGAGCGGCCGGCGGCGGCAAGCTCGTCCAGGTCGATTCCGGCCAGTTCGCGCGGGTAGGTCCCCAGGACTCGCTGGCGCAGCATGGTGTCGTGGCGGGCTCGCCAGGCGAGTGCGTCGTCGGAGGTGACGAGGTGGACGGTGCGGCGCATCAGGTGGGTGCGTACCACGGTGCGGCCGGTCAGCGCATCGTCGAGTTGCTCGGGCTTGAAGTCGGCCATGCGGGACCACAGCCCGATGAACGGTTCCTGGGGCTCTTGCGCCTGCAGGCCGCACAGGTGGGCCACCGCCTCGGGCGCGGAGGTGTCGCTGCGCGTGAGCAGATGTTGGCGGGCCAGAGTGGCGCGGTTCAGGGCGCGGCTGTCGAGGACGGTCACTGCTTCCTTCCGCTATTCCAGGTGGGTGGTGCCCGCGCCGTCCGGACCGCCAGGGGGCAGCGGCGGCCCGGACGGCGCAGGCCTGTCAGGTCGGCCGGATCAGCCGTTGTACGGGGCGGTGACGTCCAGGACCCAGGTGACGCCGAAGCGGTCCGTGAGCATCCCGTACAGCGGCGCCCACGGCGCGGGGTCCAGCGGACGCACCACCGTCGAGCCCTCGGCGAGCCTGCCCCACAGGGCGCCGATCTCCTCGGCGTCGTCGCCGCGGACGGAGACGAAGAACGGGTCCTGGCCCTGGTCCCAGGGCAACTGCGACGGCACGTCGTAGGCCATGACGTGGAAGCCGTTGTCGCCGGCCACCTCGCCCCACATCACCCAGTCCGCCTCGCTCTCCTTCCGCACGGCGCCCGCGTCCTTGTAGGTGACGGCGATCGTGCGTCCGCCGAAGACGGACTGGTAGAAGTCCAGCGCCTCGCGTGCGGTGCCCCGGAAGTTCAGGTGGGTGGTGGTCGTGACGGACATGATCTGTTCCTTGCCTTGGTGTGACGGATGTGCGCCGTCGGCCGTCGGTGCCGAGCGGCGGCTGCCGGACCGGGGCTGGTGCCTCCCGAACGGCTCGTGTGTCACGATGGCAGAGGTAGAGGACAGGTTGTGTCCGGTACTCCGGGGATGATGGTGCCATGCATAAGACATCTGCCCGGCTGCTCGCGCTGCTCGCGCTCCTTCAGACGCCCCGTGACTGGTCCGGCGATGATCTCGCCGAGCGTCTCGGCATCACCTCGCGCACCGTGCGCCGTGACATCGACCGCCTGCGCGAACTCGACTACCCGATCAGGACCCTCAAAGGACCGGCCGGCGGCTACCGCCTGGAGGCCGGCACTCACCTGCCGCCCATGCTGTTCGACGACGACCAGGCCGTCGCCCTGGCCGTCGCGCTGCAGACCGCCGCCGCCGGCACCACAGTCGCCGAAGACGCCACTCGCGCCCTGGCCACCCTCCGCCAGGTCATGCCAACCCGCCTGCGCCACCGCATCGACCTGTTGCACGTCACCGCCGTCCAACCGCCCGAGGCCACCGGCGACACCCCTCAGGTCGACGCTCAGATCCTGATGGACCTGAGCCGCGTCATCCACGCCCGCGAGGAACTTCGCTTCGACTACACCCCAGCCCCCGGCACTTCAAGCGACGATCCCCGCCGGGTGCAACCCCACCATCTGGTCATCTTTCGCCAACGCTGGTACCTCGTGGCCTGGGACGTCCGCCGCCAGGACTGGCGCACCTTCCGCGTCGAGCGCATCCGACCCCGCACGCCCACCGGCCCCCGCTTCACCCCTCGCGACCTCCCCGGCGGCAACGTCTCCACCTTCATCACCAGCCGATTCCGCGGCAACGACGGCACCACCACCGACTGGCCCTGCCGCGGCGAAGTCGTCCTCCACCTCCCGGCCTCCGAGGTCGCACCCTTCGCCCATGACGGAGTCGTCGAGGAACTCGACCCGCACCGCTGCCGGCTCACCCTCGGCTCCTGGTCGTGGACCGGACTCGCCGCGACCATCGGCCGCTTCGACACCGACATCGACGTCATCGGTCCGCCCCAGCTGGCCGCCGCCTTCGCAGACCTCGCCGCCCGCTACACCCGCGCCGCCGCAAGACCCGAGACCGGCCCGGATGCCGTGAGAACGAAAACCGCCGCGCCGCTCGAGCCCGTCGACTATCCGCCACAGACCCACCGCTGATCCCCACACGACGCCCGAAGGGCTCCGCACCCGTCCGGCGTCGCCGAGAGGACGACCCTCTTGGGCAGAGCGAAAGAGGCCGCTTCTTCTTCAGTCGTCTCACCACACAGCCATCCAACGCGGCGAGGCGGCAAGCTCAGAACAAGGCCCCCGGGGCCGGCAAGGAGCGGTGGGGCAGCTTGCGTGCCGGATATCCGCCTCGCGTCGCGGGCCTGCGCGAGGCGGCACGGGCCGGCGGGCATGGGTTATCGCCGGGGTACGGGGACCAGGCGCAGGAGTGCGTGCAGGACGGCGTCGGTGGTGTCCTGGGCGGGTTCGTCGCTGACGTGGGTCAGCAGGCGTGCCAAGACCCGCAGGAGATGCGGCGAGGCCATCACCCGGGGGTGGAGGATGGGCCGGTAGCCGAACCGGGAGAAGAGCAGATCGCCCGCGAGGTTTCCCAGCCGGTAGTAGCGCGCCCAGCGACGCTGGATCTCGGCCGGGTACTGATGCAGCGCGTGTTCCCGGCGCGGGCCGGCCGGCCGGGCCAGCGCCAGGGCGATGGTCTGCGCCGCCACCTCGGCGGCCTCCATCGCCTGGGCGATACCCTCACCGCTCCACGGGCTGACCATGCCTGCGCTGTCACCCACCAGCAACAGACCCCCGCGGTACTGCGGTCGCCGGTTCAGCCCCATCGGCAGCGGCGCGCTGCGCAAGGGGGAATCGGCGTTTTCTTCGTGCAGGCCCCACTCCTGGGGCAGGCGGGGCAGCCAGTGGTCCAGCGCCGCCCGCAGGTCCACAGGCCGGCGCCGGCCCTGCTGCGGCAGGGCTCCCAGGCCCACGTTGACACGGCCGTCGCCCATGGGGAACACCCATCCGTATCCGGGCAGGTCGGCTCCGGTGCGGGGACAGCGCAGGTCGGCCCACAGCTCCAGGTAGGGGTCGTGGGTGCGGGCCAGGCTGCGGTAGTAGCGGCGGGCGGCCGCCGCGACCGACCGCTTCGCGTCCCGTTCGAACCCCAGGCCCACAGCCGTACGCGCCGAGGCGCCGTCGGCCGCGACCACCAACGGGGCGAGATAGCGCACCGGCTCCGCGTCCGGCCCACGCAAGGCCGTGACGCCCACGACGTGCCCCGCCCGGTCGGTCAGCGTGCCCGTCACCTTCACATGGGTGCGCAGGCGCGCTCCGGTGGCGCTCGCGCGGGCGGCGAGCAGGTCGTCGAAATCGTGCCGGCTGCGGGTGAGCCCGAAGTCGGGGACAGCACCCAAGCGAGGCCAGTCCAGCTCCACCTGGTGCCCGCCGCAGACCCAGCGCATTCCCTTGTTGCGCATCCAGCCCGGCGCGTCGATGTCGATACCCAGCCGCACCAACTGGTGCACCGCGCGCGGAGTCAGCCCGTCACCACACACCTTCTCCCGGGGGAAGCCGCTCTTCTCCAGCAACAGCACCTCCACACCGGCTCGCGCCAGATGCACCGCGGCGGCGGAACCAGCCGGTCCCGCCCCCACCACGATGACCTGCGCATCCTCGTCACCGGCGCCCTCAGCTCCCCCACCACCGCCGCCGATCCCATCACTTTTGGTGATCACTCCCCTACTATGCCCGCCGCCAGGCACCGGCAGTCCGATCGGCGCGGCCAAGGCGGCTGCCCGGCGGGGAAGGACTTCGCGCGAGGGGTCCCGCCCGTGATGGTGACGGTGACGGTGGTGTACGTCTCCATCGCCGCCCCCACGCAGTTCGAGCCCGTCATGGAGCGCGTTTGGATGCCGCCACTGGGCCTGGCCGCCCACGGACCACGCCGGACAGCGTCAGTGCTGACAGCAACTCTCGGACCCGCGCCTACCTGCGGCGACGAAGCTTCCGCCACGTCATCCCCGAGAAGAGGGACCAGGCCGTGAACCGCGTACGCCGGGGCCGGGCCCGGGGGGTGCCCGCCCGGCTTCGGCAAGGACGATGCGGCCGGCGCCCCTTGACCAAGGCTGCTCGTCCCGCCTCGGGGGTAGCCTGTCCCACTCGCCAGGACTGCGTGATCAACGCGTGGGGTCGTCACCAAAGGAGGCCTCGTGCGGCCGCTTAGAAGGCTCTTCAAGACGCTGAGGAACACCCACGATGCACCTGGCGACGAGACGTTCGCGAAGAGCGGACCGTGTGAGCGTTGCCCCAGATGGCCGGCGCTGGAGACGACCGCAAACGGCTACACAACGCGCGCGGTGTCCTCGTCGCATCACAGCATCATGACGAGCCCGGAGTTCGGGACGTCGGCTGCTCGGTGCACGGGGTGCCATGCCAGGTATCCCGCGCCGTGGGTAGTGAAGGGGAACGAGCCAATGCCCTACGACGACGCGCGGGATGCCACCGAGCTCACCGGTCAGGAGCGTCCGCACGGCCTCGTCGAGGCGGAGTACACGATCAGCACCTCCAGCGGGAACGACTGGCCCGCGCTACCTGGGGTCGACTACGCGACGCTCTTCCAGCCTCGCTCACGGGCCTGTGAGCCGGCCGAGGCGGAGGGTGATCACTCCTTCCGTACAGGAACAGCTCTGATCTCCGTCTCATGGGAGCTCGCTGGTACGTGGGCCGTATCCGTCGAGGGCGCTGCTTCGTTGGAATCCGCCGACCTGATCGTCGAAGAGATGGCACGGCAGCTTGGCGAAGCGACTGGCGAGACAGCGCTCCATTACAGAGTCAACGGCTAGAACGTCTGGACGATGCTTGCACCACTCTTCGTCGAAGCCGGATGGCGGTTCGCCTGGTGAGCCTTTGGGCAGGCGGGAGGCGTGGTTGTCGGTCTTCTCCGGAATCGTGTGGATGCTACGGCACCGCAGGTATTCGCTGGCCCGCATCCGCCCCCAGTGCGGAGGCACCAGCCGGGCATGGCAGCGTGTCAGCATATCGGCGACCCGCTCCAGGCCACCGCCGGCCTCGACAGTCTCCCGGACCGGGTACGCAACGCGGCAGCGCACTCCGGCGCGACATACGCACGGCCCGTCGCCCGCGACAACTCCCGCTCCCCCGCCAGGACCAGCCGAGCCTCACGCGCCCCCTGCCGGTGCGTCACGTGCCCAACGACGCCAAGTACCGCCCGCAAGCCCAACGCCTCCTCCGTCAACGGCGACAGGCGAACCGCAGCCGCGCCGCCGACTGTCGCCGACACTGAGACGTCACCGACCCCCAGCCGTCTGGGCCGCCCGCGCCAGTCCCGAGCATTTACATAGACTATTAATATAAAAGCGCTATGCTTCGAGCATGAGTCGTCAAGACACCGCTCCTGGCGCGTCCGCCGCCATCGGGGCTGCCCTCTACGGCCTGGCCACGAGGGCCGCGAGACGTCTGCCTCGGGACATGAGCCTGACGTCCGCCGCCACCCTGGCCACCCTGGACCGGACCGGCCCGCGGCGCATCACCGATCTGGCCGCGGTCGAGGGCGTCACCCAGCCCGCGATGACCGCCCTGGTCCGGGTGATGGAGGAGTCCGGCCTGGTCGAGCGGCGGGGGGACGCGTCCGATAGGCGGGTCACGTTGGTGTGCCTGACCGAGGCCGGGGCCGCCTATGTCCGGACGCGGCGACAGGCGGGCGTCCACGCGTTCGAGCGGTTGATCGGTGAGCTCACCGGCGACGAGGTCGAGGCGCTGGTGGCTGCCCTTCCGGCGCTGAAGCATCTGGCAGAGCTCGAAAGCCAGGACCGCGAAGGGCCGAAGCAGTGAACGAGCAGCCGGTCGGCGGGGTCGCGGTGAAGGCGTTCCCGGTGGCGCGTTCCGAGACGCGGTTGCTGATCCCGGCTCTGATGTTCATCGCTCTGGTCGTGGCGGCGGTCGCCAGCCTCGGGACGCCGCTCATCACCAGTGTGGCGACCTCGTTCCACGTATCGCTCGGCAGCGCGCAGTGGACGCTGACCGTCGCGCTGCTCAGCGGCGCCGTCGCCACGCCGGTCCTTGGCCGACTCGGGGCCGGCCCACACCGGCGGGCCACGATCCTTGCCACGCTGGCGGTCGTCGTCGCCGGCAGCGCGCTCACCGTGCTATCGCTGCCCTTCGCGTGGCTGCTGGTCGGCCGGGCGGCTCAGGGCGTCGGGCTCGGGCTGACGGCGCTGATGATGGGCGTGGCCCGGGACCACCTCCCCGAGGAGCGCAGCGCGGCCGTGATCGCCCTGATCTCGGTGGTCTCGGTCATCGGGGCCGGCGTCGGCTACCCGCTGGCCGCACTGCTCGCCGAGCTGGGCGGGGTACGGGCCGCCTACGGCCTCGGCCTGGTCGTCACCGCCGCCGCCCTCCTGACCGCGTGGCGCTCCATGCCCGCAGCCCCCGAAGGCCGCTCCGCCCACGTGGACGTGGCAGGCGCGGTCGTCCTGGCCGCTGCCCTGTTCCTGGTGCTGATCCTCGCCGGCGAACGGAGTCTGTGGATCCGGCACCTCGCCGTGGCGGCGGGCCTCGCCGTCGTCGCCGTGGTGCTGCTCTGTGTCTGGGCCGTCATCGAGCTGCGCAGCACGACGCCCCTGGTCGATGTGCGGGCGCTGCGGCACCCGGCGGTCGCCGGGGCGAACCTCGCCATGTTCGTCGGCGGGATCGGCATGTACCTCCTGCTCACGCTCGTCACCCGGTACGCGCAGACGCCGGACGGCGCCGGGTACGGCTTCGGGCTGACGACCTTCGTCGCCGGGCTGGTCCTCATCCCGTTCTCGGTGCTGGGGTTCGTCGCCGGCAAGCTCACGCCGCGCGTCCGGACACGGATCGCCGACGCCTTGCTCCTGGCCGGCAGCGCCGTCGTGGTCGGCGGCGGGTTCGCCCTGTTCGCGGTGGCGCGGTCGGACCTTGCCGACCTGTTCGTGGCGATGGGCGTGCTCGGCTTCGGCGTCGGCGGCTTCTCGGCCGCGATGCCCGGCGTCATCCTTGCCGTCACTCCCAAGAGCGAGACGTCGAGCGCCATGAGCTTCAACTACGTCGTCCGCAGCGTCGGGTACTCCCTGGGCAGCGCCGTCGGAGGCCTGATTCTCGCCGCGGGCACCGGCCCCGGCCACCTCTTCCCCGAGGACAGCGCCTACACCACCGCGGCGCTGGTCGGCATCGGCGCCATGGCGATCACGACGCTGACAAGCCTCGCTCTCGCCCTCCGACGCTCGTCCGCGACCAACCCGTAAGTCAGATGCACTTCATCCCACCACTGGAGGTTCCATGCCCAAGGGCTACTGGGTCAGCGTCTACCGCACCATTTCAGACCCCGAGAAGCTGGCTGCTTACAACGAGCTGGCCCGTTCGGCCGTCGCGGCCGGGGGCGGTCGGGTCCTCGTCCGAGGCGGTCAGGTCGTCGCGCACGACGCCGGAATCGCCGAGCGCACCATCCTGATCGAGTTCGACAGCTTCGAGCAGGCCGTCGCGACGCGCGAGAGCGCGGCCTACCAGGAGGCGCTGGTCGCCCTCTCGGACGGCGTCGAGCGCGACTTCCGCATCGTCGAAGGCCTCGACTGACCGACCGGGGTCCAGTCGGATCATCACTGAGGACCCTCCATCTTGGTTTTCGAGGGTCCGGCCGGTGGTGCGGCGGGGTTCGTGGGGGGCTCGTGCTGGTCGTGGGCGGCTGTCTTCGGCCTCAACGCCTGTCAGCGGTCCAGTTCGAGGTGCGTCAGGACGAGCAGGTCGCGGAGCAGTGGTAGCGCGGGAGGGCTCGCGAGTCCCCCGCTCACGGGCGCGACGCCTGGCCGCTCAGGGCGGTCAGGCGTCGTAGGGCCAGACAGCGACATTGTCCGGCGCCACGCAAACCTCGACCCACGACCCGTCGACACCGTCGGGCAGGTGCGAGTCGGCAAGATCCAGCAGGATCACCGAGCCACCCACCTCCAGGGCCGCACCTGCGTCCTCGTCGAGACACAGCCGGCCACGAAAGACGATGCGGTCACCGTCTTCACGCAGTTCGGGCGTCCCATCGGTACTTGACCGAGCGTTCTCCGCCCAGACGATGTCCTCATCCACGGTCCACTCGACATGGTGGTCTCGCCCCACCGCATGGGGCGCTCCCTCCCAGAGCACCACAGCGGTGCCCACTGCCGAGTGCACTCGGACGAACATGGGCCCCGACCAGACCAACCGCACTGCCTCCACCCTGACCAACACCCGTCCATCATCCTCGCAGCGCCTACCGAGCACCTTCGCCAATGGCGCGCTTTCAGACGAGCTGACACAGAGGCGGGCCAGTCTCCTTTCAGGCGGAGGCTCGGCCACGAGACCCGAGCGAAAAGCGGTCGCGCTCCCGACAGGCGCGCCGTAGCGTGCGCGCGTGAACGTTGAAGATCCAAAGGAAGTGGTCCGGCGCGGGTACGACGTGCTGTCTGAGCGCTACGAGCAGGCATTCGGCAGCGAGACGAAATACGGTTCGTGGATCGAGGAGTTGCTGGGTCGCCTCCCTCAGGCAGGCACCGTCCTGGACATCGGGTGCGGCACCGGGGTTCCCGTAGCACGGTCTCTGGTCGCGGCGGGTCACCACGTGACGGGCGTCGACATCAGTGAGGTCCAGATCCGCAGGGCCAGGGAGCTCGTGCCGGGCGCCGACTTCATCCGGGCCGATGCCACGACCTTGGGGCTTCCCCAAGGTGGTTTCGACGCCGTCGTCTGCCTGTATGCCCTCATCCACATTCCGGTGGAGGAACAGCCGGCCCTGCTGGAGCAGATCGCTTCCTGGCTGCGGCCGGGCGGCTGGTTCTTGAGCACCACCGGGCATCGGGCTTGGACGGGGACCGATGAGAACTGGCTCGGCGGCGGGGCCGCGATGTGGTGGAGTCATGCCGACGCCGCTACGAACCGCTCGTGGCTCGTGCAGGCGGGCTTCGACGTGGTCCACGAGGAGTTCGTGACTGAGGGCGACAGCGGCCATGTCCTGTTCTGGGCTCGGCGTTCTGCGACACGACAGCGCCAGGCCGACTGAAGTGCGGCGGCAACACGGGGCTTTGATCGGGTGTGACTCCGCGGCGCCCCTCAAGCCCTCCAGGTCGCCGACCGATGGCACTTCTGGCACAACCTCGGCGAAGCCGCCGAGAAGTGCGTCTACCGGCACCGCGCCTGCCTTCGGCCCGCACCTGAGTCACCGGAGGAGCCACACCAGGCGCCGGAGTCGCCCGCGTCCTCGCCGTGGCCAACAGGCCACCGTTTCGCCGAGCACACCCGCGCCAAGCACACCACCGTCCACGCCCTGCTGGCCGCCGGTCACAGCAAGCGGTCCATCGCCCGGCAGCTCGGCATGGGCCTCAACACCGTTCTCCGATTCTCCCGCGCCACCGAGCCCGAGCAGCTGTTCACCGGCCAGTGGCAAAGTCGTCCCACCAAGCTGGATGCCTACAAGCCCTACCTCGACCAGCGATGGCAGGAAGGCTGCACCAACACCAGGAAACTGTGGGAGGAGATCAAGGCACAGGGCTACCCGGACGGCTACGGCAACGTCCGCGCCTACGTCAGCCGGAACCTACGCGGCAAGCCCCGGCCGGTCGGCCCCCGGCCGCCAACCGCCCGCGCCGTCACCCGCTGGATCCTCAGCCACCCCGACGCCCTGACCGAGAACGACCAGCTCCAGCTCAAGGCCGTGCTGGTCAACTGCCACGAACTAGACGCACTAGCCGAGCACGTGCGCTCCTTCGCACACATGCTCACCCAGCTGCAAGGCCACCAACTGCCAGCATGGATCGAAGCGGCAACCGCCACCGACCTGCCCAGCCTCCAGCGATTCGCCCGGCACCTGGAACGCGACGTCGACGCCGTCACCGCCGGACTCTCGCAGCCGTGGAACTCCGGAGTCGTCGAAGGCCACGTCAACCGGATCAAGATGCTGAAGCGCCAGATGTTCGGCCGCGCAGGCTTCGAACTCGTCCGCAAGCGCGCCCTGCTCCACTCCTGAGCTTCCCGTTCAACCTTCGGCGCCCGGCGAAGGCGGTTCGTTTTCGGCGATGAGGATGACTTGGGCGGTCCATGACCAAGGCTCCTGGGGCGGATCCCAACTCACCTCCACGTCGGTGTCGTGGAAATCTCGCGCGAGTTCCGTCACCATCACCGCCGCCGCAGCCCGCGCACCTTGCGGGGTGGTGTCGATCGGCACGTCCAGCCGCCCGCAGAGATTTCCGCTTTCGGTGAGGACACTGGTGCGCCACCCCTCCGGCATCGCCAACAGGACGATCCCCTTCGGAACGCCCCAGGCGGGCCGCTTCTTCTTCTCCTTATTGCGTCTCACCATGCCGCTATCCAACATCGTCGAGTTCATGGTGACGAGCCTGGGTGGAGGATCAACCGACGCGGCACGGTTGGGTGCCTGCCTTGCACGGCAAGCTGAAATCCTTCAGGACGGATCGTCGACGAGCCAGAAGCCTTCTGGGAACTCCTCCAGGAACTCACGACGAGCGGGATTGGTCTCGGCAGCTGCCATCTCCCCGAGCAGGGCGATCAGCTCCTGCTGCTGATCGTCCGACAGCGTGCTGACCACGTGGGCGACGCCCTCCATCACCTTGACCGCGTCGTCCTGATCCATCTGCTCGTCCTCGCTTCCGTCGATGAACCACAGGACATCGACCAACGCCTCGGCCAAGGCACGAGTCAGGGACGGGTACGAAGACGTCATCAGGACGGCCTCCCAGCAGATCAACGGCAGAGTCCGGCTATCCCACCACACACCACCGACATCACGATCCGTGAGCCACCACAGAAAGTGGACCAGAGCCCGTTCCCGCGAACAGAGCCAACGGGCCGCAGTCTGAGCACTTCACCCCGACCCCCCATCTCGCCGACGTCGCACTAGTCTTCGCATCATGGCTTTGCGACCTGACGAGTTCTACGACCATGCACTTGCGGCCTCGGACGCCGAGCACCGGCTTCCGCTGGCACGGATGACCGGCTGGGACATCAGCCCGTTCGAGGAGGAGGGACTGCGGGTGGCACCCCTGCGGCCGCCTGTCCAGCCCGAGCCTGCGCGGCACGGCGAAGACCCGTCGGACTGCGACTCCTGCCGCGAGCGCGATGAGGGGATCTGGTTCAACGACAACTGGCGGCTGACTCGGATCAAGGGCGTCGGAGTGCCGCTGGTGCTCATGCTGCATCCGCTCGACCATCACGACATGGCCGACCTGCCCGACGAGCTGGCAGCCGAGCTGGGCGTGCTGACCACGCACATCGTCCGTCACGTGCAGGCCCTGCCGCACATCTCGCGCGCCCACGTGTACCGGATCGGGGACGGTGCGGCGCATTTGCACATCTGGTTCTTCGCCCGACCCGCCGGGCAGGCGCAGTTGTACGGTTCGTGGCTGCCCGTGTGGGACGACCTGCTGCCCGAATACCCGGCGGACATCGCGGACGCGGACGCCGCGACCGTCGCGGACGCCTTGACCGCCTCCGCGGGAGGCCGCCGCCAAACCATAGCCGGGGACAAACCCCACGACTGATCTTCACGTGGTTCTGTAGATGAGGTTCGAGTGAGAGCGATTGTCGTTCGGCGCCGAGAGCGCCCCCTTCAAGAGGGGGACGATGTCGCTCGCTTTCAAGAGCACTCGGGTACTTGCTTCGGCCGGACCGTCGATACACGCCGTCCCCACGGTGCGCAGCGCGCTACGCCATGGGGACGGCCTCGTCGCAAGTCCGACCGGTGGTAGACATGATGGCCCGCCAGGGGGCGGAGCCGAAGACAGGCATGGGGGAAGGGATACGGCCGTCGTGCAGGCGGAAGGTTCAACCGTACTGGGAGACGCGACCGTCGCGGCCATCTCCAGCACCAGAGTCACCTCGCCCGCCGTGAAGCCCCGCATCGACTCCCCGGTCCCAGCTCGTAGTTGGACCAGGCTGGTTGCACACTCGCCTCCATGCCTCTGCACACGCCCCGCGACGCTCTGGCCGTACCCGCCGTTCCCGACACCGCCGCCTGCGCCGCCGCTCTCGAAGTCGCCACCGCCTACTGCACGCCGGCCCTGCTGAACCACTCGGTGCGGTCCTTTATATGGGCCTCCGCGTACGCTGCGGACCGGGGCATCGAGTATGACGTCGAGCTGCTCTACGTGGCGGCGCCGCTCCACGACATAGGGCTGGTCCCGGAGTTCGACAGCCACACCGTCGCTTTCGACGAGGCCGGCGGGCACGTGGCCTGGGTGTTCGGTGCCGGGGCAGGGTGGCCGGTGGAGCGTCGGCAGCGGCTGTCCGAGGTCATCGTGCGGCACATGTGGGACTCGGTGGACGTACGGGAAGACCCCGAGGGCCACCTTCTGGAGCGGGCCACCGGTGTGGACATCTCCGGGCGGAACGCGGACGACTTCACGCCCGGGTTCCGGGCGGAGGTCCTGGCCCGGTACCCCCGCGAGGGTCTCGCGGAAGAGTTCCTGGCCTGCTTCCGCGACCAAGCTGTACGCAAGCCGGACAGTTCCCCGGCAGCCTCCGTGCGGGGCGGCCTCGCCGAACGCATCCTGTCGAACCCGCGCCCTCACCGACCTCAACACCGACTGCCCGTACGAGGCGAGGGCCGAGTACTGGTCGTGGCTTGGCCAGGCCGACGTACCGCCCGACGTCCACGGCCGGCCGGGGAGGGTGCCGACCTGAGAACGGCCGCCGCGTCGACGTTCGAACAACGAACGGGTGGCACAGCGACTGCTTGCAACCGTGCCAGCGATGAGCCCGCATCGCCTCCGGCTCCGGCGGACACCGCACCGCATCGCGCACACGGTCGAGTCGGGCTCGGACGCCGAGGATCGGTTGGCCTTCACGGAAGTCGTGCCAGAACTCGACGTTCGGGTTCCGGCGGGACTTCTGTGAAGTCCTTTTTCGCCGTGGCTGTTGTGCGCCTGTTCTCGTTGATCCGTTTCGTCTCCGCATGCGCGTTCCGAGCAGCCGTCACGCGGTGCGCGGCCGTGGGCTCAGGGCTGCGCGGAGAGCCGGGATCAGTGCGCGGCGGGTCTCGGACGGGGACAGGGTGGCGGGGGTGGGGAGAGGGTTGAGGTAGCGGGTGTAGATGAGGCCGCCGAGGATGGTCACCACGGCCGTGGCGCGGGCGGTTGCCTCCCGGCCGCCGAGAAATTCAACAAGCCGGGCCAACAGCTCGTGTTCCAGGTATTCGCGGATCACCTCCGCGGCCTCATCGCCCTCGGCGGTGAGCCGGCGGAAGTCGGCGTCCTCCCACAGATCCGTCACCGCGTCGATCAGACGGCCGGGGAGTGTGGCCGGGTCGCCGCCCAGGACGTCCTCCACCGTGAGTGCGGTGGCGCACTGGAACTGCATCACGTCCGCGAACAGGCCCTTCTTGGAGCTGAAGTGATAGGAGATCAGCGCAGGGTCGACTCCGGCGGCTGCGGCCACCGCACGCAGGGTGGTGCGCCGGTAGCCGCGCTCCAGGAACAGCGCACGGGCCACCGAGACGATCGACTCGCGGGTCGGCGGGTTGCCTCGGGGGCGGCCTCGAGGGCGGGCGGGGGCAGGGGCGGCGTTATTCATCAGCGTTGAGCCTGCGTTTCGTGGTCGGCACAGTCAAGGGCGTTCCGGCCATCACACGAAGGGATCGCCCGCCACCATGCGTATCGCAGTCTTCGGCGCCAATGGACCGACCGGCCGCCACCTCACCGACCAAGCCCTCGCCGCCGGCCATGAGGTCGTGGCTGTGACCCGCCGGCCCGGCTCCCTCTCCGCGCGGCCCGGTCTCACGGTGGCCGTCGCCGACGCCACCGACCCGGCGGCTGTCCATGCCGCGCTCGGCGGGACCGACGCCGTCCTGTCCGCGCTGGGTGCACGCTTCAGCAAGCAGACCATCACCACGTACTCGGCGAGCGCCACCGCCATCACCGACGGCATGGCCCGCCACGGCATCAAGCCGCTGCTCGTGGTCAGCTCCAGCATCGCCGATCCGAGCTGGCGCCCCACCGGCGCGCACTTCTTCAACCACGTGCTCGACCCGCTGGTGAACCGACGTCTCGGCAGGACCCTCCACGAGGACATGCGTCGCATGGAGGCCGAGATCCGCGCCACGGACCTCGACTGGACCCTCGTACGGCCCTCGGGCCTCTTCGAGCACCCCGTCGTCACGGACTACCGCACTGCCGAGGCAAGCGCCGACGGCGTCTTCACCGCGCGCGTGGACCTCGCCGCCAGCATGCTGCGCGAGCTGGAGGAGCGGCGGTACGTCCGAACGGCCATGGGCGTCATCACGACGGCGGTGAAGCCGAACATCGCCAAGCTGATCTGGAACGAGGGCGTGAAGAAGAAGTGAGCCGGCCGGCCATCGAGCTCACGGGTGGCATGCAGGGGTTTTTCACCCGCCCCCACACGGCCACCCTGACCACCCTCCGCCCCGACGGCACCCCGCACGTCACCCCCGTCCGCTTCACCTTCGACGCGGCCACCGGCCTGGCCCGCGTGACCACCCGGGCAGGAGCCCGCAAAGCCCGCAACGTGGCAGCAGCCGGCACGGTGGCCCGCGTCGCGCTCTGCCAGGCGGACGGCGTGCGCTGGGCCACCCTCGAAGGCCGGGCCACCGTCACCGACGACCCCGTACGCCTGGCCGAGGCGATCCGCCGCTACACCGCCCGCTACCGAGCGTCCCCGCCCGCCCCACCGGACCTGGTCGTCATCGAGATCGCCGTCGACCGCGTCCTGAGCCTGAACCTCTGACTCGCGCTACGAGCCCCCGGTACGCCGTCCCCATGGAATTTCCCGAATCACCGAAAGGTGAAGTGACACCGCCATGCCCACCATCCCCGTCCTCGACTCCACCCTCCACTACCGCGAGTCCGGCGACCCCGACGGACTGCCGTTCGTCTTCCTCCACGGCAACCCGACCTCCTCCCACCTGTGGCGCAACGTCCTGCCGGGCGTGGCCGCGCCCGGACGCCGCCTCCTCGCCCCCGACCTCATCGGCATGGGCGACTCCGGGAAGCCCGACCTCGCCTACTCCTTCGACGACCACGCCCGCTACCTCGACGCCTGGTTCGACGCCCTCGGACTCGACGAGGCCGTCCTGGTCGGCCACGACTGGGGCGGCGCCCTCGCGTTCGACCGCGCCGCCCGCCTCCCGGGACGCGTCCGTGGCCTCGCCTTCACCGAGACGATCATCAAGCCGCTCGTCGGTGACGAATTCCCGGCAGCCGGGCGGGAGCTGTTCACCCTCCTGCGCACCCCCGGGATCGGCGAGGAGATGATCCTGGAGAGGGCACTGTTCGTCGAGGGGCTCCCGGGCACGCTTGCCACCCCGCTCGCCCCCGACGACCTGGAGGTCTACCGCCGCCCGTTCCCGACACCACGCAGCCGCCGTCCGATACTGGCGTGGACGCGCATGATGCCGCTGGACGACGAACCCGCCGATGTCGTGGCACGCGTCGAGCGCTACGACGCCTGGCTGGCCGCCAGCCCCGAAACCCCCAAGCTGCTTGCCGCGTTCGAGCCCGGCCCGGGCGCGATGACCGACCAGGGGGCGGTGGCCTGGTGCGAGGAGAACATCGCCGGCCTGGAGATCTCCCGCCACGGGGTCGCCGGCCACCACTCCCCTGAGGACCGCCCGGAGGAACTGGCCGCGGCGATCCACGACTGGGCCGTACGCCACGGGCTGACGCACCGGTAGTCGTCCTCACCGAGTACCGGTCGCGAGGCCGACCTGACGCTTGTCCGTCACTCCACCCGCGCAGGTCACACACCCTGAGCCGAAAGGGACGTTCGGACAGCAGTTGTTGCGCACTCTTCGTTCAGCACCTGGCGGGGCCCCGATGCGCATGTCCGGCGTCGGGTTGCCGGGGAGGGCTCGTGGCCAGATGCCCGCCGGCACGATGTGGCTGGTATCGAGCGGCGAAGCGCTGCACGGCCCGCGTCAGCACGACGGCTCGGCCGTGAGCGCAGTCCCTGTCCGGGTGCGCAGGTGCACGGCCGTACGGCCCGTGCGGTGCGTCGCCACCAGCCCCGCGCCACGCAACGCGCCGAGGTGCTGGGAGACGGCGCCGGCGGTGACACCCAGGCGGGCGGCGAGGTCGGGGGTGCTCAGTGGTTCACCGAGCTCGGCGAGCAGGGCGGCGCGGGTGCGGCCGAGGACGGCGGACAGTCCCGCGGACGTCGCGCGGGGCTGTTCCCAGAGCAGCCCGACGCCGGACGCCGGGTAGCGGATGGAGGCGGCGGTGCGCGGGGAGTAGTCGACGATCACGTCCGGCCAGCCGAAGACGGACGGCATCAGCACCAGCCCGTGCCCGTCCGCCTCGACCGTCCACGCCGCGCCCGAACGACGGCGCCCGTGCACGACCAGCTCACCCTCCCGCCACACCACATCGCCGTGCAACTGAGCGAAGAGCCCCTCCACCCCGCCGTCCACCAGCGCCATCGCGCGCCGGCCCAGGTCCGCCTCCAGCACGGCCCGCATCCGCCCCCAGTGCGGGGCCACCAGCCGGGCATGGCAGCGTGTCAGCGCATCGGCGACCCGTTCCAGCAGCACCGCCGGCCCCGGCAGTCTCCCGGACCGGGTGCCCAGCGCGGCGGCGCACTCCGCCGCGACGTACTCCGGGTCCGTCGCCCGCAAGACCGCCGCCTCGGCCTCGAAGGCCGGCAGGCGCTCCTCGGGCACCGGGAACAGGAACGACGGCAGGCAGCCTTCGAGCAGCGTCCGCAGCAACGGCGACTCCGGCTCCTGCGCCAGCACCGGCTGCGCCTCGCGCACCCACGGCCGGTGCACCTCGTGGCCGCCGACACCGAGCGCCGCCCGCACCCCGAGCACTGTCTCGGCCAGCGGCGACACCGCGAGCCGCACCCGCGCCACCTCGGCCGCCGAGAGCCGGATCTCCACCGCCATGTCCGCCCCCGCCCTTTGATCGTTTAGCTGTGGCTGAACGGTAGCCGGGTCCGACCACCACCGCCCAGGCTGTCCGCCATGGACTTCCTCACTTCTTACGACGGAACCGCGCTCGCCTTCCGCGCACTCGGCGACGGCCCGCCGCTGCTCTGCCTCCCCGGCGGTCCCGGCCGCGCAGCCGAATACCTCGGCGACCTCGGCGGACTGTCCGCCCATCGCACCCTGATCCTGCCCGACACCCGCGGCACCGGAGCCTCGGCCACGCCCGCCGACCTGACCACCTGCCGAGTCGACCGCCTCGTCGCCGACGTCGAGGCGCTGCGCCACCACCTCGGCCTGGACCGCGTGGACCTGCTCGGCCACTCCGCCGGCGGCAGCCTGGCCATGCTCTACGCCGCCGCCCACCCCGACCGGCTCACCAGCCTGACCCTGGTCACCCCGTCATTCGCCGCCGTCGGACTGCCCTCCGACACCGGAGCCGAGGACGTGATCGCCGCCCGCGCGGCCGAGCCCTGGCACACCGAGGCCGTGGCGGCGCACCGGCACATGAAGACCGCGAAGACCTTCGCCGAGGCCGCGCCGTATCGATTCGCCTTCGAGCCACTGATGTACGGCCGCTGGGACCAGGCCGCCCGCGCCCACGCCGCCGCCGACCCGGCCCAGCGCGCGCTCCCCGTCAGCGAGCACTACTACAAGGACTACACACCCGACACCGGCGAACTCCGACGCCGCCTGGGTACCCTCGCCTGCCCCGTACTCCTCCTCGCGGGCGGGATGGACCTGTGGCCCACCGCCGAGTCCGCCACCGACGCCGCCTCGCTCTTCCCCGACGTGACGCTGGCCGTCCAGCGGGGCGCCGCCCACTACCCATGGCTGGACGACCCGCAGACTTTCACAGCAACCGTGGAGCGCTTCCTTTCCCGGGCCAGCTGACAGAGCTCAGCAAGCGCCCGGCCCGCTCCCCCATCGAGTGCCTCGGCTCGCTCGCGCGTCGCCCCGGGGCGCGGTGCGGGCGGAACTCGGGCCGCCCGGCCTGCACGCCCCGAGCTCGCGCCGGGCCGGCCCACCGGTCCACATGCGTCTCCTCAGCCGACCTGGACGTGGCTGGCGCACGCACCAGTTACACGACGTGCGGTCCTGCGTAGCGCACAACCTGGTGCCGGGCGCGCCTCCCTCAACGTCGGCGGTATCGGCGCGGCCGCCCGGCCGAGTCGTGGGAGGCTCAGCAGGATCTCAGCGTCCGGGTGCTGCGGGAAGACCTCTTCGAACGCTTGGCCAGTGCCGTGAACGCATTGGTTGATGAGGCTCCACGCATTGCACGCCAGTTGTTTGGAGTCCCTCAGAGCTGCTCGCCGCGATTCCCCACTCGCAGCAAGCCGCGGACCAGTGCCACGTGGGCGGGTCCAGCTGCTGCTGGGCCGCAGAGGCTGTGTCAGTGCCTCCTGCCATCCTTTTTCCGTGATCAACGAGTACGAGAAGCTGCTGGCGGGACTGGACGATGTGGACTGGGCCGGCCTGGAGCACGCCTACGGGTCGGCGCATGACGTTCCAGGGCGTATACGCGCTCTCTGCGGGAGTGACGATGAGGCGCGGGAGCGGGCGTTCATGAGCCTGTTCAGCAGCATCTTTCATCAGGGATCGCGGTATTCGGCCTCTCCGGTCGCCGTGCCGTTTCTCGCGAGGATCGCCGTTGCGGGGCCTGCGGCCGCCCGCGAAGACACGATCCTGTTGCTCACCCGCCTGGCTGTGGACTGGCACGACGAGTACGGCGTGACCACCGGCATCAACGTGGCTGGATGGCGTGCGGCCGCGGCGGAGTGCGGGCCGGCGGAGCTTCTGCCGTGGTACGAAGAGCAGCTGGCCGTCGAGACGGATCCCGAGAAGCGCGCAAAGCTGCAGGAGATACAGGACTGGGTGGCGGCCGGCAACTCGTTCGACTCCCGGTGGTCGGCGCTGCAGGCATACGACGCGGTCCTCACCGAACGCCCTGGCCTCCTTGTCCTGCTCGGCGACGATGACGCCCGTCTTCGGACCCGGACCGCCTACCTCCTGGCTTGGTTCCCCGAATTCTCCGCCACCTCCCTGCCCCGCCTCATGGCCCTTGCCGCACATGAGAAGGCCCCGGTCACCGCAGCCACCGCGCTGCTCGCCGCCGGCCTCGTCGGCCACCCTTCCGCGGTAGACGACATCACCCCGTACCTAGATGCCGCAGACCCGCTGTTGCGGTGGGCCGCGGCGACTGCCCTCGTCCGCCTCGCCGGCCTCGACGAGGCGCCCGTCGGCCCCGTCCTGCTCGGCAGGGCCGTCACGGAACTCACCGCCGCATCCCACAGCACGTTCGATCACGTGACCGACTACTTCGAAGGCGACCTTCACGGCCACATCGAGCGCACCCTCCACGCGCTCCCGCCCACCTCAGAGCCGGCCGCCGCGCGCGAGGCGCTCGACGCATGCCTCCCCCGCATCGCCCGGGACCGCTCCGGATCCCGCACCCGCAAAGCCATCGAGCGACTCTTCCCTGCTCCGCAGCCGCACCTCGCACCCCGCTACGCCGACCTGACAGTGGCGCAGCAGCAGCTGCTGAACGATCTCGCCGGCCATCAGCACGCCTGGGTGATCCGCTCGTCCGCCGACCGGCTGCGTGAACTCGGCCTTCCGTGCTCGCAGGAAGCCCTGCAGTCCTTCGTCGGCGTGCACCGTACAGCCTGAACCCCGCAGCAGAACGCGCGCCAAGGAAGGGCCGGCCCTACTGCCGTGCGATGAGTTGCCTGCTCGCCCGCCGCGGCGTCACCTTCCCGCGCACCAAGACACGAGAAGGCACGGCCCTCGACCTCGACACGAAGCCGGACCGGATCGAGGTGGTCCTGAACCGCATTGCGGAACGGGACGTCGCCTTCGACGAGTTCGGCCCCCTCGGGATCCGTACACGACGGGCTCAGGCAGAGCCGCCGTCGGCCATGACGACGAGCACCGGGCAACGTACCACCGCACCCACGGCGTCAAGCACTTTCACGGCTGCCACGCGGTCGGCGCGCCACAGCCAGCAGGTGCAGGCTGGACACCACCAGCTCTGGGTGGCCGTCGGCGAACCGCGCGGTGGCAAGGGCGGTTTCAAGCGCCTTCGCGCCCAGGTCCATTCTCCCGGTCCGGCGCTCTTCCGCTTTCAGCGCTTCGTAAGCGGGCCCGTGCAGACCGTAGACGGCCATGGCGTCGAGGCCGGCTTGCCGGGCCTCGGCGCAGAGTTCCGAGGGGTCGTGGTAGTACGTGGTGGGGCCGTCCCGGCGGACATGAAGCCCTGTCGTCGCGATGTCCAGCGCACGAGGCGAGTTCAGGTCCAGCAGCTTGGCGTACCGGTTGAGGGCGGCCGCAGCGACCAGGCCACCGGGTTTGACGACACGACGGGCCTCCCGCCACGCACGGGCACGGCCGGTCCTGTCCGGCAGGTGGTAGAGAGGACCGAGCATCAGTACGGCATCGAACGAGCCGTCTGCCTGCTCGAGTTGCCGCGCGTCACCGACGAGAGCAGCCAGACCCTGCCGACGGGCCTGATGTACGTGCTTGTCCACCGGGTCGACGACGAGAACCTGAAAACCGCCGTCAGTGAGCCAGCGGGCGTGCACGCCAGGCCCGCCGCCGACATCCAGCACGGAAGCGGGAAGAGGCGGCAGGTGAGCACGCAGGAGTTCCTGGGTCCGCACCAGTTCGACCGTCCCGATGGTGCGCCCGGAGACGAGGCGGCCGGCCTCATCTCCGGCGTCGTAGAAGGCAGTGATGTCGGGAAGGAGCGCCATGTCGACCTCCGGTAGGAAGAGCAGGGCAACCGATCGGAGAATGACATGGCCGGTCGCACAGCCGCTACAACCGGCCGGCTTCAGGGAGCGGGGCAGGCTCATGTCGTCGGCGCCCGGCCGTGAGCCGGTATCTGTGTACGGCACCGTGGGGCATTCACGTGTACGCCGACAGCCCGAGGGCCGCGAACTCCTCAAGACCGCCCCGACCGCGGCCGGGCCGCGCGGCTGCCCCGTACATCAAGCAGGTACTTGCCCTCCCCATCCAGCTGGATGGGGCCACCACGCGCGTCGTGTTCTTCTCAGCGTCCGGCACGGAGGGACACGCGAGGCCCGTCGCCTGCCTCAAGGCCAACGGGTTCACGACATCCTCGCCGTCGCACGCATCCCGCTGAACCTGCGCCGCTCAGCACTCACGAGGCTGAGCACCCGGCGACCGTCGCCGTCTGCTTCACCGCGCTCGGGAGCCGGCGCTTCACCGACTTCACGCCGATCTCTGGCAACTTCACGGACCTGGACACCTGCTTCCTCCGCCTCGGCGAATCCGCGGTAAGGACGAAGCGAGGAAGAGCACACCCAGATCACGACGACCCGACCCTGGCCGGCGCCCACGCCATGGGTGCGCACAGCCCGAGTGTCGAGTCAGGACTCCGACAGCATTCGGACGGCGGGACGCTCTCGCCGGCCCTCGAAGCGGCTCCGCGCTGCAGCCGGGAGTCCCAGATCATGCCGGTCGTCTACCGAACGTGCCACCGCGCAGCCGGGGCCACGCCACCAGGTCCCCAGCCCACTGTGACGCCGGGGCCCACTTACTGCTGTCCGCACTGTGGCCCCAGCTGGCGCCATGTCTGTCACCGCCCCATGAGGGTCCAGGATTCACGGCACAGTCCCAGTCGCAATGGCACCTGCGCGCTCCATCCAAGCCCCACGGGTGGAACGCGCCTGTCCTGTCGCAGTGAGCCTGTCGGATTCACACCGCTTCTCGTTCGTGCTGTCGGATTCTCACTGCGTCGCGCGTTGAGCGACGACGTTTGCCCCGCACGTGGGGTTTGCTCTCACTTTCCTGGTCCGGTTCCTGTTCGCCGCCCTTTCGCTACGCGGCGGCTTGCCGAGACGGTTCGTCCGCACGCCCTGCGCCACGGGTTCGCCGGAAACCTACTTGATGCCGGCGGGACCGTCGACGAACTGCAGGACCTACTCGGTCATGCCTCCACCAGCTCGACTCAGGTCTACGTGCACCCCGCACCTCAGCGGTTGCGTCAGGCAGTGGACCGCGTGGGCTCGCCGCGGACGGCCGAGACCGGCGAGGAGACGCGATCACTGCGGTGACCGCCGCTCGGCGCATTCACGCGTACGCCGAAAGCCCGGAATCGCCGCTGTCCCGCCTGGGCGCCGCGACCAGCCAGGACTTTCTCCGCGAGGCGGGCTGGGACCCGCGGTCGCTGGCGCTGACCCTTTCGGCAGTGCATCCCTGCTCGGCTGGGACGTCTGCACAGTCCCCGGCTGCGCTGCCATGGTCGAGGGCAGCAAGTCTGGAGGCTTGTGCGCGACCTGCGGCAAACACCGGGCCGAGACCGGACAGGTGCCGACGGTGAGTCCGAGGCCCTTCACGATCGGCGAGCGGGCATGCCAGGTGGGCTGCCCGCGGCCGTGGGCGTCACGGCGTCGGTCGTTGCCCCGCCATACGACGCCCCGTCCTCCTGGCCGTGGAGGGCAGGGCGTCGTTGTGCGGGGACTGTCGCACTCGCGCACGCCCCCGTCGTGCCGTGTAGTCCTTTCCCCTCTCCTGGGTAGGTTGCCGTGTATCGACACTGGGGAGGGCACATGCTGAAGAAGATCGCCGCCATCGGGGCGGCTGGGGTGCTGTGCTGGGGGCTGAATACGGCTCCGGCGAGCGCGGCGGCCACGTCGATGGAGTACGTGCACATCGAGAGCGTCGCGGACGTGGGTGAGTGCCTGGACTACCGGTCCGACTGGGGTCCGTACACGACGACGTGCAACGAGGGCGCGTACCAGACGTGGCTGATGTCCCCGTACGCGGAGACGGAGACGGAGCTGCGGCAGAATGCCGGGGCGCGGCTGTGTCTGGTGGCGCGCAACGGGGTGCCGGTGATGCGGGACTGTATCGCCGGGGACCAGGCGGCGCTGTGGACGCTGCATGATGGCGGCGGGGCAGGGTGGCAGCTGGTCAACAAGGCGACGAAGACGTGTCTGGTCGCGGGATCCGACGAGCACCACCGTGTCGGCCTGAACACGTGCTCGACCGGCGGCTCGCGGAGTTGGATCCTGTACTCCTGAGCATCCTGGAGTCGGTCATCCCCTGCGACACCGCGAGTTCGACCTCGGTTAGCCCGGGACCATGATCAGCCTCAGCCACCTTGCACCGTGGGCCAGAGATAGGGCACCAGGGTACATACCGGAGGTTCTGCCTCCATCGAGAGCGTGACTTCCGCGAAAGCCAGGTGGTCTGAGAATCCGGAGACGCCGACTTCTCAGACCACCTGACATACCGTCAAGTCAACGGCTCGTCAGCTGACAGAGGCGCTTCGACAGGACAGCGCCATCTGTTCAGGCGACTCCACCCGTGCTGATGCCGTCGCGAGGCACGCGCCGTGAGTTGTGCCTCGCGGAGGTCGGCGCCGTCGAGAAGAGCGTCACGAAGGTCCGAATTGACCATTGCTGCGCCGCAGCGCGGCAAGTGCGGCAAGCCCTGGCAGACTCACCGCCACGAGCCCGAACCATTCACGTCGGTTGCCCTGCACCGGCCCACGAGAACGGACCCGACGGTTCCGCAGGGTACGACGCCGTCCTGCTGCACGCCGGACCCGGACACGACGGAGCCGCTCGGTGCCGAGAGTTCGAGTCACCCGCACCATGGCACCCGCAGAAGCCTGGACCGGTACGCCCGCCGCCACACCGCGAAGACACGCGAACGGGCGCCTGAGTGGCCGAGGCGGCCTGTCCGGTGCTCCGGCCAGGCCACAAGCAACCCCGTGTCACGCGACTAAGTCAGAACCCGTCAGGTCGGCGCGCATGGCCGGGTTCCGACCGGGGCCGAGGGGCGTAGTCAGTGTCGACGGCGACTCCAGCAAGGTCAGCACCCCCGCGTCCAGACGTGCACCCTGTCCCGGCGGCGGCAAGAGGTCTTGGCGGAGGGGCTGAAGGTGGCTCCGGGTTCAACGCCTGCACCAGAACCGTCAGCACCTCTGCCCCCTGCGTGCCGGGCAGTGCTGCACCCTCGGCCGTGGCCCTCCAGTCTCCGTGGGAAGACCTGGCCGCTTCCGTAGGTGAGCCGGCTCGCCCCGTTTGGGTGAGCCGCTCGGCTGAGCGTGAACAGCTGCTCGTCTCTCGAGCTGTGACACCGGAACCGCTGTGGAGCGCTCGCGGCTGGAATTCACGCGTGCCCACGTATGCCTGAGGCGTCCTCGTCG
This sequence comes from Streptomyces sp. NPDC002825, assembly GCF_040295385.1. Classification (NCBI taxonomy): domain Bacteria; kingdom Bacillati; phylum Actinomycetota; class Actinomycetes; order Kitasatosporales; family Streptomycetaceae; genus Streptomyces; species Streptomyces sp. NPDC002825. Next base: position 51,661 of record NZ_JBEOVH010000003.1, read on the forward strand.
GTTGCGGGCGTCAACCTTCAGCGCCTTCCTCGCACCGATGCGGTGAAATCGGCGGAGCAGTCGGGTGGGGGCCAGCCCCGTTCCTACCGCGGGCCGCACAGGCCTTCCTAGGGTCGGCGCCATGAACATCCCCACTGAGCCGATCGGCAGCCTTCCCCGTCCGCGTGCCCTGCAAGAGGCGTTCGCCGAACACGCTGCAGGGCGCCTGAGCACCGCGGAGCTGGAGAAGATCCAGGACCAGGCCGTCGTCGACACCCTCGCCATGCTGGAGAAGCTGGGCAGCCCGGTCCTGGTCGACGGCGACCAGGCGAAGCCCGACACGATCACCTACCCCGTCCAGGGGCTCCCCGGGCTCGCCCCCGGCGGTGCCGTCATCCCCTACGCCGACGGTCACACCCGACAGCTGCCCCGGCTGACCGCCGGCCCCTTCCGCTACCAGGTCCGCGCGGACACCTACCTGCACGCCGCCCGCGCCAAGACCGACCTCCCGCTCAAGCAGGCCGTCGTCGCGCCCTCCGCTCTCAGCCTCCTCTACCCTGCGGACGGCATCGACGGCTACTCCCGCGAGGCGTTCCTGTCGGACCTCGCCGACCAGTCCGAGGCCGAGATCCGCGCCTGCCTCGACGCCGGCGCCCACGCCGTACAGCTCGACTTCACCGAGGGCCGGCTGTCACTGAAGCTGGACCCGACCGGCGGCATCCTCGACTCGTTCATCGAGCTCAACAACCTGGTCCTCAGCCGGTTCAGCGAGGACGAGCGGGCCCGCATCGGCGTGCACACCTGTCCCGGAGCCGATCAAGACTCCACCCACAGCCTGGACGTCGACTACACCGAACTGCTGCCCCGTCTCTTCCGCCTCAAGGCCGGCAACTTCTACCTCCAACTGGCGAGCGAGGCCGACCCGGAGCGCGTGCTGTCGGTCGTCGCCGAGCAGCTGCGTCCCGGCCTGCGCGTGTTCGTCGGGGTCACCGACCCTCTCGATCCCGCCGTCGAGACCCCCGAGCAGGTACGGGACCGAGTCCTGGCCGCCGCCCGCCACATCCCTGTAGACCAGCTGGGCACCTGCGACGACGCCGGCTTCGCCCCGTACGCCGACGACACCTCCACCGCCCGCGACCTCGCCTTCGCCAAGATCGAGGCACGCCTGCGTGGCACCGAGCTCGCTTCCCAGGCTCTGGGGGCCTGACCCGGTCCGAGAAGTTGCGGAGGACGTGCCGCAACGTGGCAGTGGGCACGGTTGACACCCGCCGTCAAAGGACCCGGCGCGGCGGCAAGCACGAGACGACCGCGGCACATCCTTCCAGGTCAGAGGTCATTCAGAGCTCACGTGCCGGGAAATTGCCAAGCGCCGGGTTCGCTTCCCGTCGTCTGCTCCACGGCGAAGCCCCAGGTCACAGACCTGGGACTTCGCCGTTGCCCATACCTCTCCAGGCGCGCGCCCGCGGACGCCCTGCGGTCCAACCGTCAAGTCGTGTTCTGAAAGTCGCCGAGAGGCAACGCTGCATTGAGGGGGCTTGTGGAGCGGGGTGCGGAGGAGAAGGACGGTCCGGGAAGAGAGCTGAACGCGTATGAGCGCGTTCTCGCAGAGGACCGTCGGGTCGTACGCGAGATGTTCCGTGTGAGTATCGGTGGTGCCCATGCGGGGCTCGCCATAACGGGTTTCGTCGTCACCTTGTTCGCTGTCATCGGCGGCGCCGCGTGGGCTCTGATCGTGGGTGGAGCGGTCGCGTTCTGCTTCACCGTTGCTCTTGTCGCGATTGTCGGTGGCGGTCGCCGCCGGCGGGCGGCGGTCACGCGCGCTTACCTCCTGACTTTCGGCTGGGCCGGTTGGCTGTGATCGCCGCAGGGGTATGGCCGGCGATACGGTGCGACATCAGCAGCTCCGTCCGCCACAGCCACTCGTCGATCACGGCGACATAGCTGGTGGCCTCGAAGCGGACGGCGAGTTTGTCGAAGCGTGTGGCGACCGCACGGTTGCGCTTGGGGCGGTTACTCCCGCACTCGACCGCGTGCCGGGCCTTCCTCGCCGCCGAAAGCCAAAGACCGCCTGCCTGCTATCCCGCGTCGCTCGTGGTTCCGCGCCTGGTCGGCAGGCTCCGGGGTCGTGCATACAGCAGGGACAGCGGCCGCCGGCCTTGGTCGCAGGCCATGTGAATCTTGGTGGAGAAGCCTCCACGAGACCGGTCCAGGCCTTGGTCGTCCGGCTCGGTGCGGATTCCGCCCGTTGATTCCTTCTCCGCCTGACCGTCACTGCGATCGTCGGCGTGTTGGTGGGCACGGCAGGTCGTGGAGTCGATGTTTACCTCCACATGACAGGCCCGGCCACGTCTGCCCAGGCCTGCAGGCCGGTTAGTTGCACGGGTCAGGTGCCCTCTCTCTGCCAGCGCCGGAAGAGCCCGTGGACGGTCTGTCAGGCCCCGTACTGCTATGGCAGATCTCGCCACGGAGCAACGGTTCGCACTGGCCCCCTGATCCCATCGATCAATCGCCGTCACCCCCCGACACCGAGGGGTCGGTTCGTTGGAACCGATGCACTCCCTGCGTGCTTGCGGCGAAGATGCGGAGCATCTCCCGCAGGACAATCACGTAAAGGCATTCATCAGGTTCAACGACGGCGCCAGGACGCCTCGTCCAGCCAGCGTCAGAAGCAGATGCGACGGCGCCCTTCGATTCAGGGTGGCCGGGTACCGTCCGCTGGCGGCTCCATGGCCTGGCCCACACCGCCGAACCGGCACGGGTTCTTCCTCGCATAGACTCGCGCGTCCCGGAACGAACGCGTCGAACGGAGCGCAACTATGCCCAAGGTCACCGCGATCGCGCTGCTCAAGGCCGCCCCCGGCGCCGAGGACGAGGTCCGCGAGCAGGCACTGTCCCTGATCGCGCCGTCGCGGGCCGAGCCGGGCAACATCAGCTATCAGGCGTACGTCCACCCCGAAGACCCCAGTGCGTGGCTGGTTTTCGAGGAGTGGGAGGACCGTGCCGCGTTCGAGGCGCACCTGTCGAGCCCGCATCTGACCGAGGCGCTGGCGGCGGGTCCGGGACTGCTGGTCGGCCCGCCGGCCGAGCACGTGTTCACCACTCCGGAGTGACCGGGAGTCCGGTAGTCACCTGAGCCCCGCCCCCTTCTGAGAGAGGGCCGCTGGCCCCGGGCCCGGCAGAACTGTTTCCCTCCCGGGCTTCAAGGGTCGCGACAGGGATGCGACCACTGTCGGCAACGTCGTAGCCGTTGACCCGTGCCCAAGCTCGGATGTCGATTGCGTCTGCCGCCACGCCCGCCGGCGGCTGCGGCGCCGTGTCGACTGGTGCCGGTTTCGGGGCGGGTGTGACGGGACAACGGCCTCTCAGCGGCCCACAGCCTGGTGCCCGGCCGGGGGTGACAGGCTGTCGACCCGGAATCCGCACGGACGGCCCTGGCCCACGCTTCAGTCCACGCACGAATGCCTGGAGGACGGTAGCAGTCGGTGCCGGGCTCCGAACCGGCGCCGCTCAAGGGGCGGGCAAGCGACTGCCTGTCAGTGCCGTTTGCGGCGTGTCGCCGGTGCCTCCCTCGCTCGTACGGGGAACAGGGCAGGTTGGGTTGGCTCCGGCTTGGAAAACGGTCGCTCCACACACCTACACCATGGTCAGCAGGTGATTCGTTGATCCGTAGTCGATCTTCCAGTCGGCATGGACACCTGCGAATCCATCCACGACCGCCGCACTCATCGCAGATGAAAGGAGCAACCTTCACGGGACAACCGCGCCTTGCAGGAACCCCGCGGGTTCTTCAGGGACACCCTCGCCATCTCGATCGCCTGGCATGCACGGCCCTGTCACCCACGTGCGGCAGGCCAACCGCACCGTCGCCCTCTCCGAGTACCGTGCCAAGCTCGCCGCCGCCCACGGGGACCGCACCTGAGAGAAACGGATCGGTAACCTCATCCGACGCGACGTCCCCATCCTCCACGACTTCGCCCTGCGCCAGCTGTCCGCCGTACAGCGATACCACCTGTACGAGCCCGTCTTCCAGCGGCAAAGACGGTCGCCGATCATCGCGCGCAACAGCGCGTCAGGGAACTGGTGTCCCCCCCCTCTTCCTCAATCCGGTCGTCGCCGAGGCTCTCCTCGACCGGCTCAGCCACACCAGCCGCCGGGTGTCAGGAACGGACCCGGCTACCCATGCAGCGAGTGGCCCGCGAACCCATCGAAAGACCAGATGGAGGGAAAATCGATGGACGTCGTCGGGATACTGCCGTCATGGCCGTCACTCAGCAACTCGCCCGCATCCCGGCGGAGTATCTCGCCTCCTGCCGCCAGTCGGCCGACGCATCGCCGGATGGAGATCCTCTCTGGGATCCGCCGTCGGCAGACGTCCTCGACCTGGACTGGGCGCCGGTCCTGCTCGAGCGGGTCTGCGAACTGGGAGGTCTCGACGACGTCCGTAGCGAGGCTCTTCGGCAGGCTCTCGACGGCGAGAGTGATATCGACCTCGACTTCCTCAACGCTCATCCGCATGGCATCGGGCCCTTCGGACCAGACCCCACGGCCCTCTCCGCTGCTCAAGTGGCTCGCGTTGCGGACCTGCTCGGGCAGATCGACTTTCCGGCCCTCCTCGCCGCCCTGCCGACGGACGAAGCGGAGGCCGCCTCCCTGATCGGCAACGGCGCAGACAAGATCGTCGGCGGCCCGAGGGTGTACCTGCTGAGGCACTTCGACGCCATGCGCGAGTTCTACCGTGGTGCAGCCCACCGGGAGCTTCTCGTCGTGCTCTGGTGGGACTGACACTGCCCGACTCACGGTCCACTCGCGTCAGCAGATGGCGAATTACCCGGACTTCCGCATGGAGAGCTTCGCCATCGTCCGCACGGCGCTGGTCACGTGGCCAGGCCGTCGGCGGTCGGGCGTCCATGCCGTCGAACGGGCCGTGGCAGCGGCTCGCCCCTTGCTCCGTTCCACATGGACATACTGTGCGTGGTTGAAGGGCTCAGGATCTAGGACGGCCGGCTCATCGTGCGGTGAGCGAGCGGGCAGCGGATCCTGCCCGGGGCAGACTGCAGAACACCGCCTGCGGTCACGACCCCCGCCTTGACCGGTCGTCGCGAGCCCGACAGTTCCTCGCCCTGAACGCCACCCGATGCGTTGCGACAGCACACCGGCATCCGGCCGGAGGCAACTCGGAACCACTGTCTGTGGCCGAAAGAGGCCCCCATGCCGGCCGAGGTTCAACCGACAGACTTGATCGTCTTCATCGTGAGGTGGGAGGTGAAGCGCAGAACGCCGGGAAGTCCGCTGAGCTTGCCGGTGAGGAAGGCTTCGCAGGCAGCGTGGTCGGCGACGGCGGCGCGAATGAAGTAGTCGGGGCGCCCGTACATGCGCCGGAACTCGGTGACCTCCTCGTACGAGGCGACCGTTTTCTCGAACTCCTCGAAACTCTGCCGGTCGTTGGCGTAGATCTCCACGTCGATGAGCACTTCAAGGCCGCGCCCCATGACGGTCGGGTCGACCATGGCCCGGTATCCGGTGATGACGCCGGCTTCCTCCAGCCGTCTGACGCGGCGCAGGCACGGCGGCGGGGTGAGGCCGACCCGCTTGGCGAGTTCGACGTTCGTCAGACGCCCGTCCTCGCGCAGGTGAAACAAAATTTCCTCGTCGGTCGCATCCAGTGACACTTCATTGCTCATATGGTGATCATAGCGCCATGATACGCAACCATATAAGGGCTCATCTTTTCTAAAATGTCTCCATGCGAATACGTTCTGTCGTTTCCGCGACTTCCCCTCCACCTGCCGACACCTCGGCAGCGCCCAGGGTCCCGTTCGATGCGCGGACGGCGTTCCATGACTCCCTCTCGGTGGGGATGGGCTTCGTTCCGCTGGGACTCGCCTTCGGCGCGCTGGTCGTCCAGTCGGGTCTGGACTGGTGGTGGGCCACGCTTTCGGCCGCGGTCGCGTTCGGCGGCTCGTTCGAGTTCCTGCTCATCGGTCTCGTCGTCGCCATGGCACCGCTGGCCACGATCGCCGTCACGGCGTTCATGGTGAACGTGCGGCACGTCTTCTACGCGCTGTCGTTCCCCTTGCACCGCGTGCCCGGTCGGCTCGGCAAGGCGTACGGGACCTTCGCGCTGTGCGACGAGGCGTACGCGCTTGCCTCGACCGAGCAGGCACGCTCATGGCCCGGCCCGCGCCTCCTGTGGATGCAGCTCTACCTGCACATGTACTGGGTGGGGAGCGCGACCGCCGGGGCGCTGCTCGGGGCCCTCATCCCCGAGGGCATCACCGGTCTGGACTTCGCGCTGACCGCCCTCTTCACGGTGCTGGCGCTCGACGCGCTGCGCGGCTTGCGTGGCGATCTGCCCACCCCGCTGCTCGCCGTGCTGAGCGCCCTCGTGGCCCGGGTCGCCTTCCCCGGCCAGATGCTGCTGGTCGCGTTCGCACTGTTCACCGCCGGGCTGCTGGGCCGGCGCCTGATGACAACCGGGAGGCCGAACCATGCCTGACACCGGCTACGCCGTCGCCGCCGTCCTGGTCGCCGCCGCCGTCACCTGGGCCCTGCGGGCGCTGCCGTTCGCCGCCCTCGCCCCGCTGCGCTCCAGCAGCACCGTGCGGTACCTGAGCACGCGCATGCCGACCGGCGTCATGATCATCCTGGTCGTCTACTGCCTCCGCGACGTCCCCGTGACCGACTCTCGCGCCGTGGCTCCGCTCGCGGCGCTGGCCGTCACCGTCGGCCTGCATCTGTGGCGCCGCAACGCCCTGCTCAGCATCGTCGGCGGTACCGCCGTCCACGTCCTGCTGACCAGCACCCTCCTCGGCTGAACAAGGCAGGTCTCATTCACTCCCTACCGTGGCCCGTCTGGGCCTTCGAGGTGAGACAGCGCGTGAGTCGCTGGCCAGCGCATTCGGCTGTGCCGCCGCGAACCGCGGGAACCTCCAGGTCAGGCGCCGGTCACTCGGACGCGGAGCTCGTACCGTGCACCGTTGCTGATCGCCTCGGCCTGCTCCACGAGGTCGGCTCCTGTGAAGCCGAGGAGCGCGCGGTCGGCGGCCGCCACGAGCAGCGGCACGATCTCGTCGACCGGCCGCCCGCGGTGCGAGGCGGCGAGCGCGGCGAAGGCCTGCTGGTACGGGGCGCCGTACGAGCTGGTGGGGTCGTGCAGCAGGTGGTCGAGGTGCTGCGCGCTGACGGTGATCTCGCCCATGGCCCGCTCCCGTGCGTCTGGTGGGCCGAGCAGGATCCCGGCCCTTGTGCTCACGACGGTACGAGCTGGGTCTGACATCGATACTCGTAGCGGGTTCCGGTGGTCGGGGGCGATTCCCACGCCGATACCCTCCGCGTCGCAGTGATCATCGACAACGGCGGACACCTCGCGGACGCCGAGTTCGGCACCACGGCCGCCGGTGCGCAGCGGCCCGGGCCTCCTGAGCACTCCCAGCCAGTTGCTTTCCTGACGAAGCCATCCTCAGCTTCTCGGCAAGCCGTGACTGCCAAGAGGAGCATCAGTCCACCGGCGGCCGGAGCCTGTGCGCAACAGGTCCACGCCCTTGAGCCTGCCGTGTACGCCGGGCGAGACAGGGAACTCGCCCCGTATGAGAGCAGCACCGATCGTCGTTCATCCGCCCTCGCCGACCGGAGGCCGTCGTGTCACAGCGCGCGGCGAGATCCTGGGGCTCGCGTACGACGATCGCGACCTCATCGAGTTCCTGCGTCGTGCCGGGCTGCCCGATGCCGGCAGGGTTCTGGACGATCCGCAGTGGGTGGAGTGGCGGGGCGGCAGGGCCCACGCGTACGAGGCGGCGTGAGCGCAGTTCCCTCGCCGGCCTGATCGCCGGGCCCTCGGCGACCTCGACGTGCGTGCCCCGACTGGAACCCCCGCCCCCGCGTTTCGGCCGTGGCCTTCGGAGAACGGCGAGGGGCAGCGGAAGGTGGGCGTGCAGCTTCTGGGATTCGGAGTGCTTCGTGATGGTCGACCATGCCGGCTCGAAGTTCTGGCCGGGCCAGTCGGCCATGGGACGACCGAGCAGCGCCGCCCCTTCACCGAATCGCCCGTCGATGACCAAGGCGTCTTCCGCACCTCGTCGTCGGACTCCCACTTTCTGCGGGGCCACCACCGAGAACTTGGTCGGGTCGCCGCGGGCGTCTACGGTTCGGACTGCCGCTCCAGGCGGTCAACGGCGTCAGCAGTCTGCTCGGCGGTTCTGCGCGCCTCCCGCACGGCACACTCCGCCGCCTTCGTCGCCGCGCTGGTCTCCGCCACGATCGCCTCCGCCGCAGACTTGGCCGCCCTGGCTTCGTGCAACTCGCGCTCAAGCCCGCGCACCCGGCCGGCTGCCGCCTCGACCTGCCCTTCGGCGGCCGTACGCTCGTCGCGGGCCTCGCCGAGTTCCCGCTCGCACCGGTCGACCAGCGCCTCGGCGTCCTTCGCCGCCGCACGAGCACGCTCGAGATCACGCCTCCGCCGCTCTCCTTCGCGCTCCCTGCCCTTCGTCTGCACGGCCTCTTCGGCACCGGCCGGGCGGGACGGGCGGGCCGGCACCTCATCGGGGGCGACGGCGGCGAAGTCGACCGCGGCGTCGGGTACCTTCACGAGCCGCCCCTTCAGCCACTGCTCGGCGACATCGGGGCGTGCCAGGACCGCGTGGAGGGTCTGCTCGACTTCGTGGAGGACCGTGTCGCTCACCGGCTGACCGGCTTCGCGAGCCAAGCCGACGGCCGTCCGGGCGAGCGCGCCGACGAGCTGGTGCTGGCGGCGGCCCGCGACGCGCAGTTGTTCACCGTCGAGCTTCCGGTGTGCCTCACGCAGTGTCTCGCCCAGGGCCAGGAATCTCGCGGCCTCTTCCGGCTGCTGACGGGCGAGCAGGTTCGCCGTCCACGCACCGAGCGCGGGGCGCCGCAGCGCCGCGATCGCCCTCGCCGCCGCTGTGTCCTTCGCCCGGCGCGCCTCCGCGACGTACGCGTCCCGCGCGGCGGTGAACTCGGCCGGCTTCAGCCCGTACAGTTCCTCGGCGATCTGCTCGACATCCACGTCCCCACTGTGCGTCGTCCGCGCCCAGCTGACACGGCCGCGCCGACGGCGGCTCCGCCAGATGCCTGGGCCCGGTCACCCGCCTGGCCCGAACAGCCTCGCTCCGCGAGCTCTCCGGCCCACCGGGACGTACGGTCGGAGAGCGGTGTCCAGCAGGACGGATTCCGCAGGACCGGCCGCCCGCAGCCCCGAGCGCGGGCGGCCGCCAACTCTTCCGCGCATGCGGTGCTCGGTGAGGAGGCGGTGGAGCAGCCGGGCCCTGCAAAGGGCCGAGCCCCTACCGGTCCCCCTCCCCCGCGTCGTGCTCGTCTCCAGCGGCCCGCCCGCGGATTCCGTGGGAAGCGGACCCGCTCTCCGAGGCCGGGGTGACCGGCCATGCGCCACGCCCGCATGTATCCGATAGGGCGATGGCGTCGTGCCCTGGGCGCCACCAGCGGTTGGCGACCGTACGCGTACCCCGTCATCGCTGTCCCGTCATTACTGGAGGCTGGTGCGCGGCGTGCCCGACGAGGGCCGGACGGGCGCCACGTGCGTGACGGCAGCGGCCGATTCGTGGGGGGACGAAGACCGTCAGCGTCGCCCTCGGCGCGACGGCGGCACCCTCTGGCAGTGGTCCCCCCTCGTCAGGTCCTCATGTCCGCCTCCGCCACACGCCCTCCCGCCGGCCGGCGAGGGAAGCTGCTGCCGCGGGAGGACGGGGCCGGGAAGTGAGCGCGGTCAGGATCCGCGCCGCCTGCACGAGGGATGCCATCAGCACCAGGCCGCCGACCAGGACGCGCAGCCCCGTACCGGGTCCCGGTGCAGGATCAGGCCCGGGACGATGACCACATGGGCGTTGAACAGGCGCAGCAGGATGGAGACCCGGTCGGTGAGTTCGTCGGTGAACCAGGTGCCGGCCCCGCCGAGCAGTTCGGCGACCTGTTGGCGTGCTCGGGCATCGGGTAGGTCAGCGCCTTGATGCCCATCCGTTCGTCGTCGACAGCGTCGACGGCGCGGTGGAACCACCCGCGGCGGCCCCGGTTCCTGCCCGGCCTGGGGTGGCAGGCTCGGTGGCTCGGAGGTCATCGTCGCCCGTCCTCCCTGTCGTCCGCCGATGTGGCGGCACGGCGCTTCAGGTCGCGGATGCTGCCGCGGGGCGCAGTCGTACGGAGGGCCACAGCCCGACCGCGATGGCCAGGAGGGACAGCGCGAACCGTGCCGCGTCGCCCGAATCGGCGATGCCACGGGCCGGCCGGAGTTCGTCCAGCACCACGCTCGTCCCGGTCTCGGTCCCCGTGACCGGCTGCCCGGCCTGCGGGGCGGATGGCAGCTTGCCGTGCGGCGAACGCAGCAGCAACCCGGGTACTTCGGGCAGAGAGGCTTCGGGACGCTCCAGAATTTCGCCGGCGCGACGGACGAGGTCCAGGTCGACGCCCTCCTTGTGCGGGGCCGACAGCGCGTCCTCGATGCGCTCGGCCACGTGCTCCTCGTGCGCCTCGTTGGCGATGAGTGCGATGGCCTGCTCCACCAGGTCCGCCGACTCGTCGCTCTCCCCGTCGTGCGCGTGTGCCGTTCCCGGTACGAGCAGCGGGGCGAGTCCTCTGTCCTGCACCGCGGCCTGCGCCGTGACGGGCGGGCGTGGACGCGGCAGGTCATGTTTCGGCCGCCGCCCGATGCGGGCGTACCGGAGCGCGGTTGCGCAGGGCGCGTCAGGCGGCCGCTGCTGTGCGCAACCGTTGTTCGTGGAGTTCCCGCAACTTCGCTACTGGGGCGCGTGCGGCGGGCTCTTGCCCTGCGCCGACCTTCGCCCCAGCCGTCCGGACCCCGCGGTCTCATGGGCGCGGGCGCAGCCGAGCGGCATCGAGGGTGGCAGTCGGCGACGTCGCCTGTCAGTGCCTCCTGGAAGGATGCCCGGATGACCTCAACTGGCCAGCCGCCCACCGTCCATGACGATCAGCCGCGTGCTCGCCTGCTGGAGCTGATCGGCGCCATCGACGCCTGGGACGACCTGGAGCGCACCCATCTGGCGACCGCCATACAGTGGATCGTCGGCGGAGCCCAGGTCTATCGGGTGCGCAAGCCGGATGTTCCGGCGATGCACCTGGTGAGCTACTTCGTCGTTCTCGACGACGCGCGCGATCAGCTGCTGCTCGTCGCGCACCGCAAGGCGGGCCTGTGGCTGCCGCCCGGCGGGCACGTCGAGCCGGGTGAGGACCCGTGGGCCGCGGTGGTCCGCGAATGTCGGGAGGAGCTGGGCATCCAGGCCACGGCATCGCCGATCACCGGCGAGCTCCCTCTCTTCCTCACCGTCACCGAGACGCTGGGGCAGGGCTCACACACCGACGTCTCGCTCTGGTACCTCCTGGCCGCCGACGCTGACACCATCACCTCCTATGACCAGGACGAGTTCAACGCGATCCGGTGGCTGACCGAGGAGCAGGTGCTCGGGGAGCCGGGTCAGCTGCTCGACCCCCACATGCACCGCTTCACCCACAAGCTGCGACACGCCCGGACCGGAAGGCGTTGCGGGTAGCCCGTCGCGGTGCCGCACGCCCCGCCACGACGGCTCGATGCCGAGGGCTCCGACCCGCGGATCGGGCTCGCGCCCCACACAGGCGGAGAGGGACATTGCCTGGTGTGTGTCGGCCGTTCCGCGGTCCTCGGCTATTCGCCGCGGGTGCGGAGGGGACTCCCTCCGCACCCTGCTCCAGCCGGCCTCACGCTTCCCCCGCCCCGTCGCTCACTTCAGTACCAGCAGCACCGCCAGGGCGACCAGAAGGGAGTCGATACGGTCGAGGAGGCCGCCGGAGCCGGCCAGCCAGCGGCCGGCGTCCTTGGCGCGGGCGCCCCGCTTGATCATCGACTCCAGGAGGTCGCCCAGCGGGCCGCCGACCGCCACGGCCACTGCCGTCTGCCATGTCAGGGAGGACAGCACGGTCAGCGTGAGGAGACCGGCCGCGGCCCCGGCCAGCGTGCCGCTCCACCGTTTGGCGGGCGACAGCGGGGAGAGCCGGGGTCCGCCGAGACGGGGACCCGCCGCGTACGCGACGATGTCGGCGATCGACACGGCCACGAACAGGACGAGGCCGACGGCACCGGACGACACGAGGCCGGCCAGGGCGCCCAGCCAGACGAGCCCCAGCAGGCCCGCCGCCAGGCGGCGGAGTCCGTGCTCGGCGTCTCCCGAGAGCAACGGCACCCCGGCGATCGCAAGCGCCCCGATCGCCGCCGCTCGGAGCACCTCCCCCGGTGCCAGCCAGGCGGTCAGGACCAGTCCGACGACCGCCGCGCCCAGCACCGCCCGGTCCACGGCGCCCAGACGGAGTAGTCCGCCGAACTCGGCCACGGCAACCACACCGACCACGGCCGCGAGCACCGCGATCCCCGGCGGACCGAGCCAGAACGCGGCGGTCACCAGGGGCACTCCGAGCGCCCACACGCACCAGCGGACCATCAGCTCACGGCGCCGGGTCGCCGCCACCGCGACGCCCGCGACCGCCAGTGCCCCGCCGAGGTACGGCACGAGACCGGCGACCGTCGTCACCGGGAGGCCCGACCGGGCACGCCAGAAGCAACGGCGGCCGGCGCACGCAGCGCGTCCAGGGCGCTCTGGCACGCCGCCACGATCCGCGCGTTCTCCTCCGTGTCGCGTACGGCGATCCGGACGGTCCGCCCCTCGTACGCCGGGGACATCGGCGACAGGTCCCGCAGGAACACGTCGTGCCGCCGGCACTCGCGCACCAGCTGCGCCGCGCTCGGTCCGTCCGGTGGCAGGGTCACGGTGAGGAAGTTCGCCACCCCCTCGTCGACCGAGGCGAACCCGCCCAACTTCGCCAGGTCGTAAGCGAGTTCCCGGCGCAGCTCGTGGGTGCGGGCCCAGCACGCCTCGTAGTGAGCGGGGTCGCGCAGCGCGCTCACGGCAGCCAGCTGGGCCGGCAGGCTGACGGGCCACGGCGGCGTCCAGCGGCGCAGTTCCCCGGCCGTGTCCGGGGCGGCCACCAGGTAGGCCGCCCGCATCCCCGACAGCGCGTACATCTTCGACAGCGAGGTGCAGACCACGACCCGGGCGTCGGCCGAGGCGAGTGCGGCGAGCGAGTCCGCCGGATCGACGTAGCCCAGGTACGCCTCGTCGATCCACCACCGGGTCCGCGCGGGCGAGGCCTCGATGACCGGGCGCAGCGCGTCCGCCGGGGCGTGGCGGCCGGTCGGGTTGTTCGGGTTGACCACGACCACGAGGTCGTAGCGTCCGTCGCCGGTCGCGGCGGCGAGCCGGGCCGGGTCGAGCAGCCAGCCGTCGTCCCGGCGCAGCTGGAGCCGGTCGACCCGGCAGCCGATCACCCGCTCCGTGACGTGGGCGTACTCCCCGTAGCCCGGGTCGAGCAGGAGCACCCGGCTGTCCGGCGTCAGCCACCGGCCGAACGCGCGGAAGATCAGATCGGACGAGCCCGCCCCGACGGCCAGCGATTCCACCGGCAGTCCCCGGACCTTGGCGATCTCCGCGAGGAGTCCCTCCGCTCCCGTGGGCGGCGAGGTCCGGGCCGCCCATCCCGGATCCTCCGAAAGGACCGAGCGGACCTCTGGGGACGGCGGGAACCACGCGTCCAGCACATCCGCCGCGACCACCTCGTGACGGCGGGTCAGGGTCCGGAAGTCGGTGCCGATCGCCGAGAAGAAGGCACCGCCGTGCTCACAGCCGTCCCCACGCGGCGCGAAAGGCACGTCGAGCTGCCAGTCGAGGCCCGTCCGCAGCCGCTCCAGGGTCCGGCCGTGGCGCTGCGCGACCGTCGCCGTCAGCTCGGCCACGGAGCCGCTGAGGACCTCGAACGAGACCGCGCCCGAGGCGACGGTGCGCCCCACCGGCCGCAGCCCTGCGGCGACGTACATGTCGAGCAGGTCCGTGCGTCCCATCGCCACCACCCGGCGGCCGCCCCGCGCCGCGACCCAGCGCAGCGCCGCGTACATGAGGAGCGGGGCCGCCGCGGTGGACCGCCAGCGCTCCTCGACGGTCAGGACGCGGATCTCGAACGGCGCCTCCTCCGACAGGACAGGCAGCTCCTCGCGCGTCAGGTACTTGTCGAGGGAGTAGCGGCCGACCCACGGCGGGGTGAGGCTGACGAAACCGATCCGCGTCTCGCCGCGCGCGGCCACGAGATACACGTTGTCGCCGTCAAGCCCGTCGCTCAGCCGCCCGGACGGATCCACCGGATGCTGGCCAAGCTCCTCCGCGTACACCCGGTGGCGCAGCTCATGGATCCAGTCGTGATCCCGAGGCGTGGCGGTGCGCAACTGCAGAGCGTGATCCATGCGTAGGTCCCCTTGAGACGGTTCCGGCGTTCGCGCCCCAGCATGGAGGAGTCCGGTGGGCGGCACCTGAGTACGCGTACTCAGGCGGAAGGCAACGGAGTTGGAAGCGATGGCGCACACCCGGTGTACGGGGAGGTCGCCCCGCGCCCGTACGGTGGTCGCCATGAGGATCAACCGTCCGGGACTGCCTGAAGACCTTCCGCCCGCCGAGACGCTGTGGGCCCGCTGGGCCCTGCTCGCCGCGCTCGGTGCGACCACCGAGGACGAACGCCGGCCCGGCGCACACCGCATCGGCCGCTGGATCGACGGCGACGGACTCCACTGGGACGACGCCGGCTGCACGTGGTGGGTGATGTCCCGGATGGGCGACGGCCGTTACGTGCTGTACGGCGAGGACGAGTCGAGCGGAGTGAAGTGGCACGAGCCGCCGATCGACATGTTCGCGGGCGGCCCGGCGTGGCTGCCGTGGGACGAGCTGCGCGACCGGTTGTCCGGCTACGAACTCGGCTGCGTCTACTGGTACGAGAACGGGATCTGGGCCCGCGCGCCTTACCCGGACTCCCTCGACGACGACGGCCTGGACTGTGGAATGGGCGCGTTGGCCGACCGCTCGGAGGCGGTGGCGCTGCTGGCCCGACGTCTCGCGCCGGTGGAGGGCGGTCCCGACGCCGACACCATCCTCGCCCAGGCAGAGGCCGGCCGACTCCGGGACGTGCCCACTCTCCTGCAGCGCGTTCGCGATCCGGACGGCGACGGCCCGGACCCGTCCGCCGTGGCCCGCGCTCTCGCTTTCAGCGGCCTGGCGGACGAGGCCCGTACCGGCTGACTGAAACCGTCCCTCGGCAACACCAACGCCCTCGTGACCAGATCGGCCTGGGGTGTCCATCGCCCATTCGCTGCGCTTGCGCCGCCCCATCTCGCGGCGGGCGCGGCACCCGGCCCGGGAGGTACGGACACATGCCGCGGCGGCCGGCCCGGCCAGGGCGGCAGTCCGAACATGGCCGTACACCATTCGCCCTCCACGCGCCGGAAACTCGGGTGTCACCCGAACCAGACGGGTCTAGCGTGGCCGTTTCGTATGACGTGAAGGAGGGGTGCGGTGCTGGTCATGCCCGGTCGGCGGACGTCGACGATGGAACTGCTGGCGGGCGAGGCGGCGGGACGGGGAATGGCGGTCCTGGCTGCGGAGGAGATCGCTACGGCGATGGGTCCGGCGTACTGGTACGGCGGACCGGCGGCGGGGGCGCGCCTGGCCGGACGGCTCGGGTTCGCGCTCCTGGAACCGGCGGACGACTGGCTTGCCGGGCTGCCGGAGGAGTTCACCGGGCGAGAGGTCCGTGCGGCCACCCTCGCTGACGCGTGGGCCCTCGACCGGCCGACGTTCGTCAAGCCGCCGCGTGACAAGTCCTTCCCGGCGGACGTCTACGGCGATGGCTCCCGGTTGCCCACGGATCTGGACCCGGCGACGCCGGTGCTGCTCTCCGAGGTGGTGACGTTCGCTGCCGAGTACCGACTGTTCCTGCTGGACGGGCACATCGTCACGGGAAGCCGGTACACGGTGTTCGGTCGGCTGGACCCCCGCCCGCTGGACCGTGACGTGGCGGTCGCCGGCGAGATCGCCGCGTTCGTCGACCGCCTGGTCGCGGAGGCCGGGCCCACCCTGCCGAGCGCCGTCGTCGTGGATGTCGGACAGCTGCTCGACCCGTACCGTCCGGGCCACCGGTGGGCCGTGGTCGAGGCCAACATGGCGTGGTTCTCCCACGCGTACGCCGCTGATCCGGGGCGCGTGCTGGACGTGGTGCTGCGGGCGGCGGGGCCGCGCGAGCGGGTGCAGCCGGGGGATCTGCCCTTCGTACGGCACGGCCTCTGACGGGGTGCGGGGGGCGCGCGACGCTCGGCCGCAGGGCATCGCGGCCGTGCCGCCCTCGGTCGCGAACACGCCGCCGGCCCTCCCCCTGCCGGCCCGTTCGGCGCCCCCATTGGCTCACAGGGCCTGCGGGAACTCGAACACCCTGCCCGGGTCGTAGCGCCTCTTCAGCTCGGCCAGCCGCGGAGCGGCCGAACCGTAGTACGCGGAGCGCCAGTTGCTCAGACTCGCGTCCGTGTAGTTCTGGTACGCCGCGCCCGAGGCATACCGGCGCATCGCCGCGTGCGTGCCGTCCAGCCACGCCGTCGCAGCCCCGGCGCTATGACCGGCGTGCCAGGACGCGGTGTACTGCGCCAGGAAGCGGGAGTTCCGGTGCACGAACGCGGTCGCCTGCGGGGACACGCGGTTGACGGCGCCGCCCAAGGCGGTGAGCGCGACGGACACGCCACCGCCGCTGCTGCTGCGCCCGTAGCGTTCCACCTGGTCGAGCAGCGACCGGATGCCGGCTGTGCTGAGCGAGCGGTTGAAGAAGTCCGAGCGCGCCGCGTACGTCTCGCGCTGGAGCACACCGGTGGGCTGCCGCCCCGGGGTTGTGCCGGGCAGGTGGCACTGGGTCGTGGACTTCGTCGCGCAGCCCGCGTACATCCGCATGGTGTCGAGGTAGCCGCGGCGCCGCATGGTGATGCGGGAGGCGGGGCCGGGGCCGCCGGCGCGGTCCGCCAGCCGGTCGACGGCGTTCTGCAGATCGCCGTACGTGCCGAGCGAGAAGCAGCTGACGGAGACGGTGGGAGTCCGGCCGGCGGCGGACAGGTGCAGCGCCGACCAGATCTCGTCGGGCTGGGCGGGGCCCCACTCCTGCCAGGAGCGGAGGACGGCAGCGGCCTTCGACCAGGGCCAGGTCATGTACGCGGTGACGCCGTCGGCGGCCCTGTGGGTGCGGAACCGGAGTTCGGTGACGACGCCGAAGTTTCCGTTTCCTGCGCCGCGCAGTGCCCAGAACAGGTCGGCCTCCCGGTCCTTGGACACGTCGAGGGTCCTGCCGTCGGCGGTGACGATGCGCGCGCCGGTGAGGTTGTCGGAGGTGAGCCCGTAGGCGCGGGAGACCACGCCGTGGCCACCGCCGAGCGTCAGGCCGGAGATGCCGACCGTGGGGCAGGAGCCGCCGGGGATGGTGACGCCTCGTGCGCCGAGCTGTGTGTAGACGTCGATGAGCTTGGCGCCGGCTCCGATGACGGCACTGCCGGATCCCGTACGAATGGACTTCAGCGCGGAGACGTCGACGACCAGGCGTCCGTTGCCGCTGGACCAACCGGCGTAGGAGTGACCGCCGTTGCGGATGGCGACGGGGGTGCCGTGGCGGCGTGCGAAGGCCAGGCACTCGGCGATGTCCGCGCTGTGGGCCACGTAGGCGACGGCGGCGGGGCGCAGACCGTCGAAGCGGGTGTTGTACAGCTGGCGGGCGGTCGCGTAGTCGGCGTCGCCAGGACGTATCAGACCGCCCTGGAGTCCCCTGTCGAGCGCGGACCAGTCAGCGGCGCGGGGTGCGACCGCGCGACTGCCGGCTGCGGCGGATGCGGAGCCCGGGGTGGCAGGGGCGGGACCGCCGCTGGACATGGCCCTCACCTGTCCGCTGCCCCAGCCCACCGCCCAGGCGGCGGCCGCCGCGTAGCCGGTACCCGCTGCGAGCAGTGTGCGCCGGTTCATGGCGGCCTCCGTTCGTGGTGCTCTGCTGTCGCTTAGGCAGAGTGCGAATGAGGCGTGATGGTTCCGCCTGGTGGACAGTTGGGCTCCGGGGTTCATCCGCGGCCCACTCCCGCTACTTCAGCGAGGGCGGCGCCTACGGCCTCGCCGCCGAGCCGAAGGAGATGTACTCCGTTCCCGGTGCGGGCCACGTCGATCTCTACGACAAGACGGACCTGATCCTCTTCGACACCCTGGAGGAGCTCTTCACCAGGAACCTCACCCGACCACCACCGCGCCCGGCAGGCGTCGCGGCCGTCTGCCTCGGTCGCCAAAGCACTTCTCGACGCGCCCCTCTGAAGGGGCTTGGGGCCATTTTCGCGGGAAGATCGAGGCCTCGGGATCGCGGCGAACGGGGTCTGGAGCGATCTCCGCAGCCCTGCGAACGTCCTCCCGCAGCGCCGTGCGACTCCCGGTCCGGCGTCGTCGGGACAGGCGCCCACCTGCCCGACCACGCCCACGGCAAACAGGGCCTGACCTGGCGTTTTCTCTAGATCCGCCTAGGCTGGGGGCTCCGCTGGAGAGACACCTGGGGGACTTCATGAGTGACGCCGCCAACCCGTACGACGCCAGCCACATACAGGTGCTGGAAGGGCCAGAAGCCATTCGGATGCGGCCCGGGATGTACATCGGTTCGACCGGCCAACGCGGCCTGCACCACATGGTGTTCGATATCGCCGGCCGTGCCGTGAACGAAGTCCTGGCCGGTCGTGCCACCTCCGTCGATGTCACCCTCACGCCCGACGGCGGCGTACGTGTCGCCGACGACGGACCGGGGGTCCCCATCGAAGCCACCGGGGACGCAGTCGGTCCCGGCCTCGAAGCCCTGCTGACCCGCATGCACGCCGGAACGCAACCAAGCGGCCGGCACGCTGTGGCCACGAGCCTCTTCGGTGTCGGCCCCTGCGTCACCAACGCCCTGTCGAGCCGCCTGAAAGCGGAAGTGCGCCGCGAGGGGGTGTGCTGGGTTCAGGAGTACGTACGCGGCGTCGCGCTCACCCCGCCCACGAGCGCAGGACCGACGACCACAACGGGCACCACCATCACCTTCTGGCCCGACACCGACGTCTTCGGGACGGTGGAGTGCTCCTTCGCGGTGCTGGCGGAACGCTTCAGGGAACTGGCCTTCCTCAACCGGGGCCTGGACATCTCACTCACCGACGAACGTCCCGCGGCCGAGCCCCGGTCGCTGCGGTGCCGGTTCTTGGACGGGGCCCGTGGCTTCGTCGCCTTCCTGGACGCGCACGCGGGAGCACCCGTCCACCCGGACGTCATCGGCTTCGAGCGGGTGGAACCCCGGATCGCCGGGACGGTCGAGGTGGCGCTTCGGTGGGGCCGCTCCCACGGGGAACGGCTCCACAGCTACGCCAACAGCGAGCCCACGCCTGACGGCGGCACCCACACGGCAGGGTTCCGCGATGGTCTGGCGACCGCGGTCAACAAGCACCTGCGGGAGCGGCGGGTCCTGGCGGAGAGTGCCCCCGATCTCAGCGCCGAGCAGGTCGGCGACGGTCTGACCGCGGTCGTATCGGTGAAACTGGACCGGCCGGAGTTCTCCGGCTCCACGCGCGGCAGGCCGGCCGGTGCGGCAGTACGTGCAGGCGTCGCCCAGGCCGTACGGGACCACCTCCGCACCTGGCTGGACAGAAACCCGGCGCAGGCCGCGGCCATCGCCGACCGCATCATCCACGGCGCCCACCACGGCTGAACGGCAACGAACGCCCTCTGCCAGCTCCCGGAACGGGAACGGGCAGAGGCCGTCAGTCGGGGTCGAGCCACCTGCGGAGCACAGCGCGAAGGTGACCCCGAACACCCCGCCCCCTTGAGGTATATCTTCAAGCCGCACGTAGTCTCGGGACAGTGACGGTGACATACGTGTTGGACGGCAGCCGCGTCAGGACGCTGGAGGATTTCTGGCGGGTCGCCGGCGAAAGCATCGGCTGCGGCGGTTACTTCGGCCGGAACCTTGATGCCTTCGCTGACTGCCTCCGCGGCGGCTTCGGAACTCCGGACGACGGCGACTACGTCATCGAGTGGCGCGACCACCAGACCTCCCGCCGGCATCTGGGATACCCGGAAACTGCTCGGCAGCTCGAGATGTGGCTCGCCCGCTGTCATCCGACGAACAAGGCACGCATGACCGCCAGGCTGGCGGACGCCCGCGCTGGACGCGGCCCGACCGCCTTCGACTGGCTGGTCGAGATCATTGAAGAAGAACTGCCGGGAGGCCTGCGCCTTCCTTAGCCAGGCGGACTGCTCACGGCGCCGGCAGGCGGCGCCTGAAGGCAATCACGTCGATCGCCTGCCGGTGGTGAAGCCGCCGCCCACCGTGCGTCGGCGTCCGGTCCGGCAGCAACAGCTCGATGCGTGCCCAGACGGCGCACGTTCGGCAAAAAGGGCCCGTACCGTCTGGAGCAGAGGTGACACCATGCGGCTCATGACACATGACCGCACCAGTACGTTTCAGGCGGGCCAGACGGGGCTCATCGTCCGGATCCCGGAGGCGGAGCCGTCCGTCGACGGGTGGCGTGAACGGTTCGACCCCTCAGCCCAGGCCGGGGTTCCAGCCCATGTCACCGTGCTCTTCCCGTTTCTCGATGAGAGCCGCATAGATGCGCACGTCCACTCCGCTCTCGCAGACGTGCTGGGCAAACACCAGGCCTTTGACCTGCGGTTCGAGAGGTGTGGACGACTCCCGGGGGGAGTGCTTCATCTCGTCCCCGAGCCTGACACGCAGTTGCGGCAGCTCACGGAGGCGATCGCTGACCGTTGGCCTGAGGCTCCGCCGTATGGCGGCCGGTTCACCGAGATCGTGCCGCACCTGACCATCGCGCAAGGCCAGGAAGACGCCGTCCTGGAGGAGATCGAGGCGCACCTCAGCGGCAGGCTCCCGTTCACGTCTCACGTCGCGTCGGTTCAACTGATCGTGCACGACGGAGCGAAGTGGCAGGAGAGGGCGTCCTTCGCACTCGGAGAATGAAGCAGGTCCCGCTTGACCGGCCCGCTCGTCCTTGGGGCAGCGATCGGATTCGCGCGTCTGGGTGGCAGGCTTGGGTCCGGGGCGCGCCGCCATCTGCCTGGAGACCTGGCGTGACGACGCGGAACCTGCAGGTCAGTTGTCCGGGGGGATGGGCGTGACCTCCTCGGCAGCCAGTGCTTGCTCGCGGGGATCCCGTACTGGCTGAATGTGGGGACTGTCGGCCGTAACTCCGGTGCGACTACTGCGCGTTCGATCACCCACCCCCAGGCAGCGTGGAACGCAAGCGCCCGATCGTCCGCAAGACCTCGGTCCGGTTCTTCGCGACTTTCAGCCAGGTGGGAAGCCGCTCGACCAGGCTCATGGGGCCCACGGCACACGCTCGCCGCGCTCCCGCAGCTTGGCCCCCACATAGGCCTCCAGCAGATCGAGATGGCGCACGTTATACGCCCACAGCACGTGTCCACAGCAGCTCGCCTGCCACCACACCGGTCGCTGGAAGTAGGGATCGACAGGGCCGCCCCTGACGGCAGAGTCGACCTTCCGATCCTTGACGAGACCGCACCTCATGCACCGCAGCCGTCGCCGAGGGTGCACGCCCCCGGCACCGGCGGCCTTCTCATCCGCCGGAATCCCGGGGTGGGGCGTGACAACGGCACAGCCATCACACCGGGGACAGCGCACGAGCACCTCATCGAGGAAGTCGTACCCGTACTTGCGTTCGCGCCGGTCTCGAAACCGGACGCCGGACGCCTCTGCATTCCCGCTCACTCGATCAGCCGCCAGAACCCGATTCGACGCGGGGCAGGCATCCGCCTCGCTCGCTGTGGGCACCGCCGGACTGCTGCAACAGCCTCTGCACGACGCCCCGCCCTCGCAGCAGCGCCGTCGTCCCTGCTTCAAGGAACGGCCCTCCGCCTTCGTCGATGGGAGTCCGGGGCGGATTCCGCCGGTGCTCTGCGCTCCTGTCACGACCGCAGCTTGCAGGGCCGCCCGAGCGCGCGGCACCCTGATAGTCGAGAGCAGGTGCTGACGTGCACACCAGCGACGAGATCTACCACCGTGTGCTCTGGGACCCGCGGTTCGACCCCGAACGGTTCGTGATGGGGATCGCGGAGCGCGGGGCCCCGCCGAAGCGGGTCCTGCTCGGCGATTTCGTGCCGGGCGGGGAGATCCCCTGGCACCGGGTGATGTTCTTCGAGGCGGACGGCCAGGTCGTCTGGGACCGCGCCTCCGGCGTCGACAGGCTCGATGAGACCCTCGTCGGGCACGCCGGTCCCGTGCCGGCCCCGGCGCCCGGCGACGTCCTCGCCGTCCCGCCGACGAACCGCAGCGCCGTCGCCTGGCTGCCGCCGGCGCAGCTGTGGCCGCCGATCCAGCACATTCGCCGCGCACACGACCGGCAGATCCGCCGCTGGCCGCCGCACGTCAACGTACTCTTCGGTTTCGTCCCCGAGGCCGAGTTCGCCCGGGCCCTGCCGCTGGTCGCCGCGGCACTCGCCGAGACCCCGCCGTTCACCGCCCGACTGGCGGGCGTCCACTGGTTCGGCCACCGCGAGGACGCGACCGTCTGGCTCGACCCAGGCGCCGCCGACCACGAGCCCTGGGCACGGCTGCGGGAGTCCCTGGAGCTCCGCTTTCCGCTGTGCGGATCGCAGTCGCACGGCTTCACCCCGCATCTGTCCCTCGGCCGTACGACGGACCCGCACTCCCTCGCCCGCGAGGCGGAGAATCTCCTCGGGCCCATGACGGCACGGGTCGACGAGCTGGTCCTGCTCTCCCGGCACGGCGACGAGCCGATGCGGGTCCGTGCCCGCGTCCTGCTGGGCAGCGGCAGGGTACGTCACCAGCAGAGTCCGGTTCCTCCGGACCGTCCTTCCCCGTCACCGCCCACTCCGGAACGGTGATCCTTCGCCCGAGGCTCCTCCCCCGCGCCCGCCACCCCACCTCCCGGGAACACGCCACCCGAGGACTGACCCGGTCGATCTCCATCCAGCTCATAGTGCGTGCGGGCGGCCGTCCGACCGGCTGTCGACGGGGTCCTAGATCCGCGAGTTGCGCAGCGACTGCCACACGGCCCCCGCCAGCGCCCGCGTCGCCCGCGGGACCGAGAGCCCCTCGTGCTCGCGGTACAGCTCCCAGTTGTAGGGCACCAGCGACATCTTGTTGGAGGACAGTGATCCCGCCTGGTGAGACCTGTACACCGCGAGCGGCTCGGCCAGACCCCGGGCGTCAGCGCCGTCCCGCATGATCGACAGCCACAGGGCGTAGTCCTGCCGCTTCCGCATCTCCGGCATCAGCCGCGTGCCGAGGACCCTGCGGTCGTACATGGCGGTGAGGGCGCCGATGTAGTCGCGCACCAGCATGGCCCGGTAGTCCACGTGCTCCCGCGCGCGCACCACCCGCCCGTTCGGCACGAAGTCGATGCTCTCGCCGTCGTAGTCGGCGTCCATCTTGTAGTACGAGGTGAACGTCAAGGGCGCCTGACCCGCGGCGGCGAACTCGATCTGCCGCGCAGTCTTCTCCGGAAGCCACATGTCGTCGCTGTCGAGAAATGCGACGTAGTCCCCCTTGGCCCGCCCGATCGCAAGGTTACGGGCCCGCCCGGCACCGCCCTGTTCCGGCGCCGACTCCGGCTTGACCCGCTCATCCTGCCGGGCGAACTCCATCAGCAGGTCCATGGAGCCGTCGGACGACTTGTCGTCGGTCACCAGCAGCTCCAGGTCGCTGTGCGTCTGAGAGAGCACCGACCGGACCGCTGCGCCGAGCGTCGCCGCCGAGTTGTACACGGGCATCACGACGGAAACCAGGGGCACGGTGCCACTCCTCGCTCAATCACTACGACATCGATTCATTCAAGCCCTGGAATCATAGTGGGAGCTGCATGCGTGTTGTTCCCGCAGGTCAGAGCTTGGCCATGGCTCTTCGATCACGTAGTTCGTTATCCCCGGCATGCCCAGGAGGAGGATCCGGCCGACGACGAGTGGGCGGTGCTGGAGCCGCTGCTGCCGGTGAGCAACAGCCGGTGCGGCCTGTGGCGACAAGGGCAAGGTCCGTGTCTCTCTCCGCAAGCGCCGCAAGCGTCGTATCCGGCCCGCACCGTCATCGCCGCCGCCCTCCTCGTTTGCCTCCGGTCGTGACCGGAGCCACAACCCAGGCGGGGCGGTTTGGTCCCTCGGCAGGGGACGATGGCCCGTCGGCTCAGGAATCAAGCACGGCGGCGACGGCTTCGATCTCTACGAGCTGGCCGTCATAGCCGAGCACGGTGACACCCATCAAGGTGCTGGGCACGTCGTGGTCACCGAACGCGTCCCGGACGACCTGCCATGCCGCCACCAGGTCCTCCCGCCGGTGAGAGGCCACGAGAACACGGGTGCTGATGACATCGTGCAGTGAGGCGCCCGAGTCCGTCAGAGCGGTGCGCATGTTCTCCACAGCCCTGGCCGCCTGCCCCGTGACATCCCCGATCGCCGCAGTGGAGCCATCCTCGTTCAGAGGACATGCTCCGGCCAGAAAGATCAGCCGCGACTCGGCCGGGGCCGTGGCCGCGTAGGCGTACTCCGCGACATCGGACAGGGAGGCGGAGCGAATCAATGTGACAGCGCGCGGCACGGGCTTCCTTTCGCAATAATTCCGGAACGCCCAGGACCTTCTCAGAGGTCGACTCCGCGTTCGACACATTTTCCCGGCCCGGCGACCTTAAGGACATGCCTGAAGGTCGCGCAGGGCCCGTTGAGAGGGCTGCTTCAGGCCTCGGATGGCGCGTCACCGCCTTGGCGTCGCCGCTGACGGTGTTTGCGCATCGACACCTGGGAGCCGCAGCCGGTGCTGCAGTACAGCCCTCCCCCGTTGCGGGTGCGGTCGAAGAAACCGTAGTGGCATGGGGGGTTCCGGCATGCCTTGATGCGCCCCCAGTCGCTGCTCTGGGCGAAGGTCGTCACTGCGGCCAGTACGGTTCCGAACACGCGCTCCACGCCCGCCTGCGGTGACGCCAGTTCGACGCCGCCGGCCGTGACCACCGTCGCCAGCGGGTAGAGCGAACCCACGCGCCGCAGGTGCCGTTCGGCACGCTGCAGCGGCTCGCCAAGGATTTCCTCATCGCCCGAGTGCGCGAGCAGCACCGTCACCAGGGCGTCGCGCAGTTCGCGCGCGACCGCGGCGTCGGCGTCGGTCACCGCGGATTCGCCACCGAATTCGTCGCGCTCCGCCAGCCACGCGGCGAACGAGTCCCCGTCCTCGAACAACTCCCGGCGGCCCGATCCGTCCGCGCGGGTGTTCACGAAGGCGAGGACGGTCTCCACCGTCGGCGGGACGGTCTGAGGGCTCAGTTTGGTGGATCCGGCGGCCGCGCTGCTCATATGTCCACCCTACACCAGCGGCCGTTGAGCTAATCCGACTAGAGAGCAACCCTGACGTCCAGATGAGTTGACGCGTTGCGAGCTAACCGCTTACGGTCGCAACATGAATGACACTTCCAACCAGCAGACCCCCCTCCGCACCTGGCTGATCACCGGCGCCACGTCCGGCATCGGCCGCGAACTGACGCGCCAGGCACTGGAAGGCGGCGACGCCGTCTCGGCCCTTGCCCGCGACACATCCCCCCTGGATGAACTGGCGCAAGCCCACGGCGAGCGCCTGCTTCTCGTCCGGACGGACGTACGTGACGAGCAGGCCGTCCAGGACGCGGTGGAGCGCACGCTCGCACGGTTCGGCCGCATCGACGTGGTGGCCAACAACGCCGGCTACGGACTGTTCGGAGCCGTTGAGGAGGCCTCCGACGCGCAGGTCCGTGCCGTGTTCGACACCAACGTCTTCGGAGTGCTCAACGTGCTGCGCGCGACGCTGCCGGTGCTCCGCGCCCAGCGGTCCGGGCACGTCCTCCAGGGCTCGTCCGTCTACGGGCAGTCCACCCATCCCGGCGTGGGGCTGCTGGCCGCGACCAAGCACGCCGTCGAGGGGCTGTCGGACGCGCTGGCGGCCGAGGTCGCACCGCTCGGCATCAAGGTCACGATCATCCAGCCCGGGATGACCGCGACCCCGTTCCTGGCCAACCTCGATGTCGCGGCCGGCCTGGCCGAGTACGACCAGACCGTCCGCGAGGTCCAGAAGGGCATCGGCGAGCTGCCGGCGTCCGCGTTCTCCGCCGCAGCGCGGATCGCCGCAGGCATGCGCACCGCCGTCGACAGCCCGAACCCTCCGCTCCGCCTGGCCCTCGGCACCTCCAGTGCCGCGGGCACGCGCGCCGCGCTGGAGGCTCGCATCGCAGACCTGGACAACTGGCAGCACGTGACCGAAGCCGTCGACAGGTAGCAAGCCGCCGACACCGCCGGGGGACGTGGTGACGACGGAGCCGGCCCGGGTCGCCCTGATCGCCGCCCGGCCGCTACCGAGAAGGGCGGGGCGAAGCCACCGCAGACGGCTTCGCCCCAGGTCCTTGCCCTACCACTGGGCTGCACCCTCCCCGGCGGGCGGCGGGCACCTCCATCCGTCACCATTTCGGCCGCTGGTACGGGAAGCAGCTCGCCTCGACCAACCGCGTACCGGCCGGACGGTGACCGTTTCCGCCGGTACGGCCATCGGCTCATGGCTGTCGGCGCACCCTTCGGCACGCCGGGGCTGGGTACGCGTAGTCCGAAGCAGGAACAAGGGAGTCCCTTTCAGGGCTTCGGCTTCCTGAGGCGCCGGGGATTGTCCATACGGGATCATCCCCTCATGGAGAGGGTTGTTGATCTCGACGAGGCGGCCGCCGTTCTGGCTGAGCGGACCGCGGGCTGGACGTCGGTCGGCCTTGAAGTCGGCCGGCCGACATGGAGGGATGCGGAGGCTCCCTGGCCTCAGCCACTGGAGACCGAAAGGGCTCGGGTTCATGATCCGGACTCGGTCGGCGTGGTCCTCTCCGGACCGGCCCAGACCGTGCTGTCGGTGGTGCTGTTCCGTGGCGGTTGGGCCGATGTGGACTTCATCGCCGACCTCGACGACGCCGGTTGCCTGCCGGCCTCGGGGATCACCTCGGCGTCAGACTTCGAGACCCGGCTGGATCAGTGGGTCGCTCGTGTCTTCAGGAGCCTCAGCAACAGTTGATGAGGCCTTTGCCCCCATGGCTCTCCGGGCCGCCTGCCGCTCAGCACGAGCGCGGGTGGCGGCGAGGGCGACGTCATCTCGGCGCTCAATGCTGAACTCAGGCATCGAGGCGTGCCGAGCCGTATGGGGACGTACCCCAGACGCGAAAGGGAAGCCATGCGTGTCGTCGGCGTCGATATCGGGTCGGTGAAGACGCCCTCCAAGTTCGCCTGGGCGGCTGTCGACTCGCTGGAGCAGCCAGTCGTCTCCTCCGGGGTGGACCCGGAAAGCGCTGTTCAAGCACTCGTCCAGTCCCTGGCCTCGGATGGTCGCGCTGTCCTCTCCATCGAAGCGCCCATGGCCATCCCTGTCCCGGCTCCGAACGGCGACGACTGGCAGTGGCTGGGCCGGGCCCGCGCCGGGGAGGGGAACCGGCCCTGGTCGGCCGGCGCCGGCGCCGGAGCTCTGGCCACCGGTATCGCCCAGACGGCGTGGATACTCTCCCGCCTGCACGCCCTGGCGCCGCATACGACAGCTACCACTCAGACACAGCGCTTCCGTGACGGGCAAGCTCAGCTTCTCCTCAGCGAGGCGTTCGTCTCGGCCACGGGCAAGCCCGTTCCGGTGCCCGCCGGCCAACACGCCGCCGACGCGGAAGCCGCTGCCCGCGCCACCTTGACCTACCTCACTCGCGGCGCGGAAGGCTTCCCCGAAGTCGCCTGCGCACCGCGCCGAGCCATCAACCTCCTGGCCGTGCTGGCAACTTGGTCCAATGTGCCCATCCTGCCTGACGAGGTACACCAGGACGTACTGGTGATCCGCACGCAGCCGGTGACGTGATCATCACCGTGGCCCGCAACGCCTCCGACGGCATGCGCGGGGAGCCCGGATCTGGCCCTGTGTGGCGGCTCCGATCCGGGGTCGACCGGAGCCGCCACACAGAGCACCCGCGATGACGCGGGGCGGACCGTCGAAAACATCGGGGCCGTCTGAGGAGGAGGGGGCGGCCTTCGATGTTCCGTTCGGGTCCCTGGGGCCCCTGTAGTAAATATATATACTGCCGAGTACGCAAGGGCATGAAAATTTTCATGCAAGACGATCACGCGAAGCCCTGGCCCACATGGGAGATAACGGTCAGTTTCAGGCCGGCTCAGTCGTCCAGGAAGAAGTCGTGCTGCTCCGCCGCCTGCTCGTACTTCTCCAGTCGCGTCTGCGTGCGCTCCGGGTCCGCGTCCGCCATGGCCTGGAGGATGCCGGCGGACAGCACCCCAGGCGCCGCGTAGGAGTCGAAGACCAGCCGCGAGCCCGTTCCCGCCGTGAACACCTCATCGGCCTCTTCGCCCAGCGGCCCGAGCGCGAGGTCCGTGATCAGCGCGACGCGCAGCCCCACACCGCGGGCGGCGCGCACGACCGCGAGGGTCTCCTTGGCGTGCCGCGGCATCGCGAAGGCCAGCACCCACGTGCCGCCCGCCTCGCGCGCCTGGAGCAGTGCGTCGAAGGCGACGCTGCCACCGCGCGTCACCACCCGGACATCGGGGTGGATGCGCCGCGCCGCGTACGCGAAGTACTCGGCGAGCGAGACCGAGATCCGCAGGCCGACGACCGTCAGCGGGACGGACCGGGCCAGTTCGCGGCCGATGTCGACGACGCGGTCGGGGTCGGCGAGGACGCGCCGCAGGGCCGTCAGGTTCTCGATCTCGGCATCGATCGCCGACTGGAGCTCGTTACGGTGCCGCTCCTCCCCCTCGCCGGGCGCACCGGCGACCGCGCTGAGCGCGATGGGCTGGAGCGCCTCCCTGAGCGCGGGGTAGCCGCTGAATCCCAGCGAGGAGGCGAACCGGGTCACGGACGGCTGACTGACCCCCACCCGCTCCGCGAGCTCGGTGATCGACAGGAACGCGGCCTCGGTGAGGTGATCGGTCAGGAACTGGGCGATACGCCGCTGCGCGGGAGACAGCCGGTGCCCGCCGAACAGCGCCCGCACCCGCTCGGCGGGAGAGGCCGCTCCGACGCCCGCCTCCGCTTTCGCCTCCGCCTCGGACGAGCGCCTGCCCGGCGTGATCGCGGCTGCCTGTGCACGCGCCTGCTGCCCGGATGCCACGGGTGTCTCCTTCTCGTCTCGCTGCCGCCCAAGATAGTTCACCCGCGCCCCGCCCCCACGAACCCGAGACACCGGCCCGTCGGACGGCGCGCCGTGACACCGCCGCGCATGCCAGGACCTTCCTGAAAGCGGCTCCGCGGCAGGGGGTTTGGCGAGCGGGCGCGGAACTCTGATCGCCGGAACCTCGTCGACGTCGCCTTCGACGATGATCACACCGGTCATGCCGCCGACGATCTGCTCGGCGATGGATCCGTGCAGGTGCGGGTGGTACCAGTACGTACCGGCGGGATGGTCGTCCGGCACGTGGACGGTGGTCATGTACCGCGGTTCCGCGGCGCCGGCGGCGACCTCGGCCAGGGCCCGCGGGGCGAACTCGCGCAGGACGTTGTCGGCGTGTCCCGACGGAGAGACATGCATCCCGTGGGTGTGGAGGTTGAAGCTGTTGGGCGAGTGCGGTGTGTTGTGTCCACCCGAGTGGGGCGGGTTGGGCGGAAGGCCGTTGACGTGCGTCAACCGCAGGGTGTGCCCGCCGCGCACCCGCAGGGTCGGGCCTGGGATCGCCCCGTTGTACGTACGCGTGATGATCCGGCCGTAGCCCGGCACGGAGACGTCGGTGAACCAGACGTCGAGCGTCTGCTCCAGCACCGGAGCTCCCGCCCCGCGCATCGGTCGCGAGGCCGATACCACCGGCTGCGGAAAGGTGCTCGGCACCGCGCCCGAACGCCGCCCCGGCGGGGAGCCTCCGGACATCGCCGCGAACCGGCGGCAGGAAAGGCCTTCAACACCGATCGACGGCTGGCACCACCGCTTGCTCCCACAAGCGAGCAACCTAGATCAACTCGGTCAGGGCGAAGCGGACGGCGCACCGTTCACACCACGCACAGGCCATAGGAACGGCCGGTCGCTCGAACCCAGGGTGGCTACGGGGAGGGCCGTTGATCGGGACAGGGCGTGACGGGTGCCCGACATCGTGACGCGTCGGCGTCGGCCACGGCGGTTACGTCGGTCCGACGCGCCGGCCCTCGCCCGCTACCGCTCAGACCCCTCCGTCGCCCGCTACCAGACCTGGCGCACGCCGATCGATCGGGCGGAGGCAGAGGCGGTCGTCGCCGGGTACCTCACGGACAGTCCCGACGGCCCCGGCCTCTTCCAGTACGCCGTCGAACACAACCAGCGCCCCGGCTTGATCGGCGATCTCCATGTCGAGGCCGAGGCCGGCCTCCGGCTGGCAAGGGTGGGCATCACGCCGGCGCCGGACATGCGGCATCGGGGCTACGCGACCGAGCGGGAGTCGGTGCGGTAGACCGTCGTCCGGTGCGGCGGAGGCGGCTGCAAGACGATCAGCGCGTTTCAGTACGGTTGCTCCATGGAAGATCAGCGTCGTCAGGGTCGGGACGGTGCCCAGCTGGGGAGCGGGCAGGCCGCCGTGGGTGAAGGCATCGCGCCGGAGATGACCGTGTTTGCGTGCGCTGCCTGCGGTGCTGGTCTGACCGGGCCGCTGAAGCGACTGCCGGTGGTGCCCGAGGCTCCCGACCACGCCTGGTGGGAGGCGGAGGAAATGGGGCCCTCACCAGCCACTGTGCCGTCGGGCTGCTACGCGATCGAGACGGAACCCTACGGCGCACCTATGGTCGTTGCCGAGGCACCCGGGCCGGTGATGCCGCGCCACGGAAGTCGCTTCAACATCGACGGGCAGCCACTGGTCTCGCAGGGACCGCGAGGCAATATCGTTGTGAACCCGGACGACAGTCGCGGGTTGACGACGCGACACGCCTCCCCCGCATGCTGCGGGGCGACTCCCCATGGGGGACTCAACCAGGTCTGCGCCTGCGGAACACTGGTCGCGACCCTCTGCTCCGACTGCTGCCTGCCGTACGAGCTGCACCTCTCGCCCGACCGCGTCCTGGCCTTGCCATCCCACTCGCCCGGCTCCGACCTGACTGCGTGAGCCGGCGCGCCGCGGCTCGAACCAGGACCGGACCTCACCTACGAGCCAATCGTCCCGTCACCGAACTCGTACTTGAACGGGTGAACGGGCAGCACGCCGATGAATGCCCCTCCCCCATTCACCTGCCCAGCGGGTCGACTGGTGGCCATGGGTAGCCCAGTTGCTGAGCATCATGCGAACCTCCCCAGACCTCGGCAGTGCCACGTGGATCGCCCGCGGTCAGCCGCGCTTCCAAGCGCTCGGCTTGGGCCGATGGGGCGTCCTAGTCGCTCCTCCTCCAGCACATCCAGGACGCCCAACAGCTGGCTGTCGTCCTGCGTTTCTGCGCAGACAAGGGCGTCGAACTCCTCTTCTGCTGAGGTCGAGGAGGTTCCGGAGTTCCGTCCGCCCCTGTCCCCGCCGCAGTTACGGGACACCCCCTGACAAGGCCCCCAGCGGTGTTCCGCCGGCCGGCGACACGCGTCGTTTGCGAATGGCATGACTTCGCCGCCCCAGGATGCCAGGATCCGTCGCCGGAATCGCTGTCGATCGGGGGACGGGGGACGAGTTCCGGTGCTGCGCATACACTTCACGCCCGAGGACTTCGCACGCGTCAGGGTGGTGACCAACCCGGATCCCTTCTGGGAGATCGTGTGCAGCCTCCACCGCCTCCAGACCTCTCAGGGACGGTGGGCCTACGCCGAGTGGTACCGCAACGCCTGGGGCCCCGTCGCCGGCACACCGCTCGGCCGCGCCGTGCGACGGTTGCTCGTCCCTCTCCTGCCCCGGGCCGCGTACTTCCCCGACTTCCTCACCCCGTACGAGGCCATGGCCGGCCTCAAGGCGGGAGCCGCCGCCATCCTGGACACCCCGGCCGCGCGCATCGCCCATGAACTCCGCCTGCTCGACCAGGTCGCCGGCACGACCGCCTGGGCCCGCGGTCTCGTCGCACGCGAGCGCAGACAGGAACTCCTCGGGCTGCTCTGCGCCTACCACGATGCCGTCATCGCGCCGTACCAGGACCACATGGCCGCCGACATCGCCGGCGAACGGGCCGTACGTGGCCGCCAGGCCCTCGACGCCGGCGTCCACGGGCTCCTCGCCGCCCTGACCACCACCGCGCGCTGGCGGCCCCCGGTTCTGGAGCTGGACTACGTCGTGGACCGTGACCTGCGGCTCGACGGGCGCGGCCTGTGTCTCGTCCCCTCCTACTTCTGCTGGCGCACCCCCATCGCGCTGGCCGAGGACAGCCTGCCGCCCGTCCTCGTCTACCCGCTGCACGACACCCGTCGCCCGGAGCCCGACTGCCCTTCCGACGCCTCCCTCTGCGCCCTCCTCGGCCGCACCCGCGCCGCCGCGCTCCAAGCCCTCGCGCTCGGCGCGACCACCAGCGAACTCGCCCGCAGGCTCGGCGTCTCGCCCGCCACCGCCGCCCACCACACCGGCGTCCTGCGCGAGGCCGGCCTCATCACCACGCGCCGCTCCCTGAACACCGTCCTGCACACGCTCACCCCGGTCGGCGCGGCGCTTTTGCGCCGTTGAAGGGCGCGCTCCGCCGCCTGACGTCGGCTATTCGAGCAGGATCGAAGGTCGTGGAACGCTTTACGGCGCCCTGCGAGAGTTCTCCGCGAAGCACGCCCAGCACCACCACGGACACCAACTACCGATGGGGGTTCCATGAAGCGCACCATCGTCGCCGGCGCACTCGCGCTGGTCTCGGCCGCGGCGACCAGCGCGGCGATCGCTCCGACGGCCTCGGCCACCACCTCGTCCTGCGTGGCCTCGTCGCTCACCACGGGCGGCTACGGCGGCGTCGGCACCATCCGCTACAAGTCGTCCACCAGCACCTGCGGCGACCTCAACCTGACCTACTCGAACGACTCGACGTCCACCGCGGGCGACCGGTACGCCGGCCGGCTGCGCAGCTCCAGCGGCACCTGGAGCACCTGCGCCAAGGGGTACGTCTGGGCCTCGGACGGCTCCCACAGCGTGAGCGACTCCACGTACTGGCTGTGCACCGACGTCAACGACGGCACGCCGTTCACGGTGGCCAGCTACTACGACGGCGGCGACTCCGTCACCATCACGCACTGACCCGGGCCCGGTGGCCGTCGTCGAACAGTCGATCAGTCAGAAGGAGTGGACCGACATGGGCCGAACGACTCGGCACCGGCTCGTCCGCCGCATCGCTGTCACGGCGGCCACCGCTGCCCTCGCCGCCGCCTGCTCGGCGGCCCCTTCCTCCCCGCCGTCACCGCAGGCGCGGCCGGGCGCGCCTGCCCTGGTCTCCGTCACTTCGGCCCGCGTCGATCACGTCCTGCCGGACGACCCCACCCGCATGCTGTTCCCGACAGCCGGTGACGAGACCCGTTGGACGCAGGGCCTGGACGCCTTCGCGCAGCAGATCGCGTACGCGGCCGCCTCCTCCTGCGCGCGTCGGGGCGGCTTCGTACTGCCGCCGGAACTGCCACCGCCCGCGTTCATCCGCCTCTTCGAGCTGCCCGATCTGGACTTCGTCGCCCACCACGGCTTCAGCCGGAGCGCCGACGTCCCCATGCCCGCGCCCGGCCCGGGTTCCGCCGCCGCGCGCACGGGGGACGCCGCCGAGATCCGCCGCTGCCAGGCCGAGGGCGGCGCGGCGGCCAACACGGTCCGCAAGCGCTACACCGCGCTCCAGCAGCGCTGGTTCCAGCAGCTCACGACCCTGCGGAGGGACCCCGCCACGCTCGCCGCCTTCGCCGGCCTGCCCGCGTGCCTGGCCGGCCAGGGCGTCCAGGCGCAGAGCGAGGACGACTTCTTCGCGCAGGTCGACCGGCGAGTGCAGCAGGCGGCCACCGAGGCCGATGCCGGCCGTGAGGACCGCGCCCTCGGCCACGCGTACGCCACGTGCATGCGCCCCGTGGAGGACGTACGTGTGGCGGCGCGCGAACGGCTGCGGACCCGCTTCCTCACCGAGCACGCCGCCGAACTCGGCACGCTCCGGAAGACGTTCGTGCCGGACCTCCACGCCGCCGAGAAACGCTACGGCGTGGTGCTCTCCTTCCCGGCGCCTTGACGGATGGTCCTCGGGGTCGCGGGCCTGCTCGCGCGCGGAGGCCGCTGATTCCATACGAGCGTATAGCGCCAGAAGAGCCGTCGTCGCAGCCGGGCGCCGGGAAGGATCTCTCCGGCTTCACGGGCGATGTCGCCGAACGCCATGTCCGCTGGGCGAGTAGCGGCCGTCATGGCAACAGGCCGCTGTGAAGGCCGGCCTTTGTTCTTCAGCCAGCCGGTCACAGCGTTCGCCGGGACGGCGATGGCACCCAGGAGGTGGTCCGCCGGCGACTGGGCGCGGGACAGACCGACGGCCACCAGAGTCCCTCCCGGCGCCAGATGACGGCGGAACCGGGCCAGCGTCTGCGCGAACGGCACGTGGTGAATCGTGGCGACGCACGTGATCACGTCGTAGGGGCCGGCGGGGAGCTCGGCCCTCGCATCCGCGACGGTGAAGGTGACAGGGAGAGACGAAGGAGTGAGCCTCCGGGCCTGTGCCGTGATCTCCGGATCCGAATCGACGGCCCGGACGGAGTCGGCCCGTCGGGCCAGCAGCCTTGCCAGATCACCGCTGCCGGAACCGACGTCCAGGGCGCGGTGGAAGCGCGGGGGCAACTGCCGCAGGATCCAGCGGTGGTAGTGGGCGTTGTGGTCCCAGGGGTACGTGGCGTTGAACCGTTCAAGAGCCCGCAGGACACGGCGTGACAAGATCTTCATCTCCTCATTCCATCGACTTCCCGCGGACAGGCGCTCGACGGCCGCACCGGGATTCCGGGAAGCGGAAGCAATCTGATCGATCCTGCGCAAAACTTGCTCCACAAGCGGTCAGACTCCCGCTCGCAGTACCTAATCATGGGGGTAAATGTGAACTGGTACCTCGAAGTCCTCAAGAAGTACGTGGTGTTCAGTGGGCGTGCGCGCCGCAAGGAACACTGGATGTTCTTCCTGTTCAACATCATCGCGGTGGTCGTCGTCGCGACGGTCGACCTTGCGCTCGGCACCTTTCCGCTGCTGTACCCGATCTACTTCCTGGCCGTGCTCCTGCCGCACCTCGGCGTGACGGTGCGCCGCCTGCACGACACCGGCCGCTCCGGCTGGTTCATCCTCTTCGGGCTGATTCCGCTGGTCGGGGGCATCATCCTGATCGTCTTCCTCGCCGCCGAAGGCGAGCACGGCTCGAACGCCTACGGCCCGAACCCGAAGTCGGCCATGGCCTACTGACCGACGGCCTCCTGACGGTCCGCGCCGAGGCCGAGGCGACAGCCGGCCGGCCGGCCGCTACACCGTATGGAAAAGGATCTTGTGCTTGCCCGCGAGGAGAGGGTCGGCCTGCATGAGCTTCGCCTGGACGGTCGTGCCCAGGTGGAGCTTGGCGGCGGACGTGATCCTGCCCACCACGGCGGGTTCCGCCAGGTGCACCGTGCCTTCCTCCGGCTTGCCGTCCTCCGCGTCGGTGTTGATGACCGTGCCGCTGAAGACCTCGCCCACCCGGTTCTTGAGCAACCCGGCCTCGGCCAGGTCCACCGCGCGCCGGTCCGCCACCTTCCCCTTCCCCCGCGCCATGTCGCACGGCAGGCAGTACAGGGCGTCGAGCACCCACTTCGGCGGGGCCTGGCCGGCGCACGCGGCCACGCACAGTTCACCTGCGTACCGGTCGATCAGACGCCGCAGCGGCGCCGTGCAGTGGGCGTACGGGGCCGCGATGGCCGCGTGGACCGTGTGCTCCGGGACGTGGTGGTCGCGGAAGGTGGTGTACTCCGCCTTGAGCAGCATGGCGGTGGCCTCGCTGAGGAAGGCCATGTGCTTCTGCTCAGCCGGATCGAGGGAGTTGACCAGCGTGGCGTACGAGACTCCGGGCTTCCAGTCGATGCCCAGGAGTTTCGCGATGTCGTGCACGCGCTGGACCACGTGCTGGTCGGGCTGCGCCTGCTGGGTCCGCAGGATCCCGGTGCCGCTGTCCAGCATGATCCGGGCCGCGGCCATTCCGGTCATGAGGGAGATCTGCTCGTTCCAGCCCTCCACGGGCAGTGTCTTCACGTAGCTCAGCCGGAACGTTCCGTCCTTCAGGGTGACCTCCTGGTCCGGCAGGTTCACCGAGATCCCGTCGCGGGCGGCCTCGACGGCCTCCCGCAGCTTCCCGATCTCGCGCAGCAGGGCGACGGGCTCCTCGGCGGTCCCGGCGTCGATGTCGTGCTGGACGCCCTGGTAGTTGAGCTTGGCCCGGCTGCGGACCTTGGCGCGGCTCACCGTCGAGTCGGTCACGTTGCCGTCGGCGTCGAGGTCGTGCTGCCACAGCAGGGCGGGGACGATCTGGTCCGGGAGCAGGCTGGCCGGCCCTTCGGAGATCGAGGGCGGGTGCAGGGGCACCTTCAGGTCGGGGAAGTACAGCGTCTC
Organism: Streptomyces sp. NPDC002825; assembly: GCF_040295385.1. Classification (NCBI taxonomy): domain Bacteria; kingdom Bacillati; phylum Actinomycetota; class Actinomycetes; order Kitasatosporales; family Streptomycetaceae; genus Streptomyces; species Streptomyces sp. NPDC002825. The sequence continues at coordinate 88,044 of NZ_JBEOVH010000003.1, forward strand.
GATCCGGTCGCGGGCCTCGGCGTCCAGCGGGCTGCCGGGCTTGACGAACGCGGCCACGTCGGCGATGGCGTAGTGCACGCGGTAGCCGCCACCGGGGCGCCGCTCCAGATACATGGCCTGGTCGAGGTCCCTCGAGTCCGGCGGGTCGATCGTGAACAGCGGGAGGTGGGTGGCGTTCTTGTCGGGCAGACGGACCGCGGCTTTGGCGTCCTCCGCGGCTTCGAGCACGTGCGCGGGGAATTCCGTGGGCGTCTTCAGCTCTGCCCGGAGCTGCTGCAGTGCCGGGAGCAGGGCGTCCTGGGCCTCGCGGGACATGTGCATTCTGCGGCGTCGCATGTCTTGAGCGTAGGGCGGCGACCAGTCGGTGGCACGGTGGGCGGGGCCGGGCGGGGGGCGGAGGAGCGGGACGGAAGACGCCGGCCGCGTCATTCGGGGCGTCGGCCGCGGCCCCCATACGGGGAGCAGCTCGTCGTCAGTGCGCCCAGGGCAGTCGTACCGCCTCGATTTCGCGGTCGTTCAGCAACGCGTCGATGAGGGCTGGGGGCCCGGCGACCTTGGTGGCCCACAGGTCGTAGTCGGTGCACAGGACCCAGGACCGGTCGTCGGCCCAGAGGTTGGACGGGCTGAAGTCGGCCTCGGAGTGGTCGTAGAGGATCTCCGCGTCGCCGAGCCGACCCGCGCGTACATGGAGCGTGTCGAAGTCGGCCGCTCCGAGCATCAGCGGGTTGTAGTACGCCAGGCAGCGGGTGTCGGGGCCCTCGGGGCCGTACCGGGTGAGGAGGGCGATCAGCCGGGTCCAGGTCTCGCGGTCCAGGCTTCCCTCGGTCGGCGGGACCATGCCGAGGGGCCAGCTGCCGTCCTTCTTGGCCGAGGGGAAGCAGCGATAGGAGGGCATCAGCCCGTCGGGTACGGCCGGGTCGCCGGTCCTCCGGGCGAGTTCGGCCCAGCGCAGCCGTCGCCAGCCGGGGCCCGGGTGCCGGGCACGGCCGAGCCCTCCGCCGGTGGCGACGCACACGGCATCGAGGTCGATGCCCGCGACGACGTGGGGAGCGGCGCTCCCGTCCGCCAGGCGTGCCTTGCGGTACTCCTGGTACGACACGTCGGCCGGCCCTTGCTCGTGCTCGTACATGGCGTTGAGCACCCACACCGCGTCGGGCATCGCCGGGGGCATGAATCCGGTGACGCCGTCGCCGCACAGCGCCGACAGCCAGTCGGTCGCCCGGGACGGCGCGAGCGGCCACAGGCTTGACAGCGAGTTCGACTCCTCGGACATGCGTTCATGGTCCCAGGCACGCCGCGGCCTGCTGGTCGGCGGGGGCGTGCCAGGACGCGCCCGCCGTGATCCGCTCCTTCGACTCCCCCGCCTTACTGCCGTCCGCGGCGTCAAGGTGCCTCCCGCCCTCAAGGATCCGCCCCAGGGGCGGGAGGGACCTTCACCGCCCGGTGGCGCCGGCCCTCACCGTGCGGTGGGGGCCTCCGTCGTCATCCTCATCCGCAGAGCGCCTCCTTTTGCCACGCCTTCAGCGCGCCGTCGATGGGATGCGGCTGTGGGTTCCCCGCCCCGTCCGGCTTGTTCCACCTCATCAGGTTGAGCGCTATCGACATCTGGCGGCCGCCGTCGGCGCGGGTCATGGACAGCGTGCCGGCACCCCAGACCGTGCCCGCGTTGCCCCAGAACGTGCCGCAGCCCGGGATGTCGGTCCTCTCCAGGCCCAGGCCGTAGGCGGCTGTCGAGCCGTCCAGTTCGATCACGGGAGTCGTGCGCTGCATCTCCCGCAGCGACGCACGGCTCACGATCCGTCCGTCGAGGAGTGCGCCGAAGAAGCGGTCGAGGTCGTTCATGGTGGACACCAGGTCGGCCGTGCCGGCCACCCACGACATGTTGTAGACGCTGTAGTCGCGCGGCGGGTCGATCAGACCCCACAGCGACTCGTACATCCGGGCGTGCGGTCCCTTGATGTCCGTTCCCGTCGGGAAATAGGTGTGCTTCAGGCCCGCCCTGAGGATCACGTTCCTCGTGATGTAGTCCTCGGCCCGCTCACCGGTCACCTTCCCCAGCAGCTCGCACAGGATGAGGTAGTTGGTGTTCGAGTACACCCCGGGCGTGCTGCCCGGCTCGGCCGCCGGTGGTGCCGAAAGGCCCAGTTCGATCAGCTCCGCCCGGCCGAACTGACGGAAGCGGTTGTCGTCCAGGCTCTTGGGCGAGGGCACCTGGAGCGACGGGAAGGCGTACGGGATGTAGTCGGGGATGCCGCTGGTGTGGTTCAGCAGCATGCGGACCGTGATCGTCCGGCCGCGTTCCCCCGGGACGAGGTCGGGGAGGTAGTCGGCGATCGGCGCGTCCAGGCGGATCCTGCCCTGTTCCACCTGCTGCAGGATCGCCGCCGACGTGAAGGTCTTGGTGATGCTGCCCACGCGTTGCAGCATGTCGGCAGTGACCGGGCGGCCGGTGGCCGCGTCCGCCGTCCCCGCGGCGCCGCGCCACGTCCGGCCGGAGTTCCGTACCTCCGCGAACACCCCCGGCACGCCCGCCTCGTGGACACCGTCCAGGGCCGACCGCAGTCCGGTCGCCTCGTCCGAGGCGCTGTGCGGCGGAGCCGCGGCCACCGTTCCCGCCCCGAGGGTGAGCGCGGCCATGCCACCGCACAGGGCCATTCGGATCTTCATGACTGTCGTCCTTCCTTCCTCACCATCAGTCGGTCAGCGCACGCCGCAGCGCGTCCGCGATCGCCGCCATCTGTCGCTGTGACACCTCGGCCGAGAGGATCGCCTGCGAGCCGTGGAAGGTGCCCGGCCACTGGCGCAGCTCCACCGACACGCCGGCCTGCAGCAGCCGCACGGCGTACGCGATGTCGTCGTCGCGGTTCGGGTCGTACTCCGCGGTGGCGATGTAGGCCGGCGGCAGGCCCGACAGGTCCTCGGCCCGCGCGGCCGCCGCGTACGGCGTCGGGGTCGCCGAGCCCAGGTAGTGGCGCCAGGACTGGGTGGCGATGTCCCGTGTGACCCACGGCGTCTCGGTGAAGTTCCGCTGCGACCAGGTTTCCTGGCGGTCGTCGAGCTGGGCCTCGTTGAGCAGCTGGAAGCAGATGCGCGGGCCCTGCTCGTCCCGGGCCCGCAGGGCCAGGGCGGCCGCGAGGCCGCCGCCCGCGCTGTGCCCGGCGACCGCGAGCCGTTCGGGGTCGAATCCGAGTTCGGCGGCGTGCCCGGCGGCCCAGCGCAGCACCGCGTACACGTCGTCCAGCGCGGCCGGGAACGGGTCCTCGGGGGCCGTCCGGTAGCCCACGGAGATCACGACCGCGCCGGAGCCCTGAGCGACTCGGGCGGCCCACGCGTGTTCGGTGTCCACGTCGCCGACGACGTATCCGCCGCCGTGCAGCCAGATGACGGCGCCGCGCGCCGCGCGCGGACGGTAGATCCGCACCGGCACGTCGGGACCGGCGGGCACGAGACGGTCCTCGATGTCGAGGCCCGTGGTGTCGGGGACGGGCCGGGCGGCGGCCAGCTCGGCGTACTGCTTGCGTTCGGCGACCGGGTCGGTCAGGTCCGCCTTGGGGAACAGGGGCACGAATGCTTGGAGTTCGGGGTCCATGACGGCAATCCTGGCGGCCGCCCCGCGGTGATTCATCCGCCATCCGTCGCGCGAACCGGTCCGATCGCGCGCCACCCGGCGCGCCGTGGCCCCGGTGCCGCGCGACGGCCGCTCAGAGGTGGCCGTCGAGGAACTCCCGTACCTCGGCGATGGTCATGGGCCCGGTGCCGTGCGCCACCGCCTCTCCCCCGTTCAGCAGGACGTACGAGGGGGCTCCGGTGACCTCGTAACGCTTGGTCGCGGCCGGACAGCGCGTGATGTCGGTGCGGACGACCGTCAGGCGGCCCGTGTACTCCTGCCCGATGTCACCCACGACGAGGTCCATGGCCCGGCAGGGTTCGATCGCTTTCGGCCACGTCCCGATGAAGTACGCGAGGACCGGGACCGTGCTCATCCCGAGGATGAAATCGAATTCCGCGTCCTCACGGGGTTGGTGAAACCGCTTGGCCATGGAAGCTCCTGATCTCGCGTGCCGTCGTTCCGGCCCATCATCCCCCGCTGGGCGAACGTCGGTGCGACGCGACCGAGTGAAGCGGCCGTACGGCTTGAGTGGCCGACGCGCCGGGGGTGGACGGTAAATCCGTCGACAGCACGCTCGGCGCCCGGCAGAGTGGCCGCCCGTGACGAGCAGTGAACTGTGGACCCGTGCGACCGCCGACCGCTACGACGCCGAGGAGACCGAGATGTCCTCGGTCGCCGTTCTCGGACCGACTCTCGCCTTCCTCGCGGACCTTGCCGGAGACGGCCGGGCACTGGAGTTCGCGATCGGGACCGGACGAGTGGGCGTCCCGCTCCGGGAGCGCGGCGTGCCGGTCGTGGGCATCGAACTGTCCGAGCACATGGCGGCGGTGCTGCGGCGCAAGGTCGACGAGGACACGCTGCCGGTCGCCCTCGGCGACATGGCCACCACCGTCGTTCCCGGCGAGTTCGCCCTGGTCTACCTCGTCTACAACACCATCACGAACCTGCTCACGCAGGACGAGCAGGTCGAGTGCTTCCGAAACGCCGCACGTCATCTGGCGCCCGGCGGCCGATTCGTCATCGAGCTGGGCGTGCCGCCCCTGCGGTTCCTGCCGCCCGGCCAGGTCGCGGTGCCGTTCGACGTCTCCGAGCGGCATCTCGGCTTCGACACCTTCGACCTCGTGGAGCAGGTTCTCGTCTCGCACCACCTGACCCTCGACGGCGACGACGGACGCTACCGCCGCGGCCGGTCCCGGCACCGGTACGCCTGGCCGGCGGAGCTCGACCTGATGGCACGGATCGCCGGGCTCGAGCTGGAACGTCGCGTCGCCGACTGGGACGGTGCGCCGTTCACGCAGGACTCCGCGAAGCACATCTCCGTGTGGCGCAAGCCGGCCTGAGTCTCCCATGGGGATACGCGCGCGGCTGCGGGACCGGCGTCGCACGTACGCTGCGATCATGAACGACCCCGTACTCACCGCCCGCGAACTGGTCCGGGACCGGTTTCCCGCCGCCCGGGCGGCCTTCCTCGCCGGCAGCGTGCTGACCGACCGCCGGACGCCCACCTCCGATCTGGACGTGGTGGTTCTCCTGGACGGGCCGCCCGCGCCGCTCCGGGAGAACCTCCTGTACCGAGGCTGGCCGGTGGAGCTGTTCGTGCAGACGGAGGCCTTCTGGCACAGTTTCGTGGAGCAGGAGACCGCGAAACGGAGATCGCCCCTGCTCGCCATGTGCGCCGACGGCATGCTTCTGGTGGACGCCGACGGGCTGGGCGCCTCGCTGCAGGCGGAGGCTCGCAGGCGCTGGGCCGCGGGCCCGCCGCCGCTCTCTGATCACGAGCGTGACTACCAGCGGTACATCCTGACCGACCTGCTCGACGACCTGAGCGGCTGCGCGGACCCCGCGGAGCGCGTGTACCTGGTCTCGCACATCCTCCAGCGAGCGTCTGAGCTGGTCCTGCTGATCGGCGGGCACTGGCTCGGCTCAGGCAAGTGGCTGTCACGCCGGCTGGCCGCGGCCTCCCCCGCCGCGCACAGCGCGCTGTCCGAGGCCGCCCCCCGGGCGATCACCGGGGACACGCAGGGTTTCGCCGCCGCGGTGACGGAGGTACTGGATCTGGCGGGCGGCCCGTTGTGGGACGGATACGCCATCCGGTGACCGGTCGATCCGGAATGACGTTCGATTCCAGTGCCCCCTTCGTCGGGTCGAGTCCCCGGCGCGGCGCGTTCGCAGATCTCGCAGCGGGCCGGGATCCGCATTGTCGGTAGCGTGATCATCTGACGCATGGACCGACCATGCGCCCGGCCGGCTCGTGCGAGGGCTGCCGGCGGAGAAGTAGCGAGGCTGCCATGAGTGAACTGACGAAGCCCGAGATCCACCTTCCGGAGGGCGAGGCTCCCACCGAGCTGACCATCCGCGACCTCGTCGTCGGGGACGGGCCCGAGGCGAAGCCGGGCCGGGTCGTCCAGGTTCACTACGTCGGGGTCACCTTCGAGTCCGGGAAGGAGTTCGACGCCTCCTGGGACCGGGGCCAGCCGTTCAAGTTCGCCGTGGGCGGCGGCAGGGTGATCAAGGGCTGGGACCGGGGCATCAGGGGGATGAAGGTCGGCGGCCGACGCGAGATCATCGTTCCGCCGCGCCTCGGCTACGGCAAGCAGTCGCCGACGCCGTTGATCCCGGCGGGCTCGACGCTCGTCTTCGTGGTGGACCTGCTCTCCGTGGTCTGATCCCGCCCCGGAAGGGGGCGCCGCCTCAGCCCCTCACGACGGCCTCGGGCGTCGACCCGGCGTACACCGCACGTCCCGCCCGCCGCGGCCACCCGACCGTTCCGGGCAGGGATCATCGGGCCCTGGAAGGGGGCTGATTCCTACGGTGAAGACAGTCAGAAGGAAGGACACGCACCCGTGCTGGAGCAGCTCAACCAGGCGCTCGACCACATCGAACGCTGCCTCGAATCCGGGGCCGGTCGGGAGGTCGACGTCGCCGAGGCCGCGCGGATCGCGATGACGTCGGAGTACCACTTCCGGCGTCTGTTCTCGGCGCTCGCCGGGATGCCGCTCTCCCTGTACGTACGGCGCCGGCGCATGACGCTCGCCGGGGCCGAGGTGCTGGGCGGGGAGCGGACGCTGCTCGACGTGGCCGTGCGGTACGGGTACGGGTCGGGCGAGGCGTTCGCGCGGGCGTTCCGGTCGGTGCACGGCATCGGGCCGGGTGAGGCCCGGCGCACGGGTGCGACGCTCACGGCGCAGCCGCGCATGTCCTTCCGTGTCGTCGTCGAAGGGAGTACGACCATGCGGTACCGCATCGTCGAGAAGGAAGCGTTTCGGGTCGTGGGCAGGAAGGCGAGGGTTCCCCTCGTGCACGAGGGCGTCAACGCGGCGGCCGCGGCACATGTGGAGAGCCTGGACGAGCAGGCTGTCGTACGGATGAAGGAGCTGGCCGACGGGGAGCCGGAGGGGGTCCTGTCGGCGGTGGTGCACCTGACCGACAGCCGGGAGGAAGGCGCCGAGGTCGACTACTGGATCGGTGTGGTCACCGGCCCCGAGGCAGCGGCGGAGGAGCTCGACTCCCTCGACGTGCCGGCCGGGACCTGGGCGGTCTTCGACAACCACGGCCCCTACCCCCGTGCCCTCCAGGAACTGTGGCGGGACGTGTTCACCCAGTGGTTCCCCTCGAACCCGTACGCGAGCCGGCCCGGTCCTGAGCTGCTGCGGACGCGGCCGGTGGAGATCGGCGCCGAGACCGATTCCCAGCTGTGGATCCCGGTCGAGCGGATCGACGGGAGCGCCGGGGCCTGATCCCGCGGGGCCCGGGTGTCGTCTGCCGCCCCGGCAGGCGACACCCAGGAGCGTGGCGCCACGCGGTGCGCACTGCCATCACGCCTGAAGACGGGCACTCGGGCCGGAGCCCGGGTGCCCGTCCCGCACCGGGGTCAGGCGAGGCCGTCCCAGCCCCAGCGCGGGGTGGGGCCGGGCTCGCCGAGATCCGTCCCCGGGGCCGAGGCCGAGACGTCCTTGGCGATCCGGGTGCCCCAGTCGAAGTACTCCAGCACCCGGCGACGCAGCAGGGCGTCGTCCGGCAGCTCCTTCTCCACGGCCGCCGTCATCAGTTCCATCCAGCGCAGTCGCTGTTCCTCCGTGATGCCGAGGCCGAGGTGGGCACGGAGCAGGGCCTGGTGTCCGCCGAGCTCCGCCGTGAACTCGGCCGGTCCCGAGAACACCTCTGCCAGCCACACGGCCACGTGCTCCACATGGGCGGCGGTGAAATCGGCGAAGACGGGGGCGAGGAGGGGGTCCGCCAGGACCCCCTCGTAGAACGTCCCGGAGAGCCGGCGCAGCGCGTCGGCACCGCCCACAGCCTCGTACAGAGTGTTCGTGTGCTCGGCACTCATGGAAGCCCTCCAGTGATCCGGTTGTGTCGTCCCCACCTTCACACAACGCGGCCCGGATTCCCGCATGTTCGCTCTCGGCGGGGCCGGGGGGGGCGCCACGGGCTCCGGATTCCGCGTCGCGAACCCCGCGCCCGGTGTGCCGCGGGTGCCGGCGCCCTGCGGCCGGGGCCGGACGGGCGGACACTGGTGGAGGGGAAGCCGGAGGGAGGGAAGGGAGGCAGCAGGCGACGACCGTGGACGTGAGCGCCGAGACCCCGTGGGGGCATGAGACGTTTGCCGGGTCTTCACACGGAAGTCCTTCCGGGTTGACATGCCCACTTCTAGCCTGCCGGTTGCACCGCTCCCGTAGCCATCACCCTCAACCGGAGGTAGTCGTGTCCGGCGCGCCCAGAAAACGCCGCACCGCCCTTCTGTCCGCCCTCGGTCTCGCGGCCACGTCGATCGGCCTGTGGGCCGGCTTCGGCGGCACGTCGCAGGCCCAGACGGCGGCGGTCGTCCCCACCCCCGACCACGTGGTCGTCGTGGTCTTCGAGAACCACGCGTACAGCCAGATCATCGGCAGCTCCAGCGCCCCGTACATCAACTCGCTGAAGGCCGGCGGCGCCAACCTCACCCAGTCGTACGCCGAGACCCACCCCAGCCAGCCCAACTACTTCGCGCTGTTCTCCGGCTCCACCCAGGGCATCACGGACGACAGCTGCTACACGCCGGGCTTCTCCTCCGCGCCGAACCTGGCCTCCGAGCTGATCGCCGCCGGCAAGACCTGGAAGAGCTACAACGAGACGCTCCCCAGCCAGGGTTCGACCACGTGCAGCAGCGGCAAGTACGCGCGCAAGCACAATCCGTGGTTCGGCTTCTCCAACGTCCCGACCTCGTCGGCGTACACCATGGCGCAGTTCCCGACCGACTACACCACGCTCCCGCAGGTGTCGTTCGTGATCCCGAACCTGTGCAGCGACATGCACGACTGCACCGTCGGCACCGGTGACACCTGGCTGAAGAACAACCTGGGCGCCTACGCCACCTGGGCGAAGACCCACAACAGCCTGCTCGTGGTGACCTTCGACGAGGACAACCGGCTCGCCGGCAACAAGATCGCGACCGTCCTCTACGGGCAGCAGGTGGTCCCGGGCTCGACGTCCTCGACCACGTACAACCACTACAACCTGCTGCGCACGATCGAGGACATGCACGGCACCACGCACGCCGGCCAGGCCGCCAACGCGACCCCGATCACCGGCATCTGGACGCCCTGACGTGTACGTAGCGGACAGTCGCAGCACTCCCGCGACCGCCGCGACGGCCCCCGCCCGGGACCTCGGTCCCGGGCGGCGCGCCGCCGTCGCACCGACCGTGCTCGCGCTCGGCACGGTCAGCCTCGTCACGGACGTGTCCTCGGAGATGGTCACGGCGGTGCTGCCGCTCTACCTGGTCGCCGGGCTCGGCCTCTCGCCGCTCGGCTTCGGCCTGCTCGACGGTGTGTACAACGGCTTCAGCGCGCTCGTACGGCTCGTCGGCGGCCATCTCGCCGACCGCGGCGGCCGGCACAAAACGGTCGCGGCGCTCGGCTACGGGCTCTCCGCGCTGTGCAAGCCCCTGCTTCTGGTGGCCGGTTCGCTGCCGCTGATCGGTGCCGTGCTCGCCGCCGACCGCACCGGCAAGGGCCTGCGGACCGCGCCGCGCGACGCCCTGATCTCACTCTCGTCGCCGGAGGAGTCACGCGGCCGGGCCTTCGGAGTGCACCGGGCGATGGACACCGCGGGCGCCCTGATCGGCCCGCTCGTCGCCTTTCTCATCCTCCGTCAGGCGGTGGACGGTTACGACGCCGTGTTCACGGTCAGCTTCTGCGTGGCCGCGATGGGCGTCCTCATCCTGCTGCTCTTCGTGCCCTCGCGCCCCCGTCCCCTTTCGCCCCCGGCACCCGACGGGGCGCCTCGCGCCTCCCTCAAGGCCGCACTCGCCCTGCTGCGGGTGCCGGGCGTGCGCCGACTCGCCCTGTGCGCCCTGCTGTTGGGCCTCGCGACGGTCAGCGACTCCTTCGTCTATCTGCTGCTGCAGCGGCGCCTCGGCGTGAGCGACCACTGGTTCGCGCTGCTGCCGATCGGCACCGCCGCCGCCTTCCTGCTGCTCGCCGTCCCGCTGGGACGGCTCGCCGACCGGGTCGGCCGCTGGAGGGTGTTCCTGGGCGGCCACGCCGCCCTGCTGCTCGTGTACGGGGCGCTGCTCAGCGGCTGGCAGAGCCCGGCGCTGCCCTGGCTGGTCCTGGCGCTGCACGGCGGTTTCTACGCGGCGACCGACGGGGTTCTGATGGCCGCTGCGGCCGGCTTCGTACCGCCCGAACTCCGGTCGTCAGGGCTGGCGTTGATACAGACGGGGCAGGCGCTCGCCCGGTTCGGCTGCTCGATCGCCTTCGGAGCGGCGTGGACCGCGTGGGGCGATCGCTGGGCGGTCGGCGCGGCGACGGTCGTGCTCGCGGTGTGCGCGACGGCGGCGTTCGCGTTGCGGCCGGGGGCGCAGGGGCCGGGGCCGGGTGGGGGTTGGTCCCCGGGCGAGGGTGCGGCCACGAGGCCGGGTGCGGCGCCGGGTGCGGGGCCGGGTGCGGCCACGACCACGGAGACGGCCACGGGGGCGGCCACGACCTCGCCCAGTGCCACGGCCATGGGGACGGCTACGACCTCACCTGCTGCCACGACCACGGGCACGCGCACGACGACGGACACGGGCCCGGACACAGACACGCACACGGACACCGACACGGCCTCGGAGGAATCGCCCGCATGACCCCGCTGAACCTGCGCGGAAAACTGCTCGTCCTGATCGCCGCCCTCGCCGTGCTCGGCGGTGTGGCCGCCGCGTCGCTGCTGCACGCGACCGACCGGGCCGCCGAGAAGGACCGCCCGCAGGCGGGAGGCCCGGCGATCGAGTCCGGACGGGTCTCGCTCGCGGCCGGCGCCGACCGCCGGATCGTCTTCCGCAACATGGCCTGGGGCCCGCACCGCGACGAACTGGTCACCGTGCCGGCCGGCGCCCCCACCGGCCCGCGGACCGCGTCCGGGGTGAAGTGCCTGCGCTTCTACGCGGCCGGCGGCACCGGCGTCTGCCTGCAGGCCGTACGCGGCACCGTGGAGGACGCCTACCAGGCGGTCGTCCTGGACTCGGCGCTGAAGGAGCGGGCCCACTACCCGCTCCCCGGCATCCCGACCCGCGCCCGGGTCTCGCCGTCGGGCCGGCTGGTCGCGTGGACGGTGTTCGTCGGCGGCGACTCGTACGCGAGCGCGAGCTTCTCCACCCGTACCGCGGTCCTGGACACCAGGACAGGCCGCCTCACCACGTCCCTGGAGGAGTTCCGGGTCGTGAAGGACGGCAAGGACTACCGAGCCGCCGACACCAACTTCTGGGGCGTCACCTTCTCCCGCGACGACCGGCACTTCTACGCCACGATGGCGACCGCCGGCCAGACCTACCTGGTGCGCGGCGACCTGACCGCCCGTACCGTCACCACCGTCCACCGGAACGTCGAGTGCCCGTCCCTGTCCCCCGACGAGACCAGGATCGTCTACAAGAAGCGCGTCGCGGGCGCTTCGGCGGACGCGCCCTGGCACGAGTACGCCCTGGATCTGGCCACCCTGCGGGAGACCGCGCTCGCCGAGCCCCGGAGCGTCGACGACCAGGCCGTCTGGCTCGACGACCACACGGTCTCCTACTCCCTGCCGGGCGATTACGGGGCGGACCTCTACACCGTGCCGGCCGACGGCTCGGGCGCCCCGAAGCGCCTGATGACGGCGGCACTGGCACCGGCGTTCCTGGAGTGAGACCGGCGACCGGCCATGGTCCAGGCGCGGACCGGTGGACGCTGGCGTCGGAAACCTGCCGGACAGCAGGCCCGGGTCGCTGTTTGGCTGGCCGCATGAACACCGCACAGACGCACAGGGCCCTGCAGTTCCGCTCCCTCCACACCTCCGCGCACCCCCTGGCCCTGGCCAACGCCTGGGACGTCGCGAGCGCCCGCGTCGTCGAGGACGCAGGCGCTCCCGCGATCGCCACCACCAGCGCGGGGATCGCCTGGTCGCTCGGGTGTCCGGACGGGGAGAACCTCTCCTCCGACCGAGTGGTGGACCTGATCGCCCGCATTGTCGCGGCGGTCGACGTACCGGTCACCGCCGACATCGAAGGCGGATACGGACAGGACGCCGCCGGCGTCGCCGAGACCGTCGCACGCGTGCTGGACGCAGGCGCCGTGGGCATCAACATCGAGGACGGCACCCGTCCACCGGCCGACCTCAGGGCACGGCTGACGGCGGCTCGTGCCGCGGCGGATCGAGCAGGCGTGGCCCTCTTCCTGAACGCCCGTACGGACACGTACCTGTTCGGCCTCGGCGACCCCGCGACCAGGCTCAAGGACACCCTGGAGCGGGCACGCGGGTACGTCGACGCCGGGGCGGACGGCATCTTCGTCCCCGGCATGACCGACCCCGCGACCATCAAGGAACTGGCCTCGGGGATCTCCGTCCCGCTGAACGTCTTGGCCGGCCCCGGAGCAACGGACGTCGCGACGCTCGGCGGCCTCGGCGTCGCCCGCGTCAGTCTCGGCTCGGGAGTCGCACAGACCGCCTACGCCGCCACCCGCAGGGCCGCGCAGCAGCTGTACGGCACGGGCGACTACGACCCGCTCGCCGATGCCATCCCCTTCCCCGAACTCGACGGCCTGTTTCTCGACACGGACCGACCGCCGACCGGCGACCACTGACCACTGACCACTGACCACTGACCACGCGACCGAGGATGTCGGCTGTCGGATGGCGTACCTGGCGGGCGACCGAGGCCGTCCCCGGTCAGTCCCCGGCGGGGTGGAGGAATTCCTCGCCGATGGACCGGGCCGTCTCCTCGACGGCCTCCTCGTTCTTGTCCTCCGCCGTGAACAGGACCATGCCGGCGCTGCCCTTGTCGGCCCACACGCACATCGCCCGGAGCGTTCCGGTGGCCACCTCGGTGTACCGGAGGCATCGCATCCAGCCCCCGTACGGGCCGGTCCCGGCTCGCCAGGTGTCGTGGACGATCCCTACCCCTTCCGTGTCCGCCGGCACGAGTCCGTTGGCTCCGTACACGTCCGACTCGCGCAGCTCGTGGAAGTCTCCGGTCGTGACGGCCACCAGGTAGTCGGCGGCGGCGTCCGGTGCGGCGTCCTCGGCGACGTACACCCGGGCCACCGAAGCCTCCCGGGCGCTGTCGGGCACGGTACCGAACGGATCGAACTCCTCTCGGAGGTCGAAGCCCTGCAGGCCCCGGAAGGTGTCGTGGGCGACGATGTCATAGCGGGGGTACGCGAGGGAGGAGGCGTACGCCGCGACGCCGACCACCAGCAGCAGGGCGATACCGGCCCCGGCGAAGGCGTACTCGCGCGGGGTGACGCGCGGCACGGGCGGCAGTTCCGGCGGCCCGAACCCGTCGCCCTCTGCACCGGCTTCGCCGCCCGGACCCGCCTCGGTCACGGCTGCGACCATGCGCTCGGCAGCTCGCTCACGGGCGGCCCGCAGCTGCTTGCGGAGGCGGAGGAAGGGCAGCCCCATCACCAGGCCCACCCCCGTCGCCACGCCGTACGGCACCGCCGGCAGGACGGTGAGGCGCAGGACGACGAGCAGAGCGACGACCACGCCGATGACGAAGCGGTACTCGAGACCTCGGCGCAGCAGCAGTCGCGACCAGCGGCGGCCGGGGGCGGCGAGAGCCGCGGTCGTCTCGGCGAGGACGGCGAGGCGCAGGTCGCGCGGTGCTTCGGCGGCCCACTGGGCGGCTTGTGCGGCGGCGGCAGGCGGCGTGGGCGCGTCGGAGAAGGCGCGGGACGCGTCGAACGACTGCACCCGGCGCTCCGAGGCCCTGTTCTTCGCACCGGCGGAGACGGAGCTGCCCGCTGCCTCGGCGCGCTGCAGCTCCAGGGAATGGGGAGCGAGCTCCCGCAGACGGGCGAGGAGTACGGGCCCCCGGGCGTGCCGCCCCGGTCGGTCCATCGCGTCGGTACGGGCACAGAGTTCCGCGTACCCGGCGAGCAGACCGATGTCGTCCGGACAGGCTTCGAGACCCTCGCGGAAGACCCGCTCGGCGGCGTCGTCGTGGTCGTCGTCGTCTTCGGCCATGTGGGCGCGGGCGAGCGCGAGGAAGAGCCCGGCGTCGGGCCCGTCCGCGTCGAGGGCGCTCCGCCCGACCGCTCGCGCGTCGGCCGACCGGCCGGCGGCGACCAGCGCGTCGACCCGCTCTCTGAGGTGGTCACCCACGTGGTCAGTTGTGTCGTTCAAGAGTCCCCACCCCTGGTGCAGCGGGCCGGACGAACGCGGCCGCGAGCGTCACCATCACACGGACCGGAATCCTGGTCAACCCCGGGATCTACCTTCTGACCTGCTCTTTTGCCGCGCAACGGGATGGAATCGGACGTAGAGCGGGGCAGGCATGTCCGCTGATCCACGACGCCGCGACCCGGGCGGCCTCGCCATATACGTCGAAGCCGCCGGGGTCAGTGAAGGGAGTTCTGCCAGGCCCAGCAGTCCTGACGAACGGTGGCGGGGACCGCGCCCACGCCCGCGTTCACTTGCGACCGACGCCCGCGTACATCGCGACGTCCGGCGTCGGCGTCTCCGGCCGCCATGCGGAGCACGACACGACTCCGGGCTCGAGCAGCTCCAGGCCGTCGAAGTAGCGGGCGACGGCGGCAGGGGTTCGCTGCGTGAGCTTCGGGGTGCCGTGCTCGTTCCAGAACGCCACGGCCGCGTCGACGTCCGGCATGTCGGGGTGGGTGACCGTGTGGGACAGGACGAGGTGACTGCCGGGGGCGAGCGCGTCCATGAGCCGGCGCACGATGGCGTAGGACTCCTCGTCGTCCTCGATGAAGATGACGACGCCGAGGAGCATCAGCGCGACCGGCTGTGAGAGGTCGAGCGTCTTCGCCGCGGCGGCCAGGATCGTGTCGACGTCCCGGAGGTCGGCGTCCAGGTAGTCGGTGCGGCCCTCGGGCGTGCCGACCAGCAGGGCACGCGCGTGCGCGAGGACGAGCGGGTCGTTGTCCACGTACACGACCCGCGCGTCGGGGGCGACGCGCTGGGCGACCTCGTGCGTGTTGTCGGCGCTCGGCAGCCCCGTACCGACGTCCAGGAACTGTCGGATGCCCTCCCGCTCGGCCAGGTACCGCACCGCCCGCCCCAGGAACAGCCGGTCCGCTTTCGCGTACTCCCCGATCCCGGGGTGCAGCTGACGGATCTGGTCGCCGGCCTCGCGGTCGACCGGGTAGTTGTCCTTGCCGCCGGTCCAGTAGTTCCATATCCGGGCGGTGTGGGGCCGGGACGTGTCAATGCGCGATTCGATGTCGGTCACGCCTCCAACGTATCGCAGCGTCTGAACAACTCCCCTACTGGAATGGCTCATTGACCCGGGGCAAGGCGGGGCCGGCAGCCCACTCCCGGCCTCGTGATGAGTGCGGTCTTCTCATGCTTCATGCTGCGGTGAGGTGACGCGGGCCGGAGAACCCCGCGAGCCGCGACGGGTCCCGCGGTCCGGCGGTCGTACTGTCGAAGCCGCCACCGAGGAGGACTTCTGATGCGCAGCGTGACCTATTCGATGAGCATGTCGCTGGACGGCTACATCGTCGGGCCGGACGGAGAATTCCAGTGGACGGCGCCCGACGAGGAGGTCTTCCGCTTCTGGATCGACGACATTCGAAAAGTCGATGTCCATCTGCTGGGACGACGGCTGTACGAAACGATGTTGTACTGGGAGACCGCCGACCAGGATCCCTCGATCGACGACGACACGCGTGAGTGGACCTCGCTCTGGAAGCCGCTCCCGAAGGTGGTGTTCTCCACGACGCTGTCGGAGGTGCAGGGCAATGCCCGCCTGGCTTCCGGCGGCCTGGCGGAGGAGATCGAGCGGTTGCGAACCGAACCGGGGGAGGGCGAGATCGCGATCGGCGGCGCGACGCTGGCCGCCGAGGCCGCCGCGTCAGGTCTGATCGACGAGTACCGGGTCATGGTCTATCCCGTGCTGGTCGGGGGCGGCACTCCGTTCTTCCCGCAGCACGAGCGCCGGGTGGATCTCGCACTCGTCGAGACCCGCACCTTCCCCTCGAACGTCGTCTACCTCCGCTACCGCGTGGCGCGTTAACCGGTGGTGCCCGCGCCCTGGGAACCAACGCGGTGCGGTCCCGGCGCCGCCGCGAAGTCAGGGTGGGTTCGACGTCGCGCTTCGATGTCGAGACTGATCGAGTCGCCTCCTCATGCCGTCATAGGTCAGGCGGCCGCGACGTCCAGGCCGAGGAAGACTCCGATGTCGCTGACGTCGATCATGTGCCTCCTTCGGTCGTCACCACCTCGGCCGTCCCGAGGCACTGATCGCGACATCTACGTGACGAAGAGCCTTCCGGACTGCGAAGAAGCCGGTGGGCGTGCCCCTGACCAGCGGTATGCCCATGCCTCCGGAGCCGGGGACACCACCCCCAAGGCCATGCGTTCAACAGGGGGAGCAGTCATGCCGACCCCGGAGGCCGGGCGTCCCATTGCCGGGCCACCAAGAAGCAAGGGGGCGGCGTCGCACCGTGGTCGGCACCAGTCCGACGGCCGGGGTATGCGGCCCCGCCGTCACTTCAGGGTGAGGCAGGTGGACGTCCGCTCGTCCTTGTACCGGGTGCAGACCTGGGTGCCCTTGGGGACCAGGGGTCCGGTGTGTCCGCCGCGCCCCCACCAGACCGCGGCGAAGGAGCCGTTCGAGCCCTGTGTGACGTTGGCCTTCTTCCAGCCGGCGCCGTTCTTCCACGCCTTTCCGGGGGCCTTGTACGTCCAGCGGGCGTAGTAGACAGCGCCCCTGCGCGCCGGCTTCTTCGACGCGTACACCCAGCCGATGCCCCGCTGCGAGGCACCCTGCTCGTGCCAGTACTCCACCACGACGCTTCGCTTGCACCCTCCGCCTGGGTTCGGGACGCAGTTGCGGGCGCGCGCGTCGACCGAGGGGGAGGCGGTCGCTGCCGGGACTGTGGCCATCAGCGCCGCCGTCACCACGGCGGTCAGGACGGTCGTGCGGACTCGGTACGGTGAAGTGATCACGCGCGGTACAACGACTGCTCGCGTACGACGTTCTGTCCGTCACCCGGTTCCAGTCGCTTGCCGACGCGGAGGGTTCGATCAGGCCGGACCCGAACGTCGACTCCGCGGCGCGCCGCGCCGGCGACCTGCACGGGAACCACCGGCGGCGTGTTCATTGAGCCCGGTGAGCTCGGGAGCGGATGGGGCGACCGTGCTTGTCGCCGACGTCAACGCCTGGCTGCGACCGTCGCCCGTCACGCGGTGGGATCCACGTTCCACGTCTCCGGCAGAGCGCTGCCGCAGAAGACACAGACGAAGTCGTCCTCGCGCACGATGTTGCGCTCCTGGCAACCCAGGCACCGCCGGAACACCACCTCGTGGGTGAAGCCGGCAGGCCGCCCAAGTCCTACGTCGTCCAGTGCGCGAGCGACGGACGACCACGACGTGACGTCCGGGCAGTACCCGGTGGACTAATTGCTGACCTCGCCCGCGGTCCATCGGTCTGCCTCGCGAAGGAAGCTGATCTCGCCGGCACTCAGAACCGCGTCTCCGCCGGCGCAGGCCACGTGCTCACTTCGCCGCGCAGCCAGCCGGAGCACACCGTCCGCGCTGATCACGAAGGTGAACGGTTCGGCCAGTTCCGCTGCCGATCGCTCGGCGATCCAGTCATCGAAGTCGGCCGCGGACCTGATTCGGCACCCGCCGCCGGTCTGGACGGCAGTCTTCAGCTCGACCGGTCCGACATATCTGACACTCCGCCCTCGCCCACTCACGTCAGCCAACCTAGAGCACCCTCCGGCGTACGCCCCAGGCCCATGGCACGGGAGTGCCCCGGCCGGCGGTCCGACGTGCCGTACGTCCCTTCACTCCCATGCGTACAGTCATCGGCGTTTCGGCCAACCCGCGCGATCCGCATACCTGTTGTGGCGGCTGGGTCCATGCACACCCCATCCTTCGAAACGCGCTTTATCTCGGGCTCCAGAGACCGACCGAAATACATGTGTTCGATATTCCGGCCCGGTCGTTGAACTTCACGAGCGGGCCGGACGACTACCAAGGGGGGACCGACGTTGACCTCGGATCCTACGAACCGACAGCAGGCCATCCCGCCCGATGCGGTGACGACAGCGAGCGACTTCGCCGGCCTCGGCGCCGCCTACGACGCGCACGTGCGCAGTGCGCGGGGCCGTCTGCGTCACGACCTCGTCGAACGTCGGCTGCGGGCAGAGCTCCCGGGCCGTCCGCTCCGGGTCCTGGACGCAGGCTGTGGGACCGGCGAGACGACGCTGCGGCTTGCCGCGTCCGGGCATCATGTGACCGCGGTGGACGCGTCCGGCGGCATGCTCGCCGCCACGGTCGACCGGCTGGCCGCCCGCCCCGATCTGCAGGCACGGGTCCGCCTCCTCCAGGCGGACGTCGAGGACCTGGACCTCGACGGGCGGTTCGACCTGGTGTGCTGCCACGGAGTACTCATGTACCTGGGCCGGGCGGACAAGGCGATCGCGCGGCTGGCGGGCCTCGTCGCGGACCACGGTCTGCTGAGCGTCCTGACGAAGAACCGGCCGGCGATCGGCTTTCGTGAGGCCCTACGGGGCGAGCACGCGACGGCGCGCGAGCTCATCGAGTCCGGTAGCGGCGTGACCGTCGGCAACCTGGGCGTGCGCACCCGCGGGGACAGCGCCGAGGAGTTGGACCGGCTGGCGGCCGCACACGGGCTGTCGCCCCTGCCGTGGCAAGGGGTGCGCGTGCTCAACGATCACCGCGTCGGCTGGGCGCCGGGAGACGAGGAGTACGCGCTGGCGCTGGAGTCGGAGTGGGCGGCGTCGACGCGCGACCCGTACCGGCAGCTCGCGCCGCTCGTCCACACCCTCGCCCGCCGCGTACCGCCGCGGACCCCCCGTTGACCCTCGTACCGGGTGAGCGCCTGCAGCTGACGTACCCGGCTGAGCCGTCTCCCCCAGCCGACGACACCCCAGGAAGGCGGCACCCATGTCCCCCGACCTCGACACCACGACGACCGAGCTGCGCGCCAAGATGGTGCGGCGCCTCGAGACCGCGGGCGTCCTCACCGAGCCGCGGCTGCGCGAGGCGCTGCTCGCGGTGCGCCGGGAAGTGCTTCTCCCCCACGCGTACGTACGGGTCAGCGGACCGGGCGCGGATCCGATCGACTGGCGCCTCCTCGACGGCTCGCATCCGGACGACCGGGAGGAGTGGCTCGGCCTGATCCACAGCGACGAGTCGATCCTGCTCCAGCGCGACGGCGAGCCCCTGGACGCTCTTCCCCGTGGTCCCGTGACCGGCGGCCACATGACCTCGATGTCGACTTTCACTCCCGCCACCGTCGAGGCCCTCCAGGAACTGGGTCTCGCGCCGGGCCGGCGGTACCTGGAGCTCGGTCCCGGGCCGGGTGTCTCCCTCGCGCTCGCCGCCTCCATCGCGGGCACCGGACTCGCGACCGGTGTGGAGCGGGACGGGCACAGGGCGGCCTTCGCACAGGGGCACCTCGACCGCCTCGGAGTCGGCGCCCAGGTGATCGTGGGTGACGCGCTGCACGGGCACGCGGAGCGCGCCCCGTACGACCGGATCCACTCCGGATTCGGTGTGCCGTGCGTTCCGTCGGCATGGGTCGAGCAGCTCGCGCCCGGTGGGCGGTTGCTGACCACGCTCACGACCCGGACGCCCAGCTGGCCGGGGCAGTTGCTCGTGACCCGGGACGGCACGGGCCGGGTGGAAGCCGTCCTGCGGGGCAGGCCGCGCGGGTACCGGCCGATGCTCGGGTACACATGGCTCAACGCCGTGGACCATCGCGCACGGAACAAGGCCGACCCCGGCACGGCGCGACTGACGCGGCTCGGACCGCCGGCGGACGACGCCTACGGTTTCTGGGTCGCCGTCGCCCACCTCGCGCCGGGTCTCGTGCGGGACTTCCAGGCGGAGACGATGACGATCGTCGCCCCTGAGGACGATTCCTGGGCCGTGGCCGGCCCCGGCGAGGGGACCGTCCGCGTCCAAGGACCGCGCGACGTATGGGCCGAGCTCGAAGACGTGTACGCGCGCTGGGTGCGGGCCGACCGCCCGGAGACGTACCGAGTCTGCCTCTCCGACGGCACCGGGGCCCAGGCCGTCACCTCCGGCACCGGGCCGACGGCACTGAGCTGGGCGCTGCCGGAGCTCTCCCCCGTCCTCCCCCGAATGTTGCCGTGACTGCGCGTCCACGCTGCCGGCTGTCGACGGGGCGGATGTTCGCCGACACGGTCCTCATCACCCACTCACTCACTCACTCACATGGCCTTATCTCAGACGGGAGTTGCTCATGCCCCAGTCATCACAGGACCCGCTGCATCCCCATGTCGACAGCCACGTCACCGTGTGCGGGAAGTCGCCCTCCCGGCGCCCTGGAGGTGGCGCGTGAGCGGCGGGCGGCACACCGTGCCCGTGGACGTGCACCTGATTGCCGTCCGTGGCGGAGAGAAAGGTCCGGAGGTACTGCTGTCCCGGCGGGCCGGCGACGTGTACGCGTCCGGCCTGTGGCACGCCCCGTCGGGTCACGTGGAGCGTGAGACGGTCGTGGACGCCGTCGTACGCGAGACCCTGGAGGAGACCGGTCTCGTCGTGGCGGCGGAGGACGTGCGCGCGGCTGTCACGGTGCATCATCGGCCACCGGGCGGGCGGGAGCGCGTCGGGTTCTTCTTCGAGGTCCGTCGGTGGCAGGGGACAGCGCGGGTCATGGAGCGGGACAAGTGCGACGCGGTGCATTGGTTTCCTCTCGACCGGCTGCCGGAGCCGATGGTCGCCTATTGCCGTGCCGGTCTCGACGCCTACCGGGCCGGCGTGCCGGTGGCGCTGCACTTCCAGGACCCTGACGAGCCGATCGCCTACGACGCGGAGGCCGACCGCCTCTGTCTCGTCCGCGGCCCGGGGCCCGGGGACCAGGGTCCCGAGCCTGCCGTCCGGGACTTCGCCGAGCGCGCCGTCGGCCGCATCGCCACGTGGACGGATGTGTCCTGGGCCCGGGAGAACAGCCGTGTGTGGCGGGTGTGCGGGGCGGCGGGCGGCGAGTGGTTCGTGAAGGTTCACCAGAACGAGAGGTTCCACC
The DNA here is from genome assembly GCF_040295385.1 of Streptomyces sp. NPDC002825. Lineage (NCBI taxonomy): Bacteria > Bacillati > Actinomycetota > Actinomycetes > Kitasatosporales > Streptomycetaceae > Streptomyces > Streptomyces sp. NPDC002825. The sequence goes on from NZ_JBEOVH010000003.1 coordinate 109,139, forward strand.
ACCGCGAGACGACCGCGCTGCGCCGCTGGGTTCCCCTGCTGGGCGGTGCCGGGCCCCGACTCGTGGCCGCCGACCCGGGTCTCCTGGCGGGCGTGGTGACCGCGGTCGAGGGGCGGTCCCTGCACGGCAGGGTGCTGAACGGCGCGGAGGAGCGGGCAGTGTTCGCGGCCCTCGGCACCCTGTTGGCGCGCATCCACGCGATCCCTCTGCCCGCCGGCGCTCTCGCCGCGAAGTCTGCCGTTGTCGCGCCCCTTGGCCCGTACGACCGGATGGATCGCCACCTGGACGCTGCGCGACCGCTGCTCGAACCAGGTGACGAGGAGCGCGTCCGCTCCGCCGTCGCCACCGCCCGGGAGCTCGGGCCGCTCACGCCGGTGGTGACCCACGGCGACTTCCAGCTGCGCAACCTGCTGCTCGGCGACGACGGGACGGTGCGGGTCATCGACTTCGAGCGCAGTGAACCCCAGCCACGGGTACGGGACTTCGTCCGCATCCTGGATCACTTCGACGGCCGGCCCGACGTGGCTTCGGCGTTCCTCGGCGGCTACGGTCGCCCGTTGACCGTCACGGAGGAGGCGCATCTGGTCGCGAGCGCCGCCCTCGACTCGGTCTCCGGCATCGCCTTCGGGACGCGGACCGGCGACCCGGAACTCGTCGAGCGTGGCCGCCGGACCCTGGCCCGCCTCCGTACCGGAATCACTTGGCCCGCCGTCCGTCCACCAGGAGTCACGCGATGAAGCCCGACATCGGTGCCCCGGCTGTTTCAGGACCGCTCCCCAGGGCGGCGACGCCCGACGACGCTGCCGAGATCGCCCGGCTGCGTTCCGACTTCGTCCTCTCCGAGCCGCTCGACGCCGCCTGGCTGGCCGTCTGCCGCGCTCAGATCGCCGCTCGTCTCCGGCCCGGCGCAGATGCCCGCGCCTTCGTGGTCGACGGCCCGGCCGGTGGACTCGTCGCGTGTGCGCTCGCCTTCATCCAGCCTGTCCTACCCGGCCCCGGCTACCCCCGGGGGCTCGCCGCCCGCATACACGCCGTGGCCACCGAGCCCGCGCACCGGCGCCGGGGCCTCGCCCGGGCCGCCCTTGCCGCGCTCCTGAAGCAGCTGGAGGAGGACGGTGTCACCCTCTACGAACTGCACGCGAGCGAGACCGCCGCGCCGCTGTACGAGGAGGTGGGGTTCCGGCGCGACGCGGCGCTCATGCTGATGACGAAGGCGCCGGCGCTCCACCGTGGTGAGGTGGGGCCTCGAAGTACGTCGGACGCCTGCTGCACTCCTACTCCCTGCTCCCGTACGGAAAGGTGAACGCATGCCCGGTCCGCCCGCCGTCGAGTTTCTCGACCGCGCCGCGATCACGTTCGTCGAGTGCCCGCCGCCGATGCTCACTTCACACGAGAAGAGAGAAGTGGAACGCATCTGGCAGGAGACCCTCGCGCGCAACCCGGCCACGTTCGACGGACCTGTCGCAGCCGCTCTCGGCATCGACCTGGTCCCCGGCGGTTCCCTGGTGGTGCGGTGGGCGCCCATGACGTACCGGGCCCGGGCCCTCCGGCGGCTCCGCCCGCAGCACGAGGTCCCCGGGTCCTTGTACGTCACCGTGCTCGTGCCGACGGAGAACGGGCTGCTGGTCGGTCGCGGAGCACCACGTACAGCCAACCCCGGGTGCTGGACGCTGCCCGGCGGAGCTGTTGAACCGCCCGCGCCCGGTGGAGGCCTGGACGTGGCCGGGTTGCGCCGCCACGCCGGCCGGGAACTGCTCGAAGAGACCGGTGTACGCGTCCCCGCCGAGGACCTGCGGCTGTGGACGGTGACCCGGGGACGGCGGTACGGCAGCCTGGGATTTCACTTCGTGTCCCCCACCACCTCCAGCGAGCTCGTACGGCGACGCCACGCGCGCCTCCCCGTCGCCGAGTCCGAGCACGACATGGGGCCGGAGCTCGACGAGCTCGCCTTCGTCGCCTCGCCGGCCGAGGTCGCAGGCCTGGGGCCTTCGGCGGACTTCCTGCCTCAGGTCCTCGGTCGGTACTTCACCGTGGACCGGTCCCAGGCGGGGCAAGCGCCGGCGCACGGCTGATCCCGAGCGTTGGAGCTGTCCGGTTCCGCGCCGCCTGCCAAAGCCGCCGTCTGGCGTCTCACCCGCTCTGCCGCCGCCCATCGCATGGACGCCGGCCGCCCTCTGGTCACGCCTGCATACTCTGCGGCATACTTTCCGTATGCCAGACACCAGCGTCAGGATCGACGAGACCACGCGGGACCGGTTCAAGGCCCTCGCCGACGCCGCCGGGCTGTCCGTCAAGGACTACCTGGAGCGCGTCGCCGACGAGAAGGAGCGGGAGCTGCTCCTCGACACCGCCACGGCCGCCTTCCGGCGTGCCGTCGGCGCCCCCGGCATCGTGAGCCGTTTCGACGCCGACTTCGGCGGGCTGCCGCCGGCCAAGCACGAGACGCCGCGGGCGGCCTGAACCGTGCAGCTGCTCGTCGACGCCCGCTGGCTGCTCGACCGCCAGGAAGACATCCTCCGCAGGGACCTCACGGTCAGCGACTACTCGGTCCTGGCCGGCATGGCCGCCCGCCACCGGGTGAACACGCCGCACATCGACCAGGCCGACCCGGACGCGTTCTGGCGCGCCGCGGTCTTCCTGCAGGAGTGCGTGGTGCTCCGCCCGCTGCCCGCCCGCAACGAGCTGTACGGCTACGGCGTCGCCATCGCCTACCTGGAAGCCTCCGGCCACCGTGTCGACACCTCGTACGAGCCCTGGCGCGATCTCATCCGCGACATCCAGGCCCTGCGTCTCACGAGCTACGACATCGCCGACCGGCTCCGGTCGTTCGAGCAGCAGTAAGCAGTAGTCCTCGGCCCTCCCTCTTGCGCTGCGCGATGTGCTGACCTCCCCCGGCGGGTGAGCGGTCTCTTCGTGAACCCGGGCCCCCGCCCTGCACCCATGACCTCGCCGCGGCGATCCGGCGGTGAGGACCTGCGTGGCGCGCGCAGCAGGGTGGGGACGCCGAGCCCCAGGGCGGCCTGGCCGCCGACTGTCACCGCCGCGCCCACTGCTCCGCCGCGCCGGATTCATCGATCATCGTCCTCTGCTGTCAATGCTCCTCCGAGGAGCCGTTCTGGACATCCCGGAGAGTTCTACGCGCGAGGAAAGAAGCGGCCGTATATCGGAAGGCACCATGCGCCGACCTCCCGTTTAGATCTTCGACCACAACCGTTCACCGAGGAGCCCAATCCAGCCCGTGCCAGGAGAGACTTTCGGACGCACTGTCCAGAAAGAACAGAGGAACGACCCATGCCCCCAAGACCTTTCGGCATGACCGCCTCCGTGGCCGCATTCGGACTACTCGGCTCTCTCGTCACCGCGTGCGGCTCGTCCGAGAGCGACGCGACCACGCTGCGGCTCGTGGCACCCGAGTACGGGACCGGCCCCGCGACCAGCTCCAAGGCGTACTGGGACAAACTGACCACCGCCTTCACCGCCGCCCATCCCGACAAGAAGGTCGAGGTGACGCTCTACCCGTGGGCCGACGTCGACCGTGAGGTCACGCGCATGGTCGAGGCGGACAACGCCCCCGACGTGGCACTGATGGGCGCCTACTCCGACTTCGCCGCGCAGGGCAGTCTCTACACCGCCGACGAGGTGATGTCGGTCCGAGCCGAGGCGAACTTCCTGCGGCCGCTCGCTGACGCGGGCTCGGTCGGCGGGGCCCTCTACGGTCTGCCGTTCGTGGCCAGCAGCCGGCTGCTCTTCTACAACGAGGAGCTGTTCGACAAGGCCGGCGCGAAGCCCCCGAAGACCTGGTCGGAGCTGAAGGAGGCCGCCGAGGCGCTGAAGAAGACGGGCGTGCGCTACCCGTACGCGCTGCCGCTCGGCCCCGAGGAGGCGCACGCCGAGGCCCTGATCTGGGAACTGAGCAACGGTGGCGGGTACACCGACGACAGCGGCGGCTACAACATCGCGTCCGAGCAGAACACCCAGACGTTCCGCTGGATCAAGGAGAACCTGGTCGCGCCGGGGCTCACCGGCCCGGTCGCGCCCGCCAAGCTCAACCGGCAGGACGCCTTCGACGCCTTCCTCCGCGGTGAAGTCGGCATGGTCAACGGCTACCCCTCGCTCCTGCACGAAGCGCGGGAGAAGGGCATGAAGGTCGGCACCCTGCGCATGCCGGTCTCGGACACGCTGGGTGACGAGGAGACCCCGCCCGCGGCGGGCGTCGCCGACTGGATGATGGCCTTCCGGCACGACGGCAATCGCGAACTGGTCACCGAGTTCCTGAACTTCGTCTACGAGGACAAGAACCTCAACGAGTTCGCCGGGCGCTACCACCTGCTGCCGGCGACGGTGTCCGCCACCGAAGCATCCCAGTACGCGTCGGCCGACCACAGCGCCGAGCAGTTCCTGGCCGCCCTGCGCAGTGCTCAGCTGTACCCGGTCGACGAACCGTCCTGGCTCGAGATCAGCAACACCATCAAGCGGAACATCGGGAAGGCCGTCGCGCCCTCCGCCGATCCGAAGGCGGTGCTGGAGCAGATCGCCCAGCAGGCCCGGGACGCGACCCAGCGGTAGGCGCCGTCCCCGTCTTCCCCGGGCCCATGAAGCCCTCCCCGTCGCTCACCAAGCACTCACAAGGTGCGCGAGCGACCACCCTCCCTCTCGTGCCGTCGGCCTCCGTGCGTCGAGGATCCTCCCGTCAAGGTGAGCGCACGCCGCCGCCATGCTCGCTCAGAAGGGTTACGAGTGCGACCAGCCGGACCCCTGCCGATGCGCGTGCCGGTCGGGGAGGGAGCCCCTCGGTGGACGAGCCGAGCCGTCCAGCGCCGGGTTCTGCTCGTGGTCCACAACGTCGGCTCGGCAGGCCGCCCGCTGGGCCTGCTTCCGCTCTTCCACGACGACTTCCGCATCCAGACGATGGTGACGTCCACGGGGTCCCCGGCCTTCCAGGGCGGGATCCGCGAACTCTTCGCCGAGCTGGAACGTCCCGAGCTGCCGTGGGAGCAGGCGCTTTCGACCCCGGTGGTTCTCGCGATCTCGGCGAGTTTCGGCGGCGAACTCGCTGCCATTCAGGGCCGTTTGTCCGTCCTGTCCCATGGTGTCGGATAGACAAAGAAGCTTGGCCAGCCGGGAGCCGAGAGCCCCGGCCCCGAGCACACAGCCCCCTCTCCGCAGAGCCCCGGCCACGGACGAGGGCGGGCGTGGGCTGTTCCTGGTCGCCCGGCTGACGTCCCGCTGGGGCAGCCGCTACACGACGCGCGGCAAGACGATCTGGACGGAGCAGGACCTGCCGGAACGGGACCGTAGGGGTGCGCGGTTCCGCGCTCGCGTACGCCGATGGCGCCTCCGAAAGCTTCGCCTGTCCGCCGCCGGGACACCGTCTGTCCACATGATGGACAGGCGCTTGAGACGTTCCCGACCAGTGCTAGCGTGCCACCCATGCAGCACATCGCCAGCCTCGCCATGATGCGAATGATGCCCCGAACCTCGGAGGCGCTTCGCTAGCGAAGCCGTGTGCGCACTGGATGCGACGGACCCTCCGGAGACGGAGGGTCCTTTTTTGTTACCCCGAATCAGTCACCACCGGGCCTGGGTGCCAACAGACCCAGTCCTTATTCGACAGAAATGTGAAGTATCTGCCATGACCCAGCTACCGGTCGTTTCTCTCACCGACTGTGCCGACCCCAACGCGCTCGCCCGGCAATCCACGCGCATCGCCACCCTCTTCGGCGCCACCCCGACCGTTCTTCCGCTGGGCGGCCCGGACCCGGAGGGCGCCGCCGCCCTGACCCTCCTCGACCTGCTGCGCTCCACCGATCTCATCGGCGGGCCCACGCAGCCGGTGGTGGTCCTGGTCAACATCGCCCCGAGGGACGGGCACTGGCCCAACGGCGTGCCGTTCTGCTGGTTCCGCCACGGCGACCACCTCGTCGTCAGCACCCTGAACCACCGGGTCCTCGCCCCGCTCGCCACCTACCTGGGCATCACCGAGGTCCACGTCACCGACGTCCGCGAGGTCCTGGAGGCGGCCGCCGCCGGGTGGGCCGAGCTCGCGCCGGCCGAGATCGAGGAGATGGTACGGACCCAGTTCCGCAGCCTGTGGTACGCGCCCCTCCTCGCCCGCTGGCTCGCCGACGGCCGCGACGTCCCCGCCGAGCCGGCAGCCGTGACCCAGCCCGTCACGCACGACGTGCGGGTCGCCGTCGTGGACAACTTCGGCAACTGCAAGCTCGACCGCCCGGCCGCCGAACTCCCCGGCTACACCACCGTCAAGAGCCTCCTCGTCCACAACCGGCACGAGGGCCGCGACGTCCCGGTCCGATGTTACGACCGGCTCCCCGACGTCCCGCTCGGCGAACCCGGCATCACCGTCGGCAGCTCCGGCGTAGGCTTCGCGGAACTCGTCGTCCGCGGCGGCTCCGCAGCCGAGGTCTTCGGTCTCAACCAGGGCGACCAGGTGCTCAGCCTCGCCGGCTGACGCATCGCCCCTTCCCCCCTCCCTCCGGCCTTCTCTTTCCCAAGGATTTCTGATGTCCCGTACCCGAATAGCTCTTTCGGTCTCCTCCGCCGCCGTCGTCGTGCTGGCGGCGGCAGCCTGCGCGCCGCAGCCGCAGGCCGATCCCAAGGCATCCGGTTCCGCCGGTACCGCCGCCGCCTGCACGACGGACAGCCCGAGCCTTCACAAGCCCGGCCAGTTGACGATCGCGACGGACTCGCCTGCGTACGAGCCGTGGTTCGACAGCAACACACCTTCCAACGGCAAGGGCTTCGAGAGCGCCGTGGCCTATGCGGTGGCCGGGAAGCTGGGCTTCAAGAAGGATCAGGTGAAGTGGGTCGTCGAGCCCTTCGCCCATTCCTACGCCCCGGGCGCGAAGGCCTTCGACTTCGACATCAACCAGATCTCCATCACCCCGCAGCGCGCGAAGGCCGTTGACTTCTCCAGCAGTTACTACACCGCGAACCAGGCCATCCTCACCCTGGACGGCTCGAAGTTCGCCAACGCCACCTCCCTCAGCGCGTTCAAGGACGCGAAGATGGGCGTGCAGGTCGCCACCACCAGCTACCAGGCCGTCCTGGAGCGGCTCAAGCCCACCCAGAAGCCGAGCGTCTTCAACACCACCAAGGACGAGGTCACCGCGCTGGCGAACGGTCAGATCGACGCCATCGTCACCGACCTGCCCACCGTCTTCTACCTCGCCGGCGCGGAGCTGGACAACGGAAAGATCGTCGGCCAGTTCGGCTACGCGGGCGGCACCCCGGAGAACTTCGGCCTGCTGCTGCCGAAGAACAGCGGCTACACCTCCTGCGTGAACCAGGCCCTCGACGCCCTCAAGGCCGACGGAACCCTGGCGAAGCTGACGTCGACGTGGCTGTCCGCCTCGGCGAACGTCCCCGAGCTGAAGCAGTAGCGGGCCGATCGTGGATCTTACGAAAACAGCCGCGCCCCCGGCGGCGGACGACGACACCTACGTGCCGAGCGCCCATGAGCTGGAGCGGCAGCGGTTCCGGCGCTCGCGCAAGCGCCGTCAGACCTGGACCGCGTCCCTGTGCACCCTCGCCGCCCTGGTCGCGGTGGGTGCGGGCGCGGTCGCCTCACCCGGCTGGGACCGTGTCAGGAGCCTGTTCCTGGACTGGGCGGAGCTTCGGGCCGCGTTCCCCGAGCTCCTTCGGGGTTTCTGGCTGAACATCCAGATGTTCCTGGTCGCCGAAGTGCTCATCCTGGTCTTCGGGCTTCTGATCGCGCTGGTGCGGGTGACCCGGGCGCCGGGACTCCAGCCTCTCCGGCTCGCCGCGACCGTCTACGTCGACGTCTTCCGGGGTGTACCGACGCTCCTGCTGGTCTTCCTCGTCGGCTTCGGACTCCCGGCCCTGCAACTGCAGGGCACCCCGTCCGACCCGTGGGTCCTCGGCGTCATCGCCCTCGTCCTGTCCTACGCCGCCTACGTCGGCGAGGTCCTGCGGGCCGGGCTCAACTCGGTCCACCCCGCGCAGCGCAACGCCGCCCGCGCCCTCGGACTGAACGAACGCCAGACCCTGCGGCACGTCGTCCTGCCCCAGGCCGTCCGCAACGTCCTGCCACCGCTCCTCAACGACTTCATCGCCCTGCAGAAGGACACCGCCCTCGTCTCCGTCCTCGGCCCCCTCGAAGCCCTGCGCGCGGCCCAGATCAAGGCCGACTACGACTTCAACTACACCCCTTACCTCGGAGCGGCCCTGTTGTTCATCGCCGTGACCATCCCCCTCACCCGCTTCGCCGACCGCCTCCAGCGACGGGCGGCCCAGCGCACCTGGGCGGAGACCAGCCGATGAACCAGCCCCTGCTCCGTATCCGCGGACTCCGCAAGCAGTACGGATCCCGGCTCGTGCTGCGCTCGATCGACCTCGACGTCGCCGAACACCAGGTCGTCTGCCTCATCGGCGGCTCCGGCTCCGGCAAATCGACGCTACTGCGCTGCGTGGACCTGCTGGAGACCGTCGACGACGGCACGGTCCACCTCGGCGACGCCGAGCTCACCGAACCCCGTCTGGATCCCGATGTGGCCCGCCGCCGCATCGGCATCGTCTTCCAGGCCTACAACCTCTTCCCGCACCTCTCCGTCCTCGACAACATCACCCTCGCCCCGCGCCAGGTCCACCGCACCCCGCGCAAGCAGGCCGAGGCCACGGCCCGGGAGCTCCTGGGCCGTCTCGGGCTCGCCGACAAGGCCGACGAGCACCCCGACCGGCTCTCCGGCGGACAGCAGCAACGAGCCGCCATCGCCCGCGCCCTGGCCACGGATCCGGAACTGCTGCTCTTCGACGAGATCACCTCCGCCCTCGATCCCGAACTCGTCGGCGAGGTGCTCGACGTCGTCGCGGATCTCAAGGAGCGGGGCCTGACCATCCTCATGGCCACCCACGAGATGGACTTCGCCCGACAGGTCGCCGACCAGGTCTGCTTCCTCGAGAACGGTGTCATCGTCGAGCAGGGCACCGCCGAACAAGTCCTCACCGACCCCCGCGAGCAAGCCACCCGGCGCTTCCTCGCACGAGCGCTCGACCGCACCTGATCAAGTGGAGGGGTCGGTGGCGGTGCCGAACCACCGGGGCAGCTGTCCGAGCAAGTCCCGCTGGTCGTCACCGACCCACGCCACATGGCCGTCCGGCCGCAACAGTACGGCGGGCACGTCGAGTTCGTCGCTGACGTCGGCGACGTGGTCGACGCGGTCCTCCCAGCCCGCCACCGTGAGCCGGCCGGTCTGGTCGAGGAGCAGTCCGCGGCCGCCGTGCGTCAGCTCGTACAGGCGTCCCCGCTTCAGCGCGACGTCCCGCAGCCGTCGGCCGAGCAGGGGGTGGCCTTCGCCGAAGTCGTAGCGGACGCCGATCGCCGTGATCCTCTCGACGAGGTACCGGTTCACGTCCTCGAAGTCCATGAGTTCCGACAGGAGTCGGCGTACTGCCGAGGGGCCCGGCTCGTCGGACTGCAGCTCGACCTGCGCCCGGGTGGTGTCCAGCACGGCGGCCGCCACGGGATGCCGCTCGGCGTGGTAGCTGTCGAGGAGATCCTCGGGCGCCCAGCCGGCGACCTCGGCGGCCAGCTTCCAGCCGAGGTTGAACGCGTCCTGGATGCCGAGGTTGAGGCCCTGCCCGCCGTGCGGCGGATGGATGTGCGCCGCGTCGCCGGCCAGGAACACCCGGCCGACCCGGTAGCGCTCGGCCTGCCGGGTGGCGTCGCCGAAACGGGACAGCCAGCGCGGTTCACGTACGCCGAAGTCGGTGCCGGCGAGCGCCCGGATCCGCTCCTTGAACTCATCGAAGGTCGGCGGAACGGTGCGGTCCTCGGCGACCTCCTCCGTACGCACGACGAAGCCGTACAGCCCTTCCGTGCCGGACGCCGGGCCGAACCGCAGGTCCGGCGTGCCGAGCTCGGCCGCGGCGGCGGTCATCTTCTCCGGCGGGACGCCCACCTCGGCCTCGCCGAGGAGCCACTCGCGCCGGGCGGGTTCGCCGGGGAAGCCGACGCCGATCAGCTTGCGTACCGTGCTGCGGCCGCCGTCGCAGCCGACGAGGTGGCGCGAGCGCAGCCGCGTGCCGTCCGCGAGCTCGACGGTCACCCCGTCTTCGTCCTGGCTGAGCCCGACCACCGCGGTGCCGCGCCGGATGTCGGCACCGGCCTCGACGGCGTGTTCGGTCAGCAGCCGGTCGGTGAGGGTCTGCGGGATGCCGAGGATGTAGGGGTGTGCGGTGTCCAGGGGGTCGGGGCGCGGTTTGCGGATGCCGGCGAAGGAACCACTGAGCGGGTACCGCGTGCCGAGGGCGAGGAACCGGTCGAGGAGGCCGCGCTGCTCCATCACCTCGATGCTGCGCGCGTGCAGTCCGCGCGCGCGGACCACCTCGGTCGGCTCCGGCTCCTGTTCCAGTACGACCGTGTGCACGCCGTGCAGGCGCAATTCGCCGGCCAGCATCATGCCGGTCGGTCCCCCGCCGACCACGATCACGTCGATCATCAGCACACCCGTTCAATGAGGTCGAGTCCGTGTTCCGGCCGGCCGCTCCACTCACGGTCCGGCAGACACGTATACCCGTACCACTGTGCCGCGTACCGGTGCTCAGCGGGTGAGGCTCGACTGACGGACCACCAGTTCCGGTTGCAGGATGATGTGTTCGTGCTCGTGCAGGCGTGCGTCCTCGCCGGTCTCCTGGAGCAGCAGGCCGGCGGCGATGGACCCGATGGTGACGGCGGGCCGGCGCACCGACGTGAGCGGTACGGTGGCCGCCGCGGCGAACTCGATGTCGTCGTAGCCGACGAGGGCCATGTCGTCCGGGACCCTGACCCCGGCCGCGTACAGGGCCTGCAGGACACCGAGGGCCAGCAGGTCGTTGGCGCAGAAGACGGCGGTGGGCCGGTCGGCCAGGCCGAGCAGCCGGGCGCCCGCGTCGCGTCCGGCCACGACGTCGAGCCGCTCCGCGGGGATCTCCTGGAGCGCGTCGGCGGGGAGCCCCGCCTCGGCCAGGGCGAGGAGGGCGCCCTCGCGGCGGTCCCGGATCTGCTGGAGGTGTGCGGGGCCGCTGACGTAGGCGATCGAGCGGTGTCCGGCGGCGGTCAGGTGACGGACCGCGAGCGATCCGCCGGCGACGTCGTCGACGGAGACCGAGCAGGCGTCCGTGTCGGTGGCCAGCCGGTCGACGAGGACGAAGGGTATGCGGTGCCGGCGGAACTCGGCGAGGCCTGCGCCGCTCGGGTCGGCGGGGGTGATCAGGACGCCGCGGACCCGCTGTTCGGCGAAGAGGGACAGGTACTCGGCCTCTTCGCGCGGGTTCTGGTCGCTGTTGCAGACCATGACGCCGAGGCCGGCGGCGCGGGCGGTGCGCTCGGCGCCGCGGGCGAGGTCGACGAAGAAGGGGTTGCCCATGTCCAGGACCAGCAGGGCCATGATGCGGCTGCTGCCGGCCCGGAGCTGGCGGGCGTACTCGCTGCGTACGTAGCCCAGGCGGGAGATGGCGCTCTGCACCTGGCGCCGGGTCTCGTCCGAGACCTGGTCGGGCCGGTTGATCACATTGGAGACCGTGCCGACGGAGACGCCCGCCTCGCGCGCCACGTCCTTGATGCCGACCGCCCGTGCGCCGCGCGTCATCCGTCCCACCTGCTGCGTCCTGTGCTGTGCTCGTCTACCCGCTGTGCCTCCGGGAGGAGCCGTCCTCCGGTGCCGGTCTCGCCGTTCACGCGAGGTGGAAGACCTCGGTCAGCGGGCGCATGGCGGCGTCCGGCGCCAGGCCGTCGAGATCCTCGAAGAACCCGGCCATCTCCGCCTGCCAGCGGGCGTTCACGTCGGTGGCCTCCATCGCGGCGCGGGCCCGTTCGAAATCCGGGGTCTCCAGGTAGCCGACGAGGAGGCCGTCCTCGCGCAGGAAGAGCGAGTAGTTGTGCCAGCCGGCCGCGGACAGTGCGTCGAGCATCTCGGCCCAGACGTCCTGGTGGCGTTCGCGGTACTCCGCGGCCTTCTCGGCCCGGACCTTCAGAAGGAAGCAGACGCGCTGCACGGTGGGTCCTCGTTCCCTGCGGGAGGGGGGCCGGCGCCTCTCGGTGCGGCCCCCGCTCGACCTGACGGATCAGAAGTTGAACCGGTCGATGTGGGATTTGTCGAAGACGGTCGGCTTGACCCAGGGAGGATCACGCCGTCGTCCTCGACGGTGAACGTGCCCAGGTCGCCGGCCTTGAGGGCCTCGCCCTCGGCGCCGGAGATCTGGCCGGACTCCAGGGCGACGGCGGCGTGGGCCGCGAGCGCGCCGAGCCTGGCCGGGTCCCACAGCTCGAAGCCCTCGACGGTGCCGTCCTCGACGTAGGCGCGCATGTCGTCGGGGGTGCCGAGGCCGGTCAGCTTGCCGCTGTAGGTGCCGACCTCCTTGTACGTGGAGCCCAGCTGCTCCAGCCCCTCCTTGCCGCCGTTGTCGGAGCTGGTGAAGTACGGGTTGTTGACCTGGTTCGGAAGGAAGGCCACGGTCAGGCCCTTCTTGGTGGCCGCGGCGGCGTCGGCCCTGCCGGTCACTGCCGGGCCCGACTCCGGCTTCGCGGAGTCCTTGGTAGTGCCCGACCAGCCGGTGGCGCCGAGGACGAGGGGGGCGGTGACGACCATCGCGGCGCCGAGACGGCGGCTTCCGGCGGAGGTGCCGTACATCGTGCTTCCTTTCGCTGCCGCGGGGCAGCAGGGCGCGGCCGGGCGGCGCCGAAGGACTTGCTCACCCCCTCCAGCGCGAGCGCCGGAGTGGCCTCCGGTTCAGGGTGCGTCATTGCGTGTCTCCATGGGTGTGGCAGGGGTCTGCGAGGGCGGGCGCGTCGGCAGGGCACGATGGAAGGCGCCGGAGAAGTCACCCGCAACTGAAATGTTTCATTCGGGTCGTCTGGAAGCTAACCCCGCCCGCCCCGACGGTCAAGAGCCTTTGCCTTATCACTCTCCCTACGCAGCACCTTGACGGCCATCTGTGCGCGAGCTAGCTTCCCTCTCGAAATGAATCGATTCATTACATCGAATCCTTTGTCGTTCACCAGCCCCGTCCCCGGGGCTCCCCCGTTCTCCCAGCCACCCCGAGGTGACCATGCCTGACATCGCTGCCGTGAAGGCCGCGCTCGCCGGCCAGCGGATCGAGACACCCTCCTGGGGCTACGGAAACTCCGGCACCCGGTTCAAGGTGTTCGCGCAGGCAGGTGTGCCCCGCAACCCGTACGAGAAGCTGGACGACGCCGCCCGGGTGCACGCGTTCACCGGCGTCGCCCCGAAGGTGTCCCTGCACATCCCGTGGGACGAGGTCGACGACTACGCCGCCCTGGCCTCGTACGCGAAAGAGCGCGGCCTCGAACCGGGCGCGATCAACTCCAACACCTTCCAGGACGACGACTACAAGCTCGGCAGCGTCTGCCACCCGGACCCGAAGGTGCGCCGCAAGGCCGTCGAGCACCTCCTGCGGTGCGTCGACATCATGGACGCGACCGGGTCCGGCGACCTGAAGCTGTGGTTCGCCGACGGCACCAACTACCCCGGTCAGGACGACGTCGTCGCCCGGCAGGACCGGCTCGCGGAGTCTCTGGCCGAGGTGTACGGGCGGCTCGGGGAGGACCAGCGGATCCTGCTCGAGTACAAGTTCTTCGAGCCGGCCTTCTACACCACCGACGTGCCCGACTGGGGCACCTCGTACGCCCACTGCCTCAAGCTGGGCCCGAAGGCGCAGGTCGTCGTGGACACCGGCCACCACGCGCCCGGCACCAACATCGAGTTCATCGTGGCGTTCCTCCTGCGCGAGGGGAAGCTCGGCGGCTTCGACTTCAACTCCCGCTTCTACGCCGACGACGACCTGATGGTCGGCTCAGCCGATCCCTTCCAGCTCTTCCGGATCATGCACGAGGTCGCCAAGAACGGCGGTCTGGACGCGGCCGCGAACGTGGCCTTCATGCTCGACCAGTGCCACAACATCGAGGCGAAGATCCCCGCCGTCATCCGCTCGGTGATGAACGTCCAGGAGGCCACCGCCAAGGCGCTCCTCGTCGACCTCGACGCACTCACCGCCGCGCAGCGGGCCGGTGACGTCCTCGCCGCCAACGCCGTGCTGATGGACGCGTACAACACCGACGTCCGTCCCCTGCTGTGTGAGCTGCGCGAGGAGAAGGGGCTGAACCCCGACCCCGTCGCCGCGTACGCCGCCTCCGGGTGGCAGGAGCGGATCGCGGCCGAGCGCGTCGGCGGCGAGCAGGCCGGCTGGGGAGCCTGACCGACCCGTCCGTGAGGCTGCTCGTCATCTTCCTTGACCGACTGCCCGCGAGGCTGCTCGTCATCCGCCCGACCGACCGCCCCTGAGCCAGCTCGTCATCCGCCGGACCGACCGCCCGCGAGGCTGCTCGTCATCCGCCTGACCGACCGCCCGCGAGCCCCCACGTCACCCGCCATGAACAACCAAGAGGAACAGTCACCATGACCCTCCACCCCGCCGTCGACGCCCTGCTCGGGCGCTCGAACCGGCTCGGCGCCGACCCGCGCAACACCAACTACGCGGGCGGCAACACCTCCGCCAAGGGCTCCACCACGGACCCGGTCACCGGTCAGGACGTGGACCTGCTGTGGGTCAAGGGCTCGGGCGGCGACCTCGGCACGCTCACCGAGTCGGGCCTCGCCGTCCTGCGGCTGGACCGGGTCCACGCGCTCAAGGCCGTCTACCCGGGCGTGGAGCGCGAGGACGAGATGGTCGCCGTCTTCGACCACTGCCTGTACGGCAAGGGCGGCGCGGCCCCCTCGATCGACACCGCCATGCACGCTCTGGTCGACGCGGCCCATGTCGACCACCTGCACCCCGACTCCGGAATCGCCCTCGCCTGCGCCGCCGACGGAGAGAAGCTCACCGCCGAGTGCTTCGGCGACACCGTCGTCTGGGTTCCCTGGCGCCGGCCGGGATTCCAGCTCGGTCTGGACATCGCAGCCGTCAAGGAGGCGAACCCTCAGGCCGTCGGCTGCATCCTCGGCGGCCACGGCATCACCGCCTGGGGCGACACGTCGGAGGAGTGCGAGCGCAACGCGCTGCACATCATCCGCACAGCCGAGACCTTCCTCGCCGAGCGGGGCCGCCCGGAGCCCTTCGGCGCGATGATCGAGGGGTACGAGGCCCTCCCCGAGGAGCCGCGCCGGGAGCGGGCCGCCGCGCTCGCCCCGCACCTGCGGGCGATCGCCTCCCAGGACCACCCGCAGGTCGGCCACTTCAACGACGCCGAGGTGGTCCTGGACTTCCTCGCCCGCGCCGAACACCCCCGGCTCGCGGCCCTGGGCACCTCGTGCCCGGACCACTTCCTGCGCACCAAGGTCCGTCCGCTGGTCCTTGACCTGCCGGCCGGCGCTCCGCTGGACGAGGCCGTGGCCCGGCTGAGGGAGCTGCACACCGCCTACCGGGAGGAGTACGCCGCGTACTACCACCGGCACGCCACCCAGGACTCTCCCGCGATGCGCGGCGCGGACCCGGCGATCGTCCTGATCCCCGGCGTCGGGATGTTCTCCTTCGGCAAGGACAAGCAGACCGCCCGGGTCGCGGGCGAGTTCTACGTCAACGCCATCCATGTGATGCGGGGCGCCGAGGCGGTGTCGACGTACGGGCCGATCGAGGAGTCGGAGAAGTTCCGCATCGAGTACTGGGAGCTCGAGGAGGCCAAGCTGCGGCGCATGCCGAAGCCGAAGCCGCTCGCGACCCGGGTGGCCCTGGTGACGGGCGCCGGCTCGGGCATCGGCAAGGCCATCGCGCACCGGCTGGTCGCCGAGGGAGCGTGTGTCGTGGTGGCCGACCTGAACGGCGACCACGCCGCCGCGGTCGCCGAGGAGCTGGGCGGCCCGGACAAGGCCGTGGCGGTCACCGTGGACGTCACCTCCGAGGAGCAGATCGCCGCCGCGTTCCGCGAGGCCGTTCTCGCCTTCGGCGGGGTCGACCTCGTCGTCAACAACGCGGGCATCTCCGTCTCGAAGCCGCTGCTCGAGACCACGGCCCGCGACTGGGACCTCCAGCACGACATCATGGCCCGCGGCTCCTTCCTCGTCTCCCGCGAGGCCGCCCGGATCATGATCGAGCAGGGGCTGGGCGGCGACATCGTCTACGTCGCCTCCAAGAACGCGGTCTTCGCCGGTCCGAACAACATCGCGTACTCCGCCACGAAGGCCGACCAGGCCCACCAGGTCCGCCTCCTCGCCGCCGAACTCGGCGAGCACGGCATCCGCGTCAACGGCGTCAACCCCGACGGCGTGGTGCGCGGCTCCGGGATCTTCGCCGCGGGCTGGGGCGCCCAGCGCGCCGCCACGTACGGCATCGAGGAGGAGCAGCTCGGCGAGTTCTACGCCCAGCGGACCCTGCTCAAGCGCGAGGTCCTCCCCGAGCACGTCGCGAACGCGGTCTTCGCCCTCACCGGCGGCGACCTGACCCACACCACGGGCCTGCACATCCCGGTCGACGCGGGCGTCGCGGCGGCCTTCCTGCGCTGACGACGCGCCCCGATCACCCTGGTGCGGACGCGTGCCTCCGTCGGCAGGGTGGACGGGTGGCCGATCCATGCCTTCCCCCCTCACAGCCCCTTGTCGTGCACCAGGATGGACAGCCGGCTCGTTCATGCCTTCCGCCCCCGGCCGCGTGCCGCCGGGCACCAGGATGGACGGGCGGCCGGTCGATTCCGTCCACCCGTCCCTCACCCCTACGAGCCACCCGCCCAGCGGAGGAAGCCCCACGTGACCACCACTCCCCCGTCCTCCGCCCTCGCGTCCGCCTTCGCCGCGGTCGACCTCGGCGCCACCAGCGGACGCGTGATCCTGGGCCGTGTCGGCCCGGACGACCTCGACCTCACCGAAGTCCACCGCTTCCCCAACACGCCGGTACGGCTCCCCGACGGGCTGCGCTGGGACGTCCTCGCCCTCTTCCAGGGCATTCTCGACGGCCTCCGCGAAGCCGCCCGTTCCGGCGGTGTCGCCTCCGTCGGCGTGGACACGTGGGCCGTGGACTACGGGCTCCTCGACGCCGACGGCACCCTGCTCGGCCACCCGTACCACTACCGCGACGACCGCACGGGCGGTGTCGCCGAACGCGTCTGGGCGGAGGTCGGCCGCGAGGAGCTGTACGACATCACGGGCCTCCAGCACCTCCCGTTCAACACCGTCTTCCAGCTCGCCTCGACCGAGGGAACGGTCCAGCGGGACGTCGCCCGCACCTTGCTCCTGATCCCGGACCTGCTGGTCCACTGGCTGACCGGATCGATCGGCGCCGAGGAGACCAACGCCTCCACGACCGGCCTCTTCGACGCCCGCACCGGCACCTGGTCGAAGCAGCTCGTCAGCCGGCTCTCCCTGGACCCCGGCCTCTTCCCGCCGCTGCGCGCCCCCGGCGACCCGGCGGGCACGCTGCTCCCCCACGTCGCCGCGTACACGGGACTCGATCCGCGGACGCCGGTGACGACGGTCGCCTCGCACGACACCGCCTCCGCGGTCGTCGCCGTGCCCGCGACCGAGCCGGACTTCGGCTACGTCTCGTGCGGTACCTGGTCGCTGGCCGGTCTCGAACTCGACGCCCCGGTCCTGAGCGAGGAGTCCCGCACGGCGAACTTCACCAACGAACGCGGCATCGACGGCACTGTGCGCTACTTGCGCAACATCATGGGCATGTGGCTGTTCGAGGAGTGCCGTCGCACCTGGGACAAGGAAAGTCAGCCCACCCACATCCCCGCGCTCCTCGCCGACGCGGCCCGCGCCGAGCCGTTCGCCTCCCTCATCGACCCGGACGCCCCCGAGTTCCTCGCCCCGGGCGACATGCCGGCCCGCATCCGGGCGTACTGCGCCCGCACCGGCCAGCGCGTCCCGGACGGCCAGGGCACAGTGGTCCGCTGCATCCTGGAGAGCCTGGCGCTCGCGCACCGCCGCACCCTGCGCCAGGCCGCCGAACTCGCCGGCCGTGACATCACGCGCGTCCATCTCGTCGGCGGCGGGTCGCGCAACGACCTGCTGTGTCAGCTCACCGCCGACGCGACCGGCCTGCCCGTCGTCGCAGGACCCACCGAGGCGACGGCCCTGGGCAACGTCCTCGTCCAGGCCCGGGCGGCCGGCCTGGTCGGCGACCTCGCCGACATGCGCCGGCTCATCGCTTCCACCCAGCACCTGCGGCACTACACGCCCCGGGGCGACAGCGCCGCCTGGGACTCGGCAGCCGCCCGACTCGACTCCGCCCCGAGGAACCCCTGATGCGCGTCGCCCTCTTCGCCACCTGCGTCAACGACGCGGTCTACCCGTCCACGGCCGTCGCGACGGTCAAGCTCCTCGATCGCCTCGGCGTGGAAGTGGACTTCCCGGCCGCCCAGACCTGCTGCGGGCAGCCCCCGTACAACACCGGCTACCGCCGGGAGACCGAGCCCCTGGTCCACCGCATGGCGCGCGCCTTCGAGGGCTACGACCACGTGGTCACCCCGTCCGGGTCCTGTGTCGCGATGGTCCGCGACAACTACCCGAGGATCGGCCGGAAGGCACGCGCCGAGGGCCGCGGCGAAGCTCTGTCGAAGGCCTCCGACTCCCTCGTGCCCCGGACGTACGAACTGACGGAGTTCCTCGTCGACGTCCTGGGCGTGACGGACGTGGGCGCGTACTTCCCCCACCGGGTGACCTACCACCCCTCCTGTCACGGCCTGCGGATGCTCGGCCTGGGCGAACGCCCCCGCCGGCTCCTGGAGGCGGTGAAGGGCCTGGAGCTGGTGGAGCTGCCGGGCGCGGAGGAGTGCTGCGGCTTCGGCGGCACGTTCGCGGTCAAGAACCCGGACGTCTCCGCGGCGATGGGCGCCGACAAGATCCGCAACTCCCTGTCCACCGGCGCGGACGTACTCTGCGGCGCGGACAACTCCTGTCTGATGCACCTGGATGGCCTGCTGCGCCGGCAGGACGCCCCACAGCGCATCATGCACATCGCCGAGATTCTCGCGAGCACGGAAGAGGAGCCGCTGGTATGAGCGACAAGAAGGGGCGCGCGTCAGCGCTCGGAGAGGGGCGGTGGCAGGGCGACGGGCAGACCTTCATCGGTATGCCGGCCTTCCCGAAGGCCGCGCACGAAGCCGTACGGAACGAAACCCTGCGGGCCAATTTGCGCCACGCCACCCACACGATCCGGGACAAGCGGGCCGTGGCCGTGGCCGAGCTCGCGGATTGGGCCGAGCTGCGGGAAGCGGGCAAGCAGATCAAGGACCAGACCCTCAGCCGTCTCGACCACTACCTCGTCCAGCTGGAGGAGGCCGTGACGGCCGCCGGCGGGTCGGTGCACTGGGCGGCGGACGCGGCGGAGGCGAACCGGATCGTCACCGAACTCGTCCGGGCCACCGGGGAGACCGAGGTGGTCAAGGTCAAGTCGATGGCCACGCAGGAGATCGGGCTCAACGAGCACCTGGAGGCCGAGGGGATCGCGGCGTACGAGACCGACCTCGCCGAACTCATCGTCCAACTCGGTGAGGACCGCCCCTCACACATCCTGGTCCCCGCCATCCACCGCAACCGGGGCGAGATCCGCGACATCTTCCGCTCCGAGATGGCCAAGTGGGGCCGCTCGGCGCCCGACGACCTCACCGACAGCCCCGCCGAACTGGCGGAGGCGGCCCGGCTGCACCTGCGCGAGAAGTTCCTGCGCGCCAAGGTCGGCATCTCGGGGGCGAACTTCATGGTCGCGGAGACCGGCACCCTCGTGGTGGTGGAGTCCGAGGGCAACGGCCGGATGTGCCTGACTCTCCCCGAGACGCTGATCTCGGTCGTCGGCATCGAGAAGGTGGTGCCGACCTGGCAGGACCTGGAGGTGTTCCTCCAGACGCTCCCCCGCTCCTCGACGGCCGAGCGGATGAACCCGTACACCAGCATGTGGACCGGCACGACGGACGAGGACGGACCGACGACCTTCCACCTCGTCCTGCTCGACAACGGCCGCACCGGCGCCCTCGCCGACGAGGTCGGCCGCCAGGCCCTGCGCTGCATCCGCTGCTCGGCCTGTCTCAACGTCTGCCCGGTGTACGAGCGGGCCGGCGGTCACGCGTACGGCTCGGTCTACCCCGGACCGATCGGCGCGATCCTCACCCCGCAACTACGAGGCACTCAGAGCGAGGTCGACGCCTCCCTGCCGTACGCCTCCTCCCTCTGCGGCGCCTGCTACGAGGTGTGCCCGGTCGCCATCGACATTCCCGAAGTGCTCGTGCACCTGCGGGAGAAGGTGGCCGTGGAGGGCGGGAAGGGCCACCGCCTGGAGAAGGCCGCCATCAAGGCGTCCACCTGGGTCCTGGACCACCCCGGCGTCCTGGCCGCGGGCGAGCGCATCGCGTCCAAGACCCGCGCACTGCATCCGACGAAACTGCCCGGGCCGGGCTCCGGTCCGTGGACGGAGAGCCGCGACCTGCCCGAGATGCCCGCCGAACCGTTCCGCGACTGGTGGAAGAAGAACCGCACGTGACGCACAACTCCCGCGAGCGCATCCTCGGCCGCATCCGACAGGCACTCGCCGACGTCCCGCACGCGCCGAATCCCGCCCGCGCCTACCTGCCCTCCCACACCCCCGACGCCCCCGCCACGGTCCTCGACCTGCTGCACGAGAACCTCACCGACTACCGGGCTTACGTCCACCGCACCGCGGAGGACGAACTCCCCGCCCTGGTGGCCGCACTGCTCGACCGGCACAGCGCCCGCACGGTCGCCGTCCCGCCCGGGCTGCCCGCCGAGTGGCTGTCCGCGACGACGGCCGAGCAGCGCCACGACCAGGAGGCCGCGCTCACCCCGTACGACCTGGACGCCACGGATGCCGTGGTCACGGGGTGCGCCCTGGCGATCGCCGAGACCGGCACGATCGTCCTGGACGGCGGTCCGGGCCAGGGCCGGCGCGCCCTCACGCTCGTCCCCGACCTGCACATCTGCGTCGTACGAGCCGCCGACCAGGTCGTCGCCTCCGTACCGATGGCGCTGCCCCGCCTGGACCCGGCCCGCCCGCTGACGTGGATCTCGGGGCCGTCCGCCACGAGCGACATCGAACTCGACCGCGTGGAAGGCGTCCACGGACCCCGCGTGCTGCACGTCGTCCTGACGACTCGGTCGGTTGCAGGGCCGACGCCGGATCGGGCGGCTCAGGAGGGGGCGGCACGCTGAACGTCTCGCTCGCGGGTCCTGGTCCCCCTCCAGGCCCGGGGGGCTTCCATCTGGGCGTAGCCGCGAGGCTCATCACCAGCGACCTCAGGCCGTCGCTCGCCACATCTTGAGCGTCGGCCCGTGAGGCGCGGTGGACGGCCGCCAAAAGAAGAGCCGTGGCACGGATCCGCGGCGGCGCCGCCGCGGGCTCACCGCGTTCCCTGCTCTCATCACCGCAGGTCGAGGAGCATCACGTCATAGCGATCCGCGCCCGTCCCCCAGGGGTTCGTCTCGCCGATCTTGCGGTATCCCCAGGAACGGTAGGCGGACGACGCCGCGGGGCCGCCCGGGTGGACGTTCAACAGCACCCTCTCGGCAGTGACGCCGTCCAGAAGGACCTCATGAAGGCGTCGCGCAATGCCCTGCCCACGCCATGGCACGCGCACGGCAAGTTCCATCAGCCCGAACGAGCGGTGGCCGTCCTCCCGCCGCAGGTCGTCGGGCACCGGCTCCGCCAGCTCGTCCCACCACCGGGTGTCGGGGGCGAGTGGGTGGCCGTACGCCATACCCACCGGCTCGCCGTCCTCAGTACGGGCCAGGACAGCACGGAAGGCGCGCCGGCCGGCCTGGGAGGGGAAACGGCGGAAGGCCGCGGCGACGCCGTCCTCGGTCTCGTTGTAGGGCGGCTCGGCGAACGCTTCGGCGTAGATCAGCCTGAACGCGTCCATGGCCTGGGCGGCGGTCGATCCGTCCATGCGCTCTATGGCGATGGTCCCCTGCCACGTCATACGAAGCCCCCTCGGACGGTCTTGCGGTACACCCGCCGGCCGGAGCCGCGCCGGCCCGGGCACGCGGCTCGCCAAAACCCGGGGATCTTACCGAGCCCACCCGTCACGCGCGGCGCGTGATCGGGCGCCGAACACGGGGCGGAGCGACTCAGCCACCTGGCCACAGAGCGAACAACACGGTGGCCACCACGGCGAGCGCCAACCTCTCAGGGCCTGCGGCATCGCCCGCGGCCGATCCGACCAGTCGTGGACGGGCTGCGCGCGGGACCGCCCTCCTACGGTCTGCGGCCTCGCGCAGACGCCCCCGGACTGGGGCTCGGACCGCCCCGAACGCCTGACGCGTGACTGATCATTTCAGAGTGAAGTCAGGAGTCGTCTCAGGTAGGCGCTGCTGCGTGCGGGTTGGAGCAGGAGCTGGTGGAGGGACTCGGGCCCTCACCCGCAACCGACGTTCCGAGACCGCTTCCGATGTGACCGGCGGCAGCAGCCCCGCAGGTTCAACTCCAGCCACCGTGGCGAGGCTCCACATGCTCGCCGAACAGCGGGCCGAACTCCTGTCCGTCGTCGTCGGTCACGACGTACTCCGGTTCGGTCTTCGCGGCGGCTGCGTGCAACCTGACGACGAGGTCGGCGACAGGCAGGATGCGCAACGAGAGGACCGCGGCCACCTGGGCCGCTTCATTGTCGATGTCCGGGTTGTACTTGCCACGGGAGCGTTCGAGGTGCTGAGCGGAGATCTGCATGGCCTCCGCATCGCCACCCCCGGAGAACGAGAGGCAGTCCCGCCACTCCAGCCCGATGATGATCTCCAAGGCGTCCGCCAGGTCATCGGCAAGCAGCCCGCCTTCCCCCTCGGAACTCGCGAACACCACCGGACGACGACCGTTCTGCTCAGCGCACAAGAAGTAGGCCCCGCCGGCAGACTCCCCGGCGATCACCTCCAGCGGCGCACCCGAAGCAAGCCGCCAGCCGTCGCCATAGTGCTTCCGATGAATGTCGAAGCCGAACGATGACCGCAGCAGCAGATCGATCTCCGGGGTGGTCTGGATCAGGTCGAGCAGATCGTCGCTTGAGGTCATGGCACGGACGATAGCGAGATCCGCTGACGTGTCAGCGCCGGCACGAAAAGCGCGCGTCCGACGGACCGCGACCTGTGAATGGCCCTCGCGGGGTGAGTTACGACGACCTGGCCGTCTGGGAAGGCGAGCGGCCGGCTTATGACAAGACCGCCGGCCGGGTCTTACGGGGAAGGGCAAGCGGTCCCGCCGCCAAGTTCGTGCGCTGGCACGCCTGACCCGCCAGATGCGGCCGCAAGCGACGGGTTCCACGGGCGCCGCGCGGGGTCGTTCGATGGCCTGCGCGCACCGTGTCGCGACAACGAGAGCACCGAGACGGCACGGGCCCAGCCGGCGAAGGAGGCTGTCCGGGCCGGTGCCAAAGCGGCTGTGCGAGCCGACGTAGCCGGCCCAGAATGCTGTCGTGACCGAAGACAAACGGGCCGGCGTAGAACCGTCTTCATTCCTGACGTGCGCAAGGGAGGTGGCTCGGCTGCTGGGTGTCGAAGACGGTGCCATGGAGCGGGACGACAGGCATGCACGCCGCCTCGCCCATGCGGTGCGCCGGCCACTGCTCGAACGTGGTCCTCTGCCTGAGGAGTTGTTCGCCCCGTTGATGGCGGCGGCCGTACACGACCCGGACCCCAGCTTCTGCCGCTGGTTCGTCGAGCCGGCCGTCTACGCGTTCGGGCGCCGCCGCGTGATGGCAGCCTTGGTCGACTATCTGCGGATCGGATCGGATGCTGAGCGGGCAGGCGCCGTGCGGGCCTGGTACTGGGCTCATGTGCCGCTGCGCGCGGACCGGTCCTCAGGCCACGGGCCCGGTGGCGTACGTGATCCGTCCCTGGACGAGGCTCGAGACGTCAAAAGCGCTTGGCTGGAGGCCTCCATGAGGACGTTCGCCGAGACCACCGACCTGCCGATGCGCCACCGTGTCCTGCTGGGCCTGCCTACCTCCCGCGCTGCATATCCATTGCACCTGCACGACCTGCTCGACAGCACTCTCGCAATCGCCCGAACCCATCCCGACCCGCACCTCCGCCGCTGGGCGATCACGGCCGACGCGGACCCGATCTGAGCGAGGCCTCCCGGCAAAAACCGCATGGCGGACGTTGTTCCAGGCCTGCACGATAGGAGGCCCCCGAGCTGGGTCCGGGCGAGGACGATCAAGTCGCGGAAGTCGCGCCAGCCGAAGCCCTTCGGCTCGTCCCTGCGGGCCCGATATGCGCGGATCGCAGAGATGAGCCGGGATGGCCGCCCCGGCTTGAAGCGGGCCATCCCCGCCATCGACACCCGCCCGGAGCCCCCGGCCCCGCACCTTCACGACCGGGGTCTGTCCGATCCGGCCCCAGGTCCCGGCACGCCGGCGGCTTCATCGACCGCCGGCCTCGCCCTCGAAGACGATCCGGGCACCGCGCGCCGCCGCGATCTCTTACCCGCGGCCAGGTTTCCTTCTCCCCCACCTCAACCGCGTCGTCGTCCCACTCGCTGGCACGTCGGGGCGGCAGCTGCCAACTCCCGCCGTGCCCGCTTCCACAATCGCCACGTGCCCTCGACGGTGTAGGAGACGTGGAACAGCCGGCCGGTCAACGTCTTGACCAGCGCCCACGTCCATCGCTGCTCCGCCCAGCCCTGGACCAGCGGGCCACGCTCCGACTCCCGCTCCAGTCCGGCGATCTGCGTCTCGCCGAGCCACAACTGGGAGCCCCGGAGAACCGTGCGACAGAACCGCGACCTGGCCGCGCTCGCGCCAGGCCCGGCGCCACCGCTGCACCAACTGCTCGCTCACCCGCAGAGCGGCAGCGACCTCTCGATTCTTCTCCCTGCCTCGAAGCGGACGACAGCCTGCAACCGGATCTGCTCCCGCGCGGCTCTCTCGGCGTCGGTCAGCCCACCGCCCTGCGCGTATCTCACCACTCGGGAGTTACCGGCGCCGGCATCCTCTGTCAGGCGAACCCTCCCGACATCCCATTTCCACCTGCCGTCCGGCGCCCGGAAACGGCGTGACCGACACGCCTGGACGTCGCTAATCTGGCGCTCTTGGGAGCCGAAGGAGGCACGGGACGGTGAGGCGCAAGACACCCCAGGAGAAGAAGCGGCTGAGCTACCTCAAAGATCATCGGAACAGCTACGGCGAGAACGACAAGAGCTCGCGCAAGAACATCCGTCGAAACAAGCGGTTCCCCAACAGCTCCAACCGGCGTCACGCACAGACCGCGCTGACGGCACTCCTGGGCTCACCCGATGACGTCCGCGCCGACGCTGTCGAGGAACGCATGAACGGCCGACGCCCGAAGCGCTGGCAGAAGTTCCCGGACGCGCCGCTCGGTGCGGTCGTCGACGGCGCCCTCCGGCACCGCGCTAAGATGGGCACCGCCGAGGCCGAAATCACCGCTGCCCGGCTGCGCAGCGTCCGCAGTCGATTCAATTGGACGGCCCCCTCCGACAACCCGCTTCTGCCGCCGCGCGCGGTGCGCAGAATCCGCTCGTCGCTCGCCGAAGACGATGCGACGGGCGATGCATGACGCTGGCCTTGCGGCCGTTCCTGCCGGTGAGCAACGGCCGGTGCGGGCGGTGGCGTGATCACTGGCAGGTGATCGATGGGATTCTTCACCGGGTTCGACCGGGGTGTGCTGGCGTGATCTGCCGGAGCGGTTCGGGCCGTGGAAGACCGTTTATGAGCGCCATCGGTTGTGGTCGGCCGATGGCACCTGGGAACGGCTGCTGCAGCGGGTCCAGGCGGCGGCCGACGCGGCGGGCGAGATCGACTGGGACGTCTCGGTGGACTCCACCATCGTGCGCGCGCACCAGCACGCGGCCGGCGCCCGTACCGACCCGCCGCCGGCCCTCGGAGACTCAAAGGGGGCCGAGATGGTGGAACACCAGGACGAAAGTCCGTGGCAGGGCCATGTCGGCCGGCTGGTGGAGGTGGTGCGGGAGGCGAAGGCTTGGGGCGTTCACGCGGCGGCTTCACCAGCAAGATCCACCTGAGCGCGGACGGCCACTGTCGCGGGGCCGACTGCACCCGGTTCGTTCCGGTGCTGGAGAAGATCCGGGTCTCACGGCTCGGGTCGGGCAGGCCCCGCAAGAAGCCGGCAGCGTCGCGGCCGACAAGGCATACAGCAACGGTCCCTGCCGTCAGTACCTGCGGCGCCGCAGCATCCGGCACACGATCCCGGAGAAGACCGACAGCCGGGCCACCCGCCTGCGCAAGGGATCGCGCGGCGGACGGCCACCGGCATTCGATGAGGACCGGCACAAGAAGCGCAACACCGTCGAGAGGGCCATCAACAAGCTGAAAAACCCCCGTGCCGTGGCAACGCGGTACGACAAGCGTGGCTACGTCTTCCTCGGAACGGTCACCGCGGCCGCCCTCGTCATCTGGCTTCGCGCATGATCAGTCAGCCCACCCGGGACCTCGTCATCAGCGACCCGGAAAGCCCCTTGCACGGTCAGCGAGCCAGACGGCGATCCGCTCCTTGAACTCGCGGTTGACGTAGGGACTGTCGTGAAGCGTGATCCGCTCCAGATGCCGCAGGACGTTCTCTGAGCGGTCTGGGTGATGCACCACGAGCACGTCGATGCCGGTCTCCCCGGTCGAGGCACAGACGTAGACGCTGCCGTCCAGAGCCATCATGCCGAAGCCCGGGTGGCCCCAGTGCACGCCCAGGAACGCGGATGCCGCCCCTCGGCCCATGATGTCCCAGCGATCCAGCAGCCGGACCCGCGTCCAGAGCGCCGGTGCAGCGTTGCCGTAGTGCAGGTGCTGCAACGCAGCCTGGTGCGAACGGGTGCCCTGCGGAAGCTGCACCAGGAACTCGCGCCGGCGGTCGAAAAGGCCCGAGGAGACCGCCAGGTCGTACCAGTCCGCATTAAGCCGCTCGACCAACCGCGGGGTGTCGTATCGGTGCGAGAAGCCTCCGGCCACGTCCTCCGCACTGTATCCGTGGACGAACGGTATCGCGCCCGCTGGCACAGAGTTGGGGATCACCTCGAGGCCGGCCCGCCGCAGAGGCCGGTACACCTTGCGGTCACGTTCCTGAATACCCATCGACCCAAGTTGTATCAGGGCCAACAGCCCCTGGGCCCGCCGCTTCCTCCGCCTCCACATGATCGGCCGGACAGCTCCAAGGAGATCCGCGACGACATGCGCGGAGCCTTCCTCACCCTCGGATGCGCACTCATCTGCTGGCGACGCCTGCCTGCCCTTGAAAAGTGGGCCTGAAATTTAGTTGGGTCCTACGTCATGAGCCACTACGTCAAGACGTTTCATGCCATTGAGATCGGTGACGGCGCAGACGGTCGGTGGGCCGCGCATGTCCGGTCAGCCATGGCGAAGGCGGAGGAATGGCTGACCGAGGAGGGCCACACTCCCGAGGGCGCAGCGCAGGCCCGACAACTCTTCGATAGGCACATGCCCGAACTGGTCCCCGTGCTCGACCGGCTCGCGGATCAACTTGACTCTCCTGATGCCAGGACGCTTCTCACCATGGCGACCGTGCGCCCGTTCTTCTCCGGCTGTACTCAGATCGGCCACGAGGGCACGCTGCTCAGAAACTACGACTTCGCCCCGGACCACTGCGAAGGCACCATCGTCTCCTCCCAGTTCCTCCGCCCAGTCATCGGCATGCAGGAAGCAGGATGGGGCCTGCTGGACGGCATGAACGACGCCGGACTCGCAGTGTCACTCACCTTCGGCGGGCGATTCGTCCATGGGCCCGGCTTCGCCATTCCCCTCGTGCTGCGCTACCTCCTGGAAGTCTGCCGGACCGTTGACGAGGCCATGGACAGACTGCGCACGATACCCATCGCGATTCCGCAGAACGTCACCTTCGTCGACGAGCACCAGAGCCGGACGGTCTATGTGGGCCCTGACATTCCGATGATCGAGGCCCATGACGCCTGCGCCGCCAATCACCAGCACCTACCCGTGCCCGACGAGCAGGAACGAACGACCCGGACACAAGCGCGACTAGCCGCTGTCCAGCGAGCGGGAGTCGACGTTCCATCGATGCTGCGACCACCGCTGTACCAGTGCAGCTACGACCAGTGGCTGGGGACTGTGTATACCGCCCACTACCGCCCAGCCGAGGGGCGCGTGACGTACCACTGGCCCGGCGAGCACTGGGAGCACACCATCGTTGGCTTCACGCCCGGAGCGCGCACCGTTGCTCTGGGGCTGTCCGGCGACAGCAACGACCACTGACGCACAACCGACCGTCACCCGGACTCATTTCCGGTGGTTGACGAGGTGGCGATGGCTGTCAAGGCGAGGAGGGTTCTGGTGGCTGGGCGTCCGATCCATGGCGTGATACCTCGGGAACGGGTCCATTGCCGCAGGTGAGAGTAGTCGTAACCCTTTTCGCCGGGGAGCTGGTCGGGGTCCGGCGGTTCTTGCGCGGCA
This sequence comes from Streptomyces sp. NPDC002825, assembly GCF_040295385.1. Lineage (NCBI taxonomy): Bacteria > Bacillati > Actinomycetota > Actinomycetes > Kitasatosporales > Streptomycetaceae > Streptomyces > Streptomyces sp. NPDC002825. The sequence continues at coordinate 137,493 of NZ_JBEOVH010000003.1, forward strand.
GGTCCACACAACAATCCGGAGACCGACCGCCGCACGGGCGGCGGGTCCAACTCGGGCGAACCCGCCTGCGACCGCTGGCTGTTGCTTCCGAAGTACTGGCTCGCCGGATCCGTCGGCGGTGGCCGACGAAGGCCGGCGTGGCCTTGGGCATCAGCCTCTCAGGCCGAGCTTCGGGCCTCTTCGTAGTTCGGCTCCGGCATCAGGTCCTTCTTCTTTTCGGCAGCGGGCAGCGTGAGCAGCAGCACCGCGGCTGCGAGGAGGGCGAAGACCGCTATCCAGCCCGCGCCGACGTGCATCGCGTGGATGAACGCATCGTCAGCAGCCTGAGCCAGAGCGGGCCGGTGGGTGGCGGTGGCGATGTGGCGGGCCTGTTCGGCGGAGATTCGCGCCTGAGCCTGCACCGCAGCGGGCGCACCCTCCAGTGAGGGTTCGATCGCGCGTCGGTACATGATCGACATGATCGTGCCGCCCACGGCGATGCCGATCACGCTGCCGGTTTGTCGCACGGTGTTGGTGACGGCCGATCCCGCGCCGGCCTGCTCCAACGGCAGGTCGTTGATGAAGGCGGCCGTCATGGGGCCGATCACCGTGCCGATCGAGAGCCCCTGGATCAACAACAGGATCTCGATCCAGACGAGTGGGGTGTGGAGTCCCAGGAAGCCGTACCCGCCCATGGTCAGCGCAGCCATGGTGAGCGCCGGCACGGCGACCCGGCGTAGCGATAGTCGGCGGACCAGGCGTGAGGCAAGGGGCGCCGCCATGAGTGCGCCGACCGCGGTCGGGATAGTGGCCAAACCCGCCTTCATCGGCGAAAACCCGAGTGCGCCCTGCAGATAGAACGCGTTGTAGAAGGTGATGGCGGCCACGCCGAAAAGCAGCAATCCGAGCGCCACGTTGCCGCCACCGAATGTGCGTTGCGCGAACAGTCGCGGGTCAAAGCTGGGCGCCTTGAGTCGCAGTTCGACCAGTACGAAAACGGTCAGCAGAGCCAGACCCACGAGAATCGGCGCCCAGACGTCGGTACGACTCCACTCCGCCACCTGGCCCGCACGGATCAGGCCGTAGGCCAGCGCCACGAGCCCGCTGATCGACAGAAACATTCCAGCGGGATCCAGAGGCCGCAGAGTGGGACTGCGGAAATTCGGAACCAGCACGGCGAGCCCGGCCAACGCCAATGCCGCGACCGGGGCATTGACGAGAAATACCGAGCCCCACCAGAAATGATCGAGCAGGAATCCGGCCAGCACCGGGCCGGCGGCCATTCCGACACCGGCCGACGTCGAGAAAACGCCGATCGCGGCGGCCCTCGCAGGCCCGGTGAAGGTCCACATGAGGATGGCCATCATGGCGGGCGTGATCAGCGCGCTGCCCACCCCCATCGCCGCTCGCGCCGCGATCAGCTGACCCGCATCGCTTGCGTACGCCGCCCACAGCGAGGATCCGGCGAAGATCACCAAGCCGGTGGAGAACACCGTCCGGTGACCGAATCTATCGCCCAATGCGCCTGCGGTGAACATCAACGTGGCGAAGGCCAGAGTGTACGAACCGGTCGCCCATTGCAGCTGACCGGGATCGGCTCCCAGTCCACGGACCGGGTCCGCGAGGGTCTCCAACGTCGTACTCAGAACAGTATTGTCCAGCCAAATCAGCAGCGAGCACATCATCAGAACGGCGAGAATCAACTGCTGCCTGAGCTTCGGCAGCGCTGGAGGCACGGTCATGAACACCTTCGGATATCGATCGGCGGGAATCTGAACGCCTGGACCATAGGCAAACTTCATGACGCCGTCAACCTTTGAATTTCTTGCCAGAAGGGTTGCGATCGGACTGGCACTATGCCCTCTGCCAGATTTGCGGACTGGCTATTTTTGTGCCCTCCAGCCATTTGCGAGTTGAAGGATTTCGTGACTTCCGGAGGATTGCGGCCGAGCGGACTTCGTGCCCTGCGGTGAGCTGTCGCATCGCGTCCTGCGACGCCAGGTTCGTCTGAGGCGACGTCGGCCGACCGGGGCTCAATTCGCTTGCCTGTGCCCAGGTCAGGTGGGGCAAGATGCCGCCATGAACGCGGACAGGGACAGGGACAGCAGCGTTGCCGAGGTCATCGAGCGGGAGTTGGAGCTGTTGAGTCCGGCCGGGCGCTCGTCCAGGGAAGCGGCGGAGCAGCTCCTCGATCCCGAGTTCATGGAGGTGGGTTCCTCGGGACGCCGGTGGGATCGCCAGGCGATGATCTCGGCGCTTCCGGTCATGCAGGGCGCGGATGACGACGGGCCGCAGTTCGTGCCCTCCGAGATGACGGGCACCGTACTGGCGCCGGGAATTGTGCACCTCACGTTCGAAACCGTGCTCGACGGCAGGCGGGCTCGGAGGAGTTCGATCTGGCGGAAGCTGGACGACGAGACCGGGTGGCGGATGTACTACCACCAGGCCACCCCTGTGCCGGATGCATGAGGCCGAGCGACCGAGCGCTCTGTCGTCGTGATCCCCGTCACTCTCCCGGCGCCCCGTGGTGGACATGCACGATCATGATCGGCATGAGCGCTCGTTTCCTCGGCATCGCTGATGTCATCGAAACCCCGTCCGTGGCGGTCGTCATCGACGTCATGCGGGCCTACACCGTGGCTGCCTGGGCCTTCGCCCGCGGGGCCGAGAAGATCGTTCTTGCCGAGTCGCTGGACGACGCTCTCGCGCTCAAGGCTCGCCGCCCCGATTGGGTGGCGCTCAAAGACGGTCCGCCCGCGCCCGGCTTCGACATGGTGAACTCGCCGGGCATGCTGCGGTCCGTCGACCTCACTGGCCGGACCGTCGTGCAGAAGACCACGGCGGGGACGGTCGGTGCCCTCGCGGTCAAGGACGCGGAGCTGGTGCTGTGTGCCTCCTTCGTGGTGGCGGAGGCGACCGCCCGGCTCCTGCGGGCGCGCGCGGATGCCCATGTCACCTTCGTCGTCACCGGCGAGGACGGGCGGGCCGATGAGGACCTGGCCTGCGCGCAGTACATCGCCAGGAGGACCGACGAGGCCGGGACGGATCCCGCCGTCTTCCTCCGTCGCGCTGCCGAGTCACGCGCCGCCCATGAGTTGACGGAGCGGGTGCGTGAGGGAGTGCATCCCGATGACGTCGCACTCTGTCTTGAGCTCGACCGGTTCCCGTTCGCCATGGTCGCGGCCTTGGAGGACTCGCTCATGGTCCTGCGTCCCTGCCCGATGCCTTCGCCGCTTCCTGCCGACGGGGATCCCGTCTGATCGCGGTGAGGCCTTTCGGGCCTCAGCGCGGGAGATTTCGTGTCGATCTGCCTTGCGCGCGCAGGGTGGGCAGCCGGGCCTGGTCCCCGGCTTGCGCCAGGCCCTCGCCCAGCGTCAGAAGCGCAAGGAGCACCACCGGGCGGCCGGCCGTGGCCGCGGCTTCCATCTTGTGATGGCCGTCGAGGAGGAAGTGCGTCAGACCCCAGTGCCGGTAGTGGTCGGCCGGCGCGCCGGTGGCGGGTTCGCACACGTCCAGCGTCGAGACCGCCACGGCCGTCGGTACTGTTCCCCGGCCCATGAGCTCGACGTACTCCTCGACGCGCTTCCTGTCGTTCCACGTCGGGGGAACCATGGGCACGACGAACTCATAGAGGTGGGCTGACGCGTCGACCGAGGTCTCGAAGGTCCGGTAGTACGGCGTGTGCGGGTACTGCGGAAGGCCCGAGAAGTCGTCGAGCCCCCACGTGGCCAGCTGCTCGCCGCTGAAGTAGTCGCCTTCCTGACCGGGGACGACGAGACGGGGCTCCACACGGAGCAGCATCGGAAGGTACTCCCCCGACGGCAGCAGCGCGCCGAACGCGTCGATCACTTCGTCGACGTACGGCTCCGCCGGCGCCCCCGCGAGCCGTTCCTGCACGCTCTCCAGCGACAACGTCTGCCGGGCACCTTCCAGGCGGCTGAACAGGAACGGGCACGTTCCGCACCAGGAGCTGAGCTCGAACGCGGGTTCCCCGTCGACCACGAGCACTCTGCGGCCCGGCCCGCCCCTTCCGCCGGCCTCCCCTTGTGCCGCCCCCTCCGCCTCGAAGCGCAGCCGCGCCTCGGCGGCCGGAACACCGAGTCGGCGGACACCGAGTGGGCGGACACCGAGTCTGCGCGGCTCGCCCATGTCGATCAGCATGCTGCGACCGTACGGGACGCCCCGATCGCCCCGAAGTCCGGCCCGTCGGACCCCACCACCTGAGCGCCCCCATTCGGCGCACCCCGATCGCCTCGGACGCCGGACCGTCGGAGGGTGGTTCCGAGGACCGCCCGCCGCCCCCAACCCCCGCCTGCCGCCCCGCCCAGACCCGAGCCTGAGCCTGGGCCCGAGCCCGAGCCCGAGCCCGAGCCCGACCCCGACCCCGAGCCCGAGCCCGAGCCCCCAGCCCCTGCCCCAGCCCCAGCCCCAGCCCCAGCCCCAGCCCCAGCCCCGAGGATCCCGCCGATGCACCGCTATCCCCCGATCGCCGACCACGGGCTCATCGGAGACCTGCAGACGTGCGCGCTGGTCTCCGCCGAGGGCGTGGTGGACTGGTTCTGTTCGCCTCGTTTCGACTCGCCGAGCATCTTCGGCCGGCTCCTCGACCACGAGCGCGGCGGCCACTTCTCGATCACCGTCGACACGCCGGGGACGACGGTGCGTCAGCTCTACCTGGCCGACAGCGCGGTGCTGCTCACCCGCTTCCTCACCCCCGACGGGGTCGGTGAGGTGGCCGACTTCATGCCGCTGCCCGCCGACCCGACCGTCCCGACCGACCGGCACACCCTGATCCGGGTGCTGCGGGTGGTGCGCGGCACGGTCCGTTTCGCACTGGGGTGCCGGCCTCGCTTCGACTACGGCCGGGAAGCACACGAACTGGTCGTCGACGGCGCCACCGCGCATTTCTCGGGCACCACGGCCACCGCGCACCTTCAGGTGCTCGGCCCTGTCGTACTGCGGCGCGACGGCGAGGACGTCCATGCCGAGTGGGAGCTGACCGCCGGTCAACGCGCCGCCGCCGTGCTCACCCTGGACGGGCCCGGCGCGGCGCCACCCGTGCCGACGGACGAGGCGGGCCTGCGGGCCGCTTTCGGCTCGGTCCGCTCCTTCTGGCACGAATGGATCAGCCGCTGCCGTTACCGCGGCCGCTGGCAGCAGCAGGTCAACCGCTCGGCGATCACGCTGAAACTGCTCACCTACGCGCCGTCCGGCGCGCCGGTGGCCGCCGCCACGATGGGCCTGCCGGAACAGGTCGGCGGCGAACGGAACTGGGACTACCGCTACACCTGGATCCGCGACGCCTCCCTGTCGGTGCGCGCCATGCTCGACCTCGGCTACAGCGAGGAAGCGGACGCGTTCCGCCGGTGGCTGGGCGCCCGGCTCCAGGCCGGTCGCACGGTCAGCGGCGAACCGCTGCAGATCATGTACCGGGTGGACGGCGATCCGCACCTGAGCGAGGAGGTGCTCGGCCATCTGGAGGGCTGGCGGGGCTCCGCCCCGGTCCGGGCCGGCAACGGCGCCGCCGACCAGCTCCAGCTCGACATCTACGGCGAGGTCGTCTACGCCTTCGCTCAGGCGCGGGACGTGGCCCAGCTCGCCGGCTACGACGGCTGGCTGCGCTTCGCCGCCACGGTGGACTGGCTGTGCGAGCACTGGGACCGCCCCGACGAGGGGATCTGGGAGACCCGCGGCGGCCGCCAGGACTTCACCTACAGCCGGATGATGTGCTGGGTGGCCTTCGACCGCGCCGTACGGATGGCCGTCGAACTCGGCCGTCCCGCGGATCTGCAACGCTGGACGGCCGCCCGGGACGCGGTGCTGCACCAGGTGATGGAACGAGGGTGGTCCGTCGAGCGCCAGGCCTTCGTCCAGCACTACGGCAGCGAGGTGCTGGACGCCTCCCTGCTGCTGATGCCTGTCACCGGCTTCATCGCGCCGCGCGACCCGCGCTGGCTGTCCACGCTGGACGCGATGGACAGCGAGCTCGTCTCGGACAGTCTGGTCTACCGTTACGACCCGTCCGCCTCCCCCGACGGGCTGCGCGGTGCGGAGGGCACCTTCTCCCTGTGCAGCTTCCTGTACGTGGACGCGCTCGCCCGAGCGGGCCGCGTCGAGCAGGCCCGTTACGCCTTCGACAAGATGCTCACCTACGCCAACCACGTCGGGCTCTTCGCCGAGGAGATCGGCCCGACGGGCGAGCAACTGGGCAACTTCCCCCAGGCCTTCACGCACCTCGCGCTCATCACCGCCGCGATGACCCTCGACAGCGCCCTGGACCGCTGAGCCGCTTCCCGGCGCTCGTCGTCGGTCTCGAGGGTCGCCACGGCGGTGTGCTCGCGGGCGGTGGTTCAGGCGACGAGGAGGCGCAGCCCCAGTTCGGCCGCGTCGAGGCCGACGAGGTCGGGATTGCGCTCCGCCCAGCGGCCCGAGGAAAGGTCGCCGCGGAGCCTGTTCACCGCCCGCTGCTCGGCCTGCGGCCCGACCCTGGTCCACACGGACACCGCGCGGCGCACATGCTCCTCCAGGTACGCCTCGGGCCGCCGCCAGTAGGCCTCGAAGAAGCCGTCCGCGCAGTCCCACGGGATGAGCACCGGCTCCATGCGGGCGCCGATCGCACCGGCCAGTCGGTCGACCGAGGGCCGGCCGGCGACCAGGCCCGCGACCTCCGGCAGATAGTCGCGGGTGAGCCAGAACCGGTCCCGCCAGCCGGTCTCGCTGGCGTCGTGCGTGAACACCACCACGCGCCGGGCCACCCGCCGCATCTCACGCAGCCCGGCGATCGGGTCCTGCCAGTGGTGAACCGTGCTGAAGGCCATCGCCGCGTCGAAGGACTGGTCCTCGAACGGCAGGCTCTCCGCCGTGGCCGCCACGCACGGCGCCGCGCCCGCCGGACGCTGCGCCCGCATGACCGCCGAGGGCTCCACCGCGGTCACGTCGCGGTCCGGGGGTTCGTAGGAGCCGGTGCCGGCGCCCACGTTCAGTACCGTCCGCGCGTCCCCGAGCGCCTCCCAGACCTTCGCGGCGATCCGTGGCTCGGTACGTCGCGTCGCCGGGTACGCGGAGCCGATGGCCTCGTACAACTGCGCTCCGAACACCTTCAGTTGCTCCTCCGGATTGGTCGTGATCCCCATCGCCCGTGCCTCCAGTTCCCTGTCTATCGCCGTCACCATGGCGGCAGCGCGGTCGCGCTGGTCGGCGAGCAGGCCGCGCAGCCGGTGCAGATGCGCGACCGCGTCGGTGGTCGGATCGTCGACGAGATCCGCGATCTCGCGCAGTCCGAAGCCCAGCCGCCGGTAGCCGAGCACCTCCCGCAGGCGCTCGACGTCGCCCGCCGCGTAGGCCCGGTATCCGGCCGCGGTGCGCGCGGAAGGCTGCACGAGGCCGATCTCGTCGTAGTGATGCAGTGTGCGGACGCTCACGTCGGCCAGCTCGGCCACACGCCCCACGGTCAGGTGTTCTTCCACGCCCCCGACCATGCGGCATGACGTCACGTGAGGGTCAAGCGCGTCGTGCTGATGCCGCAACGCGCAGCCGCCCCCGCCGAGGGTCGGCGGGGGCGGCTGCGGTGGGAACGGGCGACGGTGTCCGGTCGTCAGTCCCACTGCTGGTCGGCGAGGGACTCGACCGGCTGGGGCTTGCCGATCACGGCCAGGGCGATGAAGAAGTTGATCTGGCCGATGGCGACGGTCAGGGTGGCCAGCGCCTTCTCGTCGTAGTGCCGGGCCGCCTCCGCGTACACCTCGTCCGTCACACGCTCACGACCGTGCGGCGCGGGCTGCAGGGTGGCCTCGACGAGCGCGAGAGCGGCCCGCTCGGCCGGGGTGAAGTACGGCGCGTCCTGCCAGGAGGCGACGGAGGTGATGCGCTCCTCCGACTCCCCCGCCTTCCGCAGGAAGCTCGTGTTCAGGATGGTCAGGTACGTGTTGTGCACGATCTGCCCGGCCCGCAGATGCACCAGGTTGATCGTCGTGCGCGGCACCGACCGGTTACCCGTCGCCCGGAACAGCGCGGCACTGACTTCGGCCAGCTCGGGCACGAACTCGCCCGGGTTCGGCATGCGGGAGATCGAAGCAGAAGCGTGGTTCGACATGGTGGGGTACTCCGTATTCCGGTCGTCGGTCTCGTCGGCACGCTCGCCGGCGTCGTCTACACCGCACTGACGGAGCGGCCGACGGGAATGTGACAGGTGCCGGAGAATTCTTCGGAGGTCAGGGGCGGACGTGCAGCCCGAAGCCAGTGCGGCCGGTCGGCTCCAGGCCCTCCTTCAGGTGCAGCGAGGGGATCTCGTAGTCGCCGAAGTTCTGTCGCCGGAACGCGATCGGCTCCGTCGTCTCCAGGGTGAGGAGACGCTGTTCCCAGGCCTTGGCGGCGGCGCCGTAGTCCTCGTCGGTCATCCGGTCGGTGCCGTACAGCACGAAGGGCGGCAGGACCTCGATGCCGGGGTAGTAGAGGATGCCGTGGTGGATCGGGAACAGCAGGTCGTCGATGGGGCCGTTGATCCCGCGGGCCGCGTAGTGGCTCTCCGGGCCGCCGGCGGTCACCGACAGCAGGGCCCTCCGGCCCGCGAGGGTGCCTTCGCCGAAGCGCTCGCCGTACTTGGTGTCGCTGTGCTCCCCGACGCCGTACGCGAAGCGGTACGTGAAGACCCGGTCGACCCAGCCCTTGAGGATCGCGGGCATCGTGTACCACCACAGCGGGAACTGGAAGATGATCGTGTCGGCCCACAGCAGCTTCTCCTGCTCGGCCAGGACGTCGGGGGTGAGCGTTCCGCTGTCGAAGGCCCGGCCCGAGTCCAGGGCCACCTTCAGCGGGCTGGAGGCGGCGGGGCCGTAGTCCGCGGCGTCCACGACGGCCTTCCAGTTCATCGCGTACAGATCGCTCACCCGTACGTCGTGCCCGGCGCCCTCCAGCGTGGACACCGCGAGGTCCTTCAGCGAGCTGTTGAGCGACTTCGGCTCCGGGTGGGCGTGGACGATCAGCGTCTTCATGGGGGACTCCTTCGGATCGGATGCCCTCGATCCTGGGCGCAGGAGCGTCCGGTGTTCAGGGGCGCCGCTTCCGTCGGACCGGGCTTCCTGGTACTGGCAGGGCCACCTTCGCCGGCGTCGCCGAGGCCATACTGGGAGGCATGGACGATCTTGCGGGTTTCCTGCGGACGCGGCGCTCCCGGGTCGATCCGGCCGCGGTCGGCATTCCCACCGACAGTCGCCGCCGGGTCGCGGGGCTGCGGCGCGAAGAGGTCGCGCATCTGTCGGGAGTGAGCGTCGACTACTACGTACGCCTGGAGCAGGGCCGCGCGACGCAGCCCTCCGAGCAGGTCCTCGACGCGCTCGCCCGCGTCCTCGGCCTCGACGAGACCGAACGCGGACACCTCTACCGGCTGGCGCGGCAGCGCCGCCGGCCCGCGAGGGCGCCGGGCGGACGCCTGCGGCCTGAGCTGCTGCGCGTCCTGGACCTGGTCGCCGACGCGCCCGCGCTGATCATGAACCACCGCCTGGACGTCCTGGCCGGGAACCGCCTCGCGGGACTTCTCTACGGCCGTCCGATCCCCGGTCTGAACACCGCACGGCACATCTTCCTCGAGGAGGCCGAGCGCGGTCTCTACGCGGGCTGGGACGCGTGCACGCTCGATGTCGTCGGGCACCTGCGTCTGGCCGCAGGGAAGCACCCCGACGACCCGGGCCTGGCCTCGCTGATCGGCGAGCTGGCGATGGGCAGCGAACGCTTCCGCCGTCTGTGGGCCCGCGCGGATGTCCGCGCCCGTACGCATGGACGCAAGGCGTACCGGCACCCTCTGGTCGGACTTCTCGAACTGCACCAGGAGAACTTCGCGCTGCCCGGGGAATCGGGCATGGAACTGATCGTCCTGTCCGCACCGCCCGGCAGCGCTGCCGAGGACGGCCTGCGCCTCCTCGCGGGTCTGGGCGCGGACAGCGCCGCCACGCCGGCCCCGGCTCGGGTCCGCGAGTCCTGATGACGGATCAGGCTCCGATGCCGGCCGAGGCGACGTACGCGTAGGGCGCAGGTGACTCGGCGTGTGCGCGCGCCCTGGCCGCTGCCGGCATCGTGGCCTGGGCCCCCTGGGCGGGGAGGTTCGCCTGGGCGGAGTCCTGCTGGCCGCACCCTGACCGGGTCGGCCGCCTCCGTACCCTGCCCCACCACGTTCTCCCCTCGGCCGGAGGGTCGGTAGGCTCGGCGTGCCGCGTCGGTGTCAGCAGAGGAGAGAGACGTGTTCGTGAAGGTGTGCGGGCTCGGGACGGCCGCAGACATCGATGTGGCGGTCGCGGCCGGGGCGGACGCCGTCGGCCTGGTGATCAGCGGGACCAGTGTGCGCGGTCTCGACCACGACCGTGCGGTGCGGCTCGCCGCCCATGTGCCGTCCGGCGTCCTGTCCGTTCTCGTCGTCAACGACACGCCTGCCGCCGAGGCCGCCCGCCTGGCAGCTGAGCTCGGCTTCGGCGCCCTCCAGTTGCACGGCGCCGCGTACCAGGAGCAGGACTTCGCGGCCGCCGCGGCGGTCTTCCCCCGGCTGTGGCGGGCCACTTCGCTGAGCGAGCGGCCCGACACCCGTGTCGGCGCCTACGGCGAGGAGGTCCTCCTCCTCGACTCGCCCCGGGCCGGCTCCGGCGAGCCGTGGGACCTTTCACTCCTGGAGACGGGCCGCCCCGAGGGCACGTGGCTGCTCGCCGGCGGACTCGCGCCGCACAACGTCGCCGAGGCGATCGACCGGGCCCGTCCCTGGGGCGTCGACGTGTCCAGCGGCGTCGAGTCCGCCCCCGGCGTCAAGGACCACGACCTGATCCGTACCTTCGTCGCCGCCGCCAAGCAGGCCGCCCGGAAGTAGCGGCCCCGAAGCAGGCCGCCCCGAAACAGGCGGCCCCACGTGGGGCCGCCACGAGGTTCAGGACTCTTCTTCGGCCTCGTCGCCGAGGTCGTCCTGGACCCGCAGCCCGGCCACCCAGAGCGGCATCATCCAGTGCATCGCGAGCACGCCGACGAGCAGCGGGGTCACCGCCGCTCGCAGGGGCGCGTCCGTCAGGACGCCGTACGCGCCGGTGCCGAGCGCCGTGGCGAGGAGCAGCCACAGGGTGATGCGGTGGGCCAGGGCGCGTACCCGGTCGCGTTCGATCAGCTGGCGCTCGTCGAGCATCCGGCCACGCAGCTCCAGGAGGCCGCGCGTGGAGCCGTTGAGCATGCCGGTGAGCAGGATCCAGGGCAGCATCACGACGGCGACCACGACGGCCGGCGCGTATCCCGGGCCGAAGACCGTGGCGATCCAGGCGCCCACTCCCGTGACGGTGAGGACGAAGTGCGCCCCCACGAGGAGTCGGCGCCGTGGCCCGGTGGCATAGGCGGCGGATGCCCGCCGGTCGTTCATCACGGCGTACATGCGTCGGTCGTAGCGCGTCGCGGTCATCACTGCTTCCTCCCGTAGACCTCGTCGGTGAGCGGCTGGAACGGCTCCAGGGAGAACAGCGCCTCCACCGGGAGCGCGAAGAACCGGGCCATCTTCAGGGCCAGGTCGAGGCTGGGGTTGTACTGGCCGCGTTCGATGTAGCCGATGGTCTGGTAGTGGACGCCCACTGCCTCGGCCAGTGCCTGGCGCGACACTTTCCGCTCTGCCCTGACAACGGCCAGCCTGTTGTGCACCTGCTCGCTCATGTATAAGAAGTACTACATTGGAATGCAGGAGCACAACATCGGGGTCCGTCGTGCCGGGTGTTGCGACGGCATGTCGATCATGCGAACTACACGCGTCAACCAGGCGGTACGCCATTGACGCCCGCTTCCCGCCCGGCTTGACTCCTGCCTCATGCAGCCCTCGCGTGACCGTCGGGTCACCCTCGTCCAGCGCCGGCACGTGGACCTCGTCCGCGTCGCGAGCGCTGTCTGTCGCTGCGTCTGACGGCCGGTCCCGCTCGCCCCGCCGTACCCCCGTTCCTCCGTCCGTCCCCGGAGGCATGCCCGTACGTCCGCACGCTCTCCTGGAGATCCCTATGTCCACGCCCCTGTCCCGCCGTGCCCTCGGCGGTGTCGCCGCCGGTGCCGCCGCCGCGGCCGCCCTCGGCGCCGCCGCGCCCGCCGCGCAGGCGACCCCCGCGACCGACGCGCAGGAGCGTCCCTTCCGCGCCGCGCAGCCGCGCCGCCACTCCCGGCGGCCCAACATCCTCTTCATCCTGGGCGACGACCTCGGCTGGGCCGACCTCTCCTCCTACGGGTCCCCGCACATCCGCACCCCGCACCTCGACCGCCTCGCCCGCGAGGGCGTCCGCTTCACGGACGCCTATTCCGGCTCCGCGACCTGCTCCCCCACCCGCTTCAGCCTCTACACCGGGCGATACCCGGGCCGTACGAAGGGCGGGCTCGCGGAGCCGATCGCCGACAGGTCCGTCGGCCTGGAGCCCACCCATCCCACGCTCGCCTCGCTGCTCCGGGACTCCGGATACGCCACCGCGCTCATCGGCAAGTGGCACTGCGGCTATCTGCCCGACTACTCCCCCACCAAGTCCGGCTGGGACGAGTTCTTCGGCAACTTCGGCGGGGCCCTGGAGTACTACTCCAAACTCGGCCTGGGCGGCGAGTACGACCTCTACGAGGGCGACGCGGAGTACAAGGACCTGCGGTACTACACCCGGATCCTCACCGAGCGGGCGAGCGAGTTCGTCGGCCGCGACCACGAGAAGCCCTGGCTGCTCAACCTGAACTTCACCACCCCGCACTGGCCGTGGATCGCCGACGGCGACACGGAGGCGAGCGAGGAGATCGTCCGCCGCATCAAGGCCGGCGACCGCTCGGCCCTGTGGCACCAGGACGGCGGCTCCGTCGAGAAGTACAAGGAGATGGTCGAGGACCTCGACCGCTCGATCGGGCAGGTCCTCAAGGCGCTGCGGCGCTCCGGCCAGGAGCAGGACACCCTCGTCTTCTTCGCCAGCGACAACGGTGGTGAGCGCTTCTCCTACAACTGGCCGCTCGCCGGCAACAAGGGCTCGCTCCAGGAGGGCGGCATCCGCGTCCCCGCGATCCTGCGCTGGCCCGCCCGGATCGACGGCGGCCAGCTCAGCGACCTTCCGGTGTTCACGCCCGACTGGACGGCGACGCTCCTCGAACTGGCCGGCGCCCGCCCCCACCCTGCGTACCCCCTCGACGGCACCAGCCTCGCCGGATACCTGCTGCGCGGCGCCGAGGTGCCGGAGCGGGATCTCTTCTGGCGGGTGCGGGGCGAGCGGGCGCTGCGCCGCGGCGACTGGAAGTACTACCGGGGCAAGTCGGGCCGCGACCAGCTCTTCCAGCTGTCCGAGGACCTCCGCGAGCAGGCGGACCGGGCCTCGTCCGAGCAGGCCCGCCTCACCGAACTGCGGGCCGCCTGGGAGCGGATCGACGCGGGGCTGCTGCGCTACTGAGGTGGCCCACTCGGATGGTCGGTGCCTCAGGTCGGGTCACGGTGCGGCCGAGGTCCCCGGGGCGGACGCCGACACGTCCTCGCTGCCGGTCTACGGCGGTCGGCCCGTGGGCCACGGCGCCGATGCCGATGTCACCGAGCCACCGAGCCACCGAGCCACCGAGCCACCGAGCCACCGAGCCACCGAGCCACCGAGCCACCGAGCCACCGATGATGATCCTGGACCCGCCGGGGGTGTCCCGGGCCGCCGACTTCCTCGCGTCGGTCTCACGTCAGGGGGTGGCAGGCCTGCCACCGGGCTCGTTGTCAGTGCCGGATGACACGATCCGTCCATGAGCGATGCATCCTTCGACTGGCATGAGTTCCTGCGGCGTTGGCAGGAGGAGTGGGTTCCGCCCGCCGACGCGGACGACGACGAGGCTGCCGTGCCGCCCCTGGGTGCGCCCGGGGCGGACGAGAGCGTCATCGCCGCGGCCGAGGAGCGGCTGGGACGCCGGCTGCCGCCCTCGTACCGGGAGTTCCTGGCCGTGAGCGACGGGTGGTACGTGGAGCAGACGGCCGGGGTCTACCGGCTCGGCGGCGCCGCGGACATCGGCTGGTTCGGGGACCTCTACGGCATGACCCCGCTGTACGAGGAGGGGCTGGGCGAGGATCCGCGCGAGGAGGACGTCCTGCTGGCCGGGATGTGGCGGCGGGCGCTGCGGATCGAGACGGAATCCGACATGTCGCACGCGCTGCTCGACCCGGGCGACAGCGATCAGGACGGCGAGTGGGCGCTCTACGTCTACAAGGGGTGGAGCGGCGAACTGCCCGACCGCTACCCGTCGTTCCGCGCGTACATGGAGGCCATGTACCGAGGCTTCCACGGCGATCGGGCCGGGGAGATCCCGGACTTCGTGAACGCGACCACGCGCGTTCAGGACGGCCGGGTGGACGCGGCCCGGCTGCTCGCCCTGCGCGGACGCTACGAGGAGGCGCTGCCCCTGCTCGAGGAGGCGCTGTCCTTCGGGCGGCCCCGGAGCGCCGTCCTGCTGGAGCAGATACGGCATCTGCTCGCGCCGGGCGGCGCCCGGGACTACGGCCACGTGCTGGCGGCCGACCCGCGCTGTCTGCCCGAGCTCCTGCCGGTCCAGGCGATGGCGCCGGCACAGGGCGAGTGGCGGCAGGGCGGGGATGAGCACTGGCTCCGGAGGACGACCGCGTGCGGCGTCGACCCGGAGACCGCCGAGACCGTACTGCGCGCGATGCGGGACGGCTCCCACCGCTACGCGCCGCCCGGGCCGTGGGGCCGGGCCGTCGCGGAGGCCCGGGAGTTCGCCCGCTGGGGGCGGACCGACGAAGCCTGGCGGATCCTGCGGCGGGCGTTGCCGCTGTGGGAGGCCCCGGGACCTCTGCTGATCGCCCCGGTCGGTCTGCTCGCCGATCCCGTCCTGGGCCCGCTGGTCACCCCCGAGCGCGGCCGGGAGCTCCTCGGGACACCGCGGGCCGGGGAGACGGGACCCGCTCCCGCACCGGTGCCCGATCTCGACCCGCCGGGCCTCGCGTGGCTGCCGGAGCCCACCGGCCACGGGCAGCCGTTCGACGGATACCGCTGCGTGTGGGTGGAGGGGGCCGATCCCGCCCGCCTGCCGGACCTGATCGGCGAGGAGGGCGCCGAACTCAGCGCGCCCGTGGATCCGCGCGGGCCTTCCTGGCGGGCGCCCAAGCCGCACGAGCGCGAGGGCGTGGAGCTCTGGGAGGACCGGGCCGTGGTCGCCGCCGGCCGCGCCGGCGACACATGGGCGTTCGCCTTCGACGGCTACTCCCAGCGCCATCTGCACCCCTTGTTCCACTCCCCCGCGGCGGCCGCCTCGTCGGACGGCCGGGCGGTGGTCGTGTGGTGCGACCCCAGGCGCTCGTCCTCGGCCGACGACCCGCTCGCGTTCCACCTGTCGGTGGCCGAGCACGGCCGGGAGCTCTACGCCTTCACCGTCCGGGGTACGGACGTCCAGCGCTCCGGCGCCCTCCCCGAGGAGCTGGACCCGGCCCGCCTGCTCCGCCCGGAGGACAGTGCGGCGGACGGCGAACGGCGCATCCTGGAGGCCCTGCACACCGTGCTCGGGCTCTCGCTGCCCCGCTTCGCGCTGACCCGGGGCAGGCTCCGTACCTTCATCACCCTGTCCTGGACCCGGGCGCCAGGGGAGGGCCAGGGCTTCGCCCACCTCAGCTTCGTGCGGCACCGCCCCTGACACCGCACCGACCGGGTGTTCAGCCGCGGTGCTCCTCACGGAGCCCCCACGGGGCGCCGTACGCGCCCAGCAGGTCGAGGAACGGGCGCGGCGGCAGGGCCTCGGGGCCCAGGACGCCGCTCCCCTTCCACGTGCCGTCGGCGATCAGTTCGAGGGCGATCACCGGGTTGAGGGCGGTCTGCCAGACCACGGCCTGTGAACCGTACTCGCGCATCGTCCACTCGTTGTCGACGACGTGGTACAGGTACACCTCGCGCGCCGCGCCGTCCTTGGTCCCCTTGACCCAGGTGCCCGCGCAGGTCTTGCCCTTCATGCGCTCGCCCAGGGTGGCCGGGTCGGGGAGGCAGGCGGCGACCACGTCACGCGGCGAGACCTGGACCGGCCCGTCCGCGCCGGCGACGGTGACCTTCGCCGTCGAGTCGAGGCCCAGCTCGCGGAGGGTCTTCAGCTTGGCGATGAAGTCGTCGCCGAGGCCGTACTTGAACGTCACCCGGCGCGCGTCCACCCAGCGGGGCATGAGGAGGACCTCCTCGTGCTCGACGTTCACGCACTCCACCGGGCCGATGCCCTCGGGGAAGTCGAAGACCTCCGGCTCGCTGAAGGGTGCCGTGGTGAACCAGCCGCGGTCCTTCTCGTACACGACCGGCGGGTTGAGGCACTCCTCGATGGTGGTCCAGATGCTGAAGGAGGGGGCGAAGTCGTAGCCCTCGACGGTGAGGTTCGCGCCGTCGCGGACGCCGAGCTCCTCGATCTCGTCGAAGAGCTCGTCGGCCGCGTAGCGCGCGAACACGTCCGACAGACCCGGCTCCACGCCCATGCCGACCAGGGCGAGGCGGTCGGCCTTCTCCCAGGCCTCGGCCAGGGCGAACTGCTCGTCGCCGAGCTTGACCCCGCACTGTTCGTACGGCGCGGTCGGGTGGGGCACGGACAGCGACATCGCCATGTCGACGTAATGCGCCCCGGCGGCGAGCGCCGCGTTGAACAGGGGCATCACGAACCGGGGGTCGGTCGCGTTGAGGAGCACGTCGCAGTTCTGCTCGGCGAGGAGCCGGCGGACCGCGGCCTCGTCGGAGGCGTCCAGGCGGTGGGCGCTGAACCGGCCCTCCCGCTCACCGAGCGCGGCCACCGCCACCTCGGCGCGGGCGGCGTCGTAGTCGGCGACGACCATGTGGGTCAGGAAGTCACGGCGGGCCGCGATACGGGTGACGGCGGTTCCGACGCCGCCCGCACCCACGAGAAGTACACGCATGTCACACACCCTTTCGTCGAGTCCGTCCAGGCGCTCGCCCGGGGACGCCTCGATGGAACACGACCCCCGCGGTTAAGGTCTACGGCGTTGGCATAAGGAGCGCGAGGAGCGACGGGGCGGTGGCGCGATGCCGAAGAAGGTGGTTCCGGAGGCCGAGCGGCGCAGGCGGCGGCCGACGCGGCAGGGCACCGTCCTGTCGGAGAAGCTGATCGTGCGGACGGCGCTGCGGATGCTGCGCGAGCACGGGAGTGCCGGGCTGACCGCGCGCCGGCTCGGCGCCGCGCTGGGCGCCGACCCGAGCACCGTGTACCGGTACTTCGCCGGAATGGACGGCCTGACCCGGGCCGTCGGCGAGGAGCTGATGGGCCGCGCCCTGGACAGCTGGACCGCCACCGGGAACTGGCGTGCCGACCTGCGGGCGCTCGGCCTGGCCGTGCACGCCTCCTACCTCGCCCACCCGGAAGCCGCGCTGCTGACGGCGAGCCGTGTCACCGGCCGTCCCCGGGAGATCGAGGTGGACGAGACGATCCTCGGAATCCTGCGCGGCGCGGGCTTCCGCGACGCGGACGCCGTCGGTGTGTACCACGCCTTCATCGACCTTGCCCTGGCCTTCGCCGCCCTGGACGCGGGCGCGCTGGCCATCAAGGACGAGGTGAGGGAGGCGGACGAGGACATGTGGACCACCACCTACGCCCGGCTGCCGGCCGAGACCCATCCCCACATCGCCGCCACCGCGCACCTGCTCGCGGAGCGGATGAACCACAGCGCCTATCCCGTCGTGCTGGACACGCTCCTGGGGCGGGCGGAGGCGCAGCTCGCCGCGACGACGCGAGCGCCTCGTACGTGAGAGAGACCCGTGAGCGAGAGCGACCGTGTGTGATGGGGGCCCCACCGGACCGTGCTGCTGACGGTGCCGGCGGTCGACCCGGGGTCGTTGACGTTCCGTTGGCCGTCTGTTGGCGGGGGTTCCTACGGTGACGGCCACTGCGCGGGATCGGCTCGCGTTGCACGCCGCGGGGCGTGATCCCAGGAGGTCCTGATGAAGCGTCGAGCAGCCATGACGGCACTCGCGGTGAGCACGATGGTGGCCGGCGTCCTGGTCGGCGGCGCGGGCAGCGCCGCGGCTGCGCACCAGTACACCGACCGTCTCGTCCGGGGCGAGTCGCTCGGACCGGGCGAGTACATCACGCGCTGGATCAACGACTACTCGTTCTACCAGCTGGTCATGCAGAGGGACGGCAACCTGGTGGAGTACAAGGGTGACGTGATCGGCGACCGGCAGGTCTGCTGGGCGGCGAACACCCAGTACTCGGGGTACTACGCGATCTACCAGAACGACGGGAACTTCGTCGTCTACCCCCAGTGGAGCACCCGGGCGGTGTGGAGCAGCAACAGCCAGTGGGGCAGCGGGTCCACGGTCGACATCAACGGCAGCGGGGTCGTGTACGTCGGTACGAAGCCGATCACCGGTTCCTGCTGACGCGGGCGTCCGTGCCGCGCGGGGTGACCGTGGCTGGAGTGCCGGTGTGCCGTCGTACAGCATGGGGCAGGCCGCGCGGCTGCTCGGAGTGAGTTCGGAGACCGTTCGCCGGTGGGCGGACGGCGGCAGGCTGGGCGTGCAGCGGGACGAGTCCGGCAAGCGTGTGATAGACGGGGTGGCGCTGGCGCGTTTCGCCGTGGAGCACGGGGCGGGCCCGCACGCCGTGCCCGAGGACGACGTGCCGACGTCCGTGCGGAACTCGTTCGTCGGGATCGTGACCGCGGTACGGGTCGACGACATCGCCGCACAGGTCGAGGTCCAGTCCGGGCCGCACCGCCCGGTGTCGCTCGTGACGCGGGAGGCCGTCGAGGAGCCGGCCCTGGAGGTCGGCGTGACGGTGACCGCGCGGGTGAAGTCGACGAGCGTGGACATCGACCTTCCCTGACCCGCCCCCGGTCAGCGGCGGAGCGGGGCGGCCCTCAGGTCGAGCTTGTGGTCGAGGCGGGACGGGTCCCGCCCGGTCAGGGCCCGGATGCGGTCGATGCGGTAGTGGACGGTGTTCACGTGCAGGTGCAGGGCCTCGGCGGTCCTGGCCCAGGAGCAGTTGTGCGCCAGGAAGACCTCCAGGGGCTCCAGGAGGGTGGCGTGCGAGCCCTTGCCGGCGCGCAGCAGCGGGCCGAGGACGGTCTCGAGGCGGACGGCCCGCACGTCGGCGGGGATGCCGGCGAGGAGTGTCCTGAGGCCGGCGAGATCGGCGAGCCGTGCCACGTGCGCGGCCGCCGGTGCGGTCGAGCGGGCGCCGCGCAGGGCATAGCGGGCCTGCGTGAGGGCGCCGCGGAGGTCGGCCGCCCTGCGCACGGGGGTCGCTGACGCCGGCGTGCAGGGGCGCGCCGGGGCGGCAGCCGTGGAGCGGCGGCCACACCTCGCGGAGCCGTACCGCCATTTCCTCGGCTTCCTGCTCCTGCTCGCGGGCCAGCACGGCGACGGCCTCGCCCTCGGGGCGTGCGGCGGCGAACGCGACCGTCCGCCGGTGCCGCAGGGCCTCCGTGCGGGCGGCGGCCGCGTCGCCCGGGTCCTCGGTGCTGCCCGAGGCCGCGACGATGACGGTGTACGCGGTGGCGTCGGCGAGGCCGCAGGCACGCAGGGCCTGCTCCTGGCCGTTCGGCTCTCCGTAGGCCGCGCTCACCCGGGTCACGAGCTCCTCGTGGGCCTGCTTGCGGGGTGCGGCCCGTCGGTCCTGGAGACGGCGGTGGCGGCCGACGAGTTCGCCGATCTCGTGCAGGATCCGGGGCGGCGCGTGGCCGTCCTCCGGCAGGTGCAGGTACCAGGTGTCGAAGACGGTGTCGTCGGCCTCGATCCGCACGGTCGTGCCGTCCCGGCCGCGCAGCGCCTGCGCCGCGCGCTGTGCCGGGAGCGCGGGCGCCGTCGCCGTCCGGGCGGCGGTGCGGCCGCTGCCGCTGCCGCTGCCGGTGAGCAGGTGGCAGGCGGGGGTGTCGCCGTCACGCCGCCGATCTATGGCCGAGGAGGGCCTCGTCCCCCCAGACCAGGGAGAGGTCGAGACGGTCGAGGCGGAGAAGGTGATCGACCTGCATGCGGAACTCCGGGGGTGCTCGCGGACGGGGTCCGTACTCCACATTCACCAGGTGAATGCGAAATGGATCATCGTAGATGCCATGTGAAAGCGGCCAAACACCTCTCGGATGCCTACCCAGGGAAGGGGTGTCGGGGGTGGAGGATCGCCAGGGGCCGCAGACGGGCGCCGCCCTCCCCTCGTACCTTCCTCCAGGTCCTCTCGCATTCGCGATGGAGGGTCGCACGGGCTTGTTGCAGATGAGAGCCGCAGCGCCCTACGGTGTGGCACATGCAGTCCTACACGATCGGGCAGGCCGCACGGTTGCTGGGCGTCAGCCCCGACACCGCGCGGCGCTGGGCGGACGCGGGCCGGGTCGTGACGCACCGCGACGAGAGCGGTCGGCGCGTCATCGACGGCAAGTCGCTCGCCGCGTTCTCCACGGAGATCGCCCAGAGCGGAGACGACGACGCGTCCTACACCTCGGCGCGCAACGCCTTCCCGGGCATCGTCACCGCGATCAAGCTCGGCGACATCGCGGCCCAGGTCACCATCCAGGCCGGACCGCACCGCCTGGTCTCCCTCCTCACCCGTGAGGCCGTGGAGGAGCTGGGACTGGAAGTCGGCATGCAGGCCACCGCCCGCGTGAAATCGACCAGCGTGCACATCGACCGCACCTGACCACCCCTCACGCAGTACCGCACGACCAGCGGCCGTCGGCGCGGCCGGCCTCCCACCGCACTTTCCGTCCGTCCTCAAGGAGTTCAGACGCTCATGTCCTTCAGCCTCACCCCCGCCAGACGCCGTACGGCCGCCGCCGCCCTCACCGCCGCCCTGCTCGTGCCGCTCGCGGCCTGTTCGAGCGACGACACCAGGCAGGACGGCAACGGCTCTCCGGCCTCCGGCTCCGCGAGCACCGCGCCCCAGGCGAACCTCACCGTGCTCGCCGCGGCCTCCCTCACCGACGTCTTCAAGACGGCCGGCAGCGCCTACGAGAAGTCCCACCCTGGCACCGGGCTCACCTTCTCCTTCGCCGGCTCCCAGGAGCTCGTCGCCCAGGTCTCGCAGGGCTCCCCCGCCGACGTCCTGGTCACCGCCGACACCAAGAGCATGGACAAGGTGAGGGCCGAGACCGCCGCCCCGACGGTCATCGCGAAGAACCGGCTCGTCATCGCCACCGGCAAGGGCAACCCCTTCAAGGTCGACGAGCTCAAGGACCTCGCGGACACCAAGCTCAAGGTGGTTCTGGCCGCGCCCGAGGTACCGGCCGGCAAGTACAGCAAGAAGGTCCTCGACGCCCAGGAGATCACCGTGAAGCCGGTCTCCCAGGAGCCGAACGTGCGCGCGGTGCTCAGCAAGGTCGAGCTCGGCGAGGCCGACGCCGGACTCGTCTACAAGACGGACGCCGAGAGCGCCAAGGACAAGGTCGACGCCGTCGAGATCCCCGACGAGCAGAACGCCATCGCGCAGTACCCGGCCGCCACGCTGAAGGACTCGAAGAACGCCGCGGCCGCCGCCGCGTTCGTCGCCTGGCTCTCCTCGCCCGAGGGACAGAAGATCCTTCAGGACGCCGGCTTCCAGAAGCCGTAGCGGATCCGGGGTCGTCCGGATCGCGAGGGGCTGTCCGTGTCGGAAGAAACGGACAGCTCCTCGTCCTCATGTCGTCATCTCTGCGGGGTCACTCGATGAAACACACCGGCACGCGCAGGTCCGGTACCCGTCCGCCGCTGACGCTGGCCGTGCCCGCGCTGCTTGCCGTGGCGCTCCTGACGCTGCCTCTGATCGGGATCCTCGTACGGACCGAGTGGAGCGAGCTCGCCGGCCATCTCACCGCGCCGGGCACGGTCACCGCACTGAGGCTCTCGCTGCTCGTCTCCTTCTGGGCGCTCGGCCTCTCGCTGCTGCTCGGCGTGCCGCTCGCCTGGCTGCTCGCCCGGGTGAGCTTCCGCGGCAAGGCACTCGTCCGCTCGCTCGTGCTGCTCCCGATGGTCCTGCCTCCCACCGTCGGCGGTGTCGCGCTGCTGCTCGCCTTCGGGCGGCGCGGACTGCTCGGGCCGTGGTTGGAGTCGACGTTCGGGATCACCCTCCCCTTCCACACCTCGGGCGCGGTCCTCGCCGCCACCTTCGTCGCCATGCCGTTCCTGGTCATCAGCCTGGAGGGCGCGCTCGGCGGACTGCGGCCGCGGTACGAGGAGACGGCGGCCTCACTCGGCGCCTCACCGGTCCGCGTCTTCTTCACCGTCACGCTGCCCATGGTGGCGCCGGGCGTCGTCGCCGGAGCCGCCCTCACCTGGGCGCGCGCGCTGGGCGAGTTCGGCGCGACGATCACCTTCGCCGGCAATCTGCCCGGCACCACCCAGACGCTTCCCCTCCAGGTCTATCTGCTGCTCCAGGACGAGCCGGAGGCGGCCACCTCCGTCTCCCTGCTCCTGCTCGCCATCGCGATGGGTGTACTGATCGCCCTGCGCGGACGGTGGACCGGCGCCCCGGTCCAGCGCAAGCCCCGACCCGCCCCCGAGCAGCTGGAGGACCCCGAGCCGGGGACGTCCGACTCAGGCACCGGCACCGACTCGGACCCTGTTGCCGGCTCCGGCTTCGACGAGGCGGAGCAGTCCGGGGAACGCTGGTCCCTGCACGCCGAGGTCACCGGCTTCACCAGCCTGATTCTGGACGCCGAGCCGGGCACCACCATCGCCGTCGTCGGCCCCAACGGCGCCGGCAAGACCACCCTGCTCCGGGCCCTCCTCGGCCTCACCCCCCGGGCCCACGCCGACCTCGCCCTCGGCGGCACCGATGTCACCGCCCTGCCCCCGCACCGGCGACGGGTCGCCTGGGTCCCGCAGGACGGCGCGCTCTTCCCGCACATGTCGGCACTCGCCAACACCGCCTACGGCCTGCGCGCCCAGGGCGTCGCCCGCAAGGAGGCCCGGCGCGCGGCGCGGCACTGGCTCGACCGGCTCGGCGTCGGCCACCTCGCCCACCGCCGCCCCGGCCAGCTCTCCGGAGGCCAGGCCCAGCGGGTCGCCCTGGCCCGGGCACTCGCCGCCCGCCCCCGGCTCCTCGTCCTCGACGAGCCGCTCGCCGCGCTCGACCAGACCACCCGCGCCCACGTGCGCCACACTCTGCGCACCCATCTCGCACGCTTCGGCGGCGTCTGCCTCATCGTCACCCACGACCCCGTCGAGGCCGTGTCGCTCGCCGACCGCGTGCTCGTCCTCGACGAGGGCCGGGCGCTCCAGGACGACAGCCCCGCCGAGGTCACCCGGCACCCCCGCTCCCCCTGGGTCGCCCGCATGCTCGGCCGCAACGCCTGGCCCGGCACCGCCACACCCGAAGGCCTCGCCCTGGAGGAGGGCGGTGTCCTGGTCGCGGCCGATCCACCGGCGGCCGGCGCCCCGGCGCTCGCGATCGTGGCGCCCGAGGCGGTGTCCGTCCACCGCGAGAAGCCCGCCGGCAGCCCTCGTAACGTCTGGCCCGGCACCGTACGCGAGATCACCGCGAGCGGCAGTCGGCTGCGGGTCCTCGTCACCTCCGACGACGTCCCCGACCTCGTCGCCGAGATCACCCCCCAGGCCGCCGCCGAACTGGGCCTCGCCGACGGGGTGCCCGTCTGGACCAGCGTCAAGGCGACCGAGACGACGGTCGTCCCGCTCTGACCGCCCGGATACCTCCGGTGCGCACGCCGCCGGCCCACTGGCCTTCGGCCGTCCGGCGACGCCGGTTCCGGTCCTGACGTCGGGTTCGCAAGCGCGCGGTCAGGCGCCGGCGAGGGCGATCTCGGTCGCCTTGATGAGGGCGACGACGGAGGTACCGGTGCCCAGGCCGAGGTCCTCGACGGCGTCCTTGGTGATCGCGGCGGTCAGCTCGCCGCCCGCGACGGAGACCTTCACCGAGCCCATGGCGCCGCCCGTCGCCACCTCGGTGACGGAGCCGACGAGCTGGTTGCGGATGGAGATGCCCTCGACGGGGCCGGTCGCGAGGGCGACCTCGGTGGATTTCACCAGGGCCCTGACCGCGGAACCCTCGGTCAGGCCGAGGTCCCTGACGGCGTCGGCGGTGATGGCGGCCGTGATCTCCTGACCGCCGTTCAGGCGCACCTTCACGGACGCCATGGCCTCGCCCGTGGTGACGGCGGTGACGGTACCGGGGAGCTGGTTGCGAATCGACAGAGTCATGGGACACGCCTCACAGAGCCGGGACAGAGCCGAGCACGAGCAGTCGCCACGTCGGTGACCTGCACTACGACCGACGCTACCGGAAGAGAATGTTCCGATCGCGACCGGCGCCCCGCCGACACACCGCATCCGCAGGAGGTCGTCACCGGACCGACTCGCAGATCTGACCCTTGAGGAGACCTTCACCTCTTGGATGATCCACTGTGCCAGCCCGCCCCGCGAGGGTCAGCGGCCGAAGGTGTCGATGTTCTCGACGAGCCAGCGACCGTCGCGGCGCACGACGTCCACGGCGAACATCGCGCCCGCGTAGACGCCTTGGTCCTCGGCCTTGGGCTTCTGCTGCCCTCCACCGGCCTTGCCGGTCCCCGCCGTGCTCACGCCGCTCTGGTCGGCATAGACCAGGACCCGGGCGCGGTCGCCGTCGATCCGCTCGACCGCGCTGTCGGTGACCGTCGTGGTGATCACCGTCTTCTGCTGCGCCGCCTGGGCGAGCACCCCGCCGAACAGCGTCCGGTGCTGGGCCACGGCCTTGCCGGTGAGGAGGGTCTTCGCGGCCCGCTCGAAGGGACCCGTGTCGGCGTGGTCGTACGAGAAGAGCGCGGCGACCGCCGCGGCGGTCTGCCCCTTGATCTCGCTGGTGCGGGCGAGGTCGGTGAGGGCCGTGTTGCCGCGTGTGGGATCGGACCGTAGGTCCCCCGCCCTGCCGTGCGCCCATCCGGCGAAGACGCCGAGGAGGAGGGTCAGGAGGCAGAGGACCACGAGGGGGGCGAGGGGACGTGCCCGCGTCCCGTCCGCCGCTTCCGGGGCCGGCTTGGATCCGGGCCCGGGTTTGCGCTCGGGTCCGGTCTCCGGTGTGCGATCCGGCTCCGGCTGCGGTTCCGGCTCCCGTTCCGACTCCGGCAGGAGCGCGACCTGCGAGCGGGCCCTGGAGGCGGGGGCGGACTGGCCGGCGTGGGCCT
The DNA here is from genome assembly GCF_040295385.1 of Streptomyces sp. NPDC002825. Lineage (NCBI taxonomy): Bacteria > Bacillati > Actinomycetota > Actinomycetes > Kitasatosporales > Streptomycetaceae > Streptomyces > Streptomyces sp. NPDC002825. Next base: position 162,535 of record NZ_JBEOVH010000003.1, read on the forward strand.
GGCGGCGGCGCTGGCGGTTGAGGTGGTGGCGGGGCGTCGGCATCGTGCGTGTCCTTTCGGGTCCTTGCGGCTCTCGCGTACGGGACGGTCCGGTCAACCGGTCGCCGTGCCGCCCACGGGGGCCTGCCCCAGGGCACTGAGCTTCCACTGGCCGTCGGTTCGGGTGAGTTCGCCGAGCATGCGGCTGTCCTTCTCCGTGCTCTTGCTGTCGGGCGTCGTGACGGTGACGCGCAGCGCGACGAGCAGCCGGGCCCGCCCCGCCCTGTCGTCGAGTTCGGTGACGGCGCCGGACAGCACCCGGGCGGTGGTCACCGTCTTCGCCGCCTTCACCTGGCTGGTGAACTCCGCGCGACCCTCGACCAGTTGCTGGTGCAGCTCGCCGGTGGTCGAGGTCTCCCAGAGGTCGAGGCCCCGGTCCACACGCCGGTGGTCGAGGGTGTTGAGGTTCTGCACGGCCTGCTCCCCCGCCGCGAGCGCCCGGTCGCGCTGCACGGCGTACGCCGCTGAGTCGTCGTGGGCCGCGGCGTACCAGCTCCGTCCCTCCCAGGCCGCGAAGCCGCCCGCGGCCAGCGTGAGCACGAGGGCCGCGGCCAGGGCCGGCCGGTGTGTCATGGGGTTCTCCCGTCTCCCGCTCATCGTCAGCGGGCCTTGATGTCGACGATCAGCCACCGGTCCCCCTGGTACTCGGCGGTGACGGTGAGCTGGGCCGCGGCGGAGGTGGCGGCGGCCTTGTCGCGCCGCGAGGTCTGGTCGAGGAAGACGAGGAGGCGCGCGGTGTCCCCGTCGAGTTCGATCACTCCGGTGCGGACGGCCTGGGTGGAGAGGGTGATGCGCTGCTCGACCAGGTTCTTGCGGACCTGGTCGAGCAGGTCGCCGTACTGGCGGGCGGCGCGGCCCGCGAGGACGGTGCGGGCCGAGCGTTCGGCGGCGTCGGTGTTCGTCGCCGTGTAGGAGAAGACCCGGGCGAGTCCTTCGGCCACGTCGCCGCTCACGCGGGTGGTGGTCTCGGTGTCGGTGAGCGCGTGGTTGCGCGCCGAGGGGGTGGAGCGGAGCTGGTGGGCGGCGTGGAAGAAGCCGCTCCCGCCGAGGAGGAGCACGGTGAGGGCGGCGGCGAGGGAGCCTCTTCGCCAGACGGTGGCGGACCGGCGTCGGGCTGTGTCGGGGGGCTCCGTCGCGTTCCCGTCCGTGGCCGGCGTCGGCTCCGGCCGGTCGTCGCCCGGGGGTGCCTCTCCCTCGTCGCTCTCCGCGTCCCCGGCTGTGGTCCTGCGCAGCAGTCGCGTCATCGGTCCTCGTCCTCCGCTCCGGCGACCGGCACCGCGCTCAGTGCCGCGACTCTCCATGTGTGCTCGTCCGTGCGGGTCAGGACGGCCTCCAGGCGTTTGCGGTCGGTGGTCGCGGTCGCGGCTCCGCGCGGGGTGACGTCGACGCGTACGGTCGCGATGAGTTTCGCCGTACCGGCTCTCGCGTCCAGCGCCGTGAGCGCGGCCTCGGTCACCGTGGCGCGTGCCGAGGCGCCCACCGCGGGTTCGGTGCGGCCGAGTTCGGTGCGGAGCGGGCCGGTGGAGGCCTCGCGCCAGGCCCGGATGCCCGCTTCGGCGCGTTCGCGGGTCGAGGCGTCGAGGGTGTTCAGGACGGTGAGGCGGCTGCGGCCCTCGGCGAGCGCGGTGTCGCGTTCCCGGCTGAAGGCGAGTTCCTCGTCCGTACGGGCCTGGGCGTACGTCCAGGCGCCGGTCCCGCAGAAGCCCAGGGCGACGACGAGGGCGCCGACGCCCAGGGCTCGGCCGCGCCTCATCGCGTACCCCCGGTGTTCAGGCCGAGCAGTCCGGCCATGTCCGTCGGGCCGCCGGTCTGGCCGGGCAGCGCGAGCGCGCCGGGCAGGGCGGCGGCCTGCGGGCCCGTCGTGGTGCGCGCGCTGCCGGAGGGCAGGGAGCCGGGCCGGGCCGGGGTGGGGACGCCGCCGCTCCCGGGGGCGTGGGCCGAGCCGCGTACGTTGACGCCGGTGGAGGCCGGGGAGGTGCAGGAGGCGCGGGTGTTGAGGGCGGGCGCGGTCCCCAGGTCGAGTCCGTTGCGGTAGCGCGTACCGCCGTAGCCGGAGGTGCAGGGCAGCGGCTTGAAGAAGGTGACGGCCATGCCGAAGTTCACGTGTCCTCCGTCGACGGTGGTGGCTCCCGCCGAGACTGCCGCGGGGAACTTCACGAGGAGTTCCTCCGTGCCCCGCTGCCGGGTGACGGCGATCTCCGAGGTGGTGAGGAGGTTGGCGAGGACGACGCCGAGGCTCGGGTCGAGGTCGCGAAGGAGGCCGCTGATCTGGCCGGTCGCGTCGGGGGTGGCGGCGAGGAGGCGGCGCAGGTCGCTGTCGGAGCCCTTGAGGGTGGCGGCGAGGTCGCGGGCGCCGGTGGCGAAGTCCCGGATGGCGCGGCTCTCGTCGGCCTGGGTGCGCAGGACGACCTCGCCGTCGTCGATGAGCCGTGTGGTGGCCGGCAGGGACCGGTCGGCGGCCTGGACGAACCTGCTGCCGTTGTCGAGGAGGACCTGGAGGTCGTCGCCGTGGCCCTCGAAGGCCTTGCCGAGTTCGTCGACGACGGTGCGCAGGGAGTCCAGGGGTACGGAGCGGGTGAGGTCGTTCATGCTCGCGAGGACGTCGGTGACGGGCGCCGGCACGTGGGTGTCGGACTGTTCGATGCGGGCGCCGTCGGTGAGGAAGGGCCCGCCGTCGCTCTCGGGGCGGAGGTCGATGTACTGCTCGCCGACGGCGGAGAGTCCGGCGACCACGGCGCGCGCGTCGGCCGGGATCCGGGGCGCCGACTTCTTGATGCGCAGTTCGGCGACGACTCCGTCGGCGGTGAGGTCGATGGCTCCGACGCGGCCCACGGAGACGCCGCGGTAGGTGACGTCGGAATGGGTGAACAGGCCTCCCGTACGGGCGAGGTGGACGCGGACGGTGTAGTGGTCGGCGACTCCGGCGTAGCGGCCGAGGTCGGCGTAGCGGACGCCGACGAAGCCGAGGACCAGGACGGCGATGACGAGGAACGCGAGGTTCTTCAGTCGGACGCTGCGGGTGATCACCGGTTGTCGCCTCCGTCCTCGGGTGGGGTGCCCGTCGTGACCGGGGGCAGCGGCAGCGCCGATCGCGGGCTTCGTGCGGTGCCGTTCGTCCCCGCTCGCCCCCGTGTGGTGGCGCCGGGGGTCGTCGGGGTGGGGGTCGGGGTGGGCTCGGTCCTGGGGATCAGGGGCGGGATGACCTCCGTGCCCGGGGCGGCCGCCAGGTGGAGGTAGGTGTTGAGGTAGTCGCCCTTGATGCCGCGCATCACCTCGTCGGTGAAGGGATACGTGAGGAGGACCTGGAGCGAGTCGGGCAGGTCGGCTCCGGCGTCCGCGAGGGCCGTCAGGGTCGGCGCGAGGGCCTTGAGGTCGGCGATCATGTCCTTCTTGCTCGCGTCGACGGTCGCGACGGCGACGCCGGAGAGGGTGTCGAGGGCGCGCAGCATGCTCAGCAGGGAGCCTCGCTGCTTCTCCAGGGTCTTCAGGCCGGGCGAGAGGTTGGTGAGGACGGTGTCGACGTCCTTCTTGCGGCCGGCGAGGGTGGCGGAGAGCCGGTTGACGCCGTCGAGGGCGCGGGTGATGTCGCCGCGGTGCGCGTCGAGGTTCGTGACCAGCGTGTTCACGCGGTTCAGCATCGAGCGGACCTCGGGTTCGCGGCCGCCGAGCGCCTGGTTGAGTTCCCGCGTGATGGTCTTGAGCTGGTTGACGCCGCCGCCGTTGAGGAGCAGCGACAGTGCGCCGAACACCTCCTCGACCTCCGTGTTGCGGCTGGTGCGCGCGAGGGGGATGACGCTGCCGTTCGTGAGGCGCGCGCCGGTGTCCTTCCGGGGGGCGACGAGCTGGATGTACTTCTCGCCGAGGAGGCTGGACTGTTCCAGGCGGGCGCCGGCGTCGGCGGGGAGGCGGACGTCGCCGTTGATCTCGAGGGTGACGCGGGCGGACCAGGTGCCGGTGCCCCCCAGCTCGATGGCGGTGACGCGGCCGACGGCGACGTCGTTGACCTTGACCGCGGACTGCGGGACGAGGCTCAGGACGTCGTCGAGTTCGGCGGTGACGGTGTAGGGGTGGGGGCCGAGGTCGGCGCCCCCGGGCAGCGGCAGGTCCTCGATGCCGTCGAACCGGACGGGGTTCGCGGGGACCGCGCCGAGGACGACGGCGAGGCCGAGGCCGAGCGCGACCGCTCCGACGGCTGCGGCGCCGAGGGCCTTCCGGGACGGAGGAGTGTTCACCGCTCCCCCTCTCCGGTGCCGGCCGAGGAGGCTCCGGTGACCGGCAGAGGCAGCAGTGGGCCGCCCATGCTGATCTCGTTGAGGTTGGCGCGGCCGTCGAGGGTGCGGGTGTCCTTGTTGTACGCGTTGACGACGTTGCCGGCGGCGAGCGGGGCGGCGTCGAGCGCTTCGGCGAGGGAGGCCCGCTGGTCGACGAGGGTCTGGGTGAGGGGGACGAGCCGGTCGATGTTCTTCTTCAGCTCACCGCGGTTGTCCTTGATGAAGGTCTTGACCTGGGCGAGGGCCTTGCCGAGCTCCTTGAGCGCGTCGGCGAGGTCGTCCTTGTTCTCGGCGAAGTAGCCGACGACCTCGTCGAGGCGTTCCTGCGCGGTGCGGACGTCGCCGTCCTTCTTCTTGAGCATGGTGGTGAAGGTCTGGAGCTGCCCGAGGGTGGTGAACAGGTTCTCGCTGCTGCCGTCCAGGGTCTTGGCCGCCTTGCCGAACTGTTCGATGGAGGTGCCGATGGCCGTGCCGTTGCCCTTGAGGTTCTTCGCGCCGGTGTCCAGGAGTTCGGAGAGCGCTCCGGCGGAGTTGGCGCCGTCGGGGCCGAGCGCCTTGCTCAGTGCGGTGATCGAGTCGTAGAGCTGGTCGATCTCGACGGGGGTCCGGTTGCGTGCGGCGGGCAGCTGGGCGCCGTCGGCGAGGGCGGGGCCGATGCTGTAGGCGGGGGTGAGCTGGACGTACCGGTCGGCGACGATGCTCGGGGCGACGACGAGGGCCCGGGCGCCGGCGGGGACGCGGACGCCTTCGTCGAGGCGGAGTGCGACGCGTACCCGGGTGCCCTGCGGCTCCACGGACTCCACCTCTCCGACCCGTACACCGAGGATGCGCAGGTCGGATCCGGCGTAGATGCCGACCGCCCGGTCGAAGTAGGCGGTGACGTGGATCCCGTCGTCGTCGAGGACGCGGACGGCGACGAGGCCGCAGGCCGCGAGCACCGCGAGAGCGAGCCCGGCGACGAGGGGCTTTCTGGGCTTGGTCATCGTTCACCGCTCCCCTTGGCCGTCGCCGTCTGTTTCGGCGGCAGGCATCCGGTCTTGGGCTGCGAGCCCTCGGGCAGATAGGTGCGGGGCACCACGCCGCACAGGTAGCTGTCGAACCAGCGGCCGCTGCCGAGGGTGTTGCCGACGAGGCGGTAGTACGGGCCGATGAGCGCGAGCGTCTTGTCGAGCTGGCCGCTGTTCTTCTCCAGGACGCCGGTGACGCGGCTGAGGGCCTTGAGGGTGGGGCCGAGCTGCCGGTCGTTGTCGCCGACGAGGCCGCTGAGCTCGGTGCCCAGGTCCCTGCTTCCCTTGAGCAGGGCGCGGATGGCCTCGCGGCGCTTCTTGAGCTCCCCGAGCAGTGAACCGCCGTCCTCGATGAGGATCTCGAAGCTGGACTTCTTGTCCTCCAGGGTCTTGGTGAACTTCCTGCTGTTCTCCAGGAGGCGGGCGAGCTCGGTGTCGCGCTTGGAGACGGACTTCGACAGCTCGGACAGCCCGGTGGCGGCGTTGCGTACGTGCGGCGGGGAGTTCTTGAAGGTGTCGGAGATCGTCCGGAAGCTCTCCGCGAGCTTCCCGGTGTCGATGGCGTCGACGGTGCCGCTGAGGTCCTGGAAGGCCTGCGTCACGTCGTACGGGGAGGTGGTGCGGGACTGCGGGATGCGGGTGCCGGGGTCCTGCGGTGCGGAGCCCAGCGGGTCGAGCGCCAGGTACTTCTCGCCGAGGAGGGTCTTGACGGCGATGGCGGCGGTCGAGCGGTCGCCGATCCAGGCGTCGCCGACCTCGAAGGTCACCTTGACCTTGGGTCCGTCGAGGGCCACCTCGGTGACCTTGCCGACCTTGACCCCGGCGATGCGGACCTCGTCGCCGGCGTCGAGTCCGGCGGCCTCGGTGAAGTCGGCGCTGTAGGCGGTGTCGCCGCCGACGAGGGGCAGCCGTTCCACGTTGTACGCCAGGACGGCCATGAGGGCGAGGACCACCAGGCCGACGAGGGCGACGGCGACGGGGCTGCGCTCCTTGACCGGCCGCCGCCGGACGCGCGGGCTCATCCGCGGCACCTCGTCTCGGTGACGGCGATGCCGGTCGGCGGCTTGGAGCCGTCGGAGGTTCCCACGCCGCTCACGCGTGCCTCGCAGAGGTAGAGGTTGAACCACGATCCGTACGAGGAGAGCCGGGCCAGGGCCGTCATCTTGGCGGGGGTGTGGGCGAGGAAGGTCTCGATGGCGGGGGTGTGGTCGCCGAGGGTGCCGGAGAGCCGGCCGAGTTCGCGGATGTCCTTCTTGAGGGGGGCGCGCCCCTCCTGGAGGAGTCCGGCGGTCGTCGTGGTGAGGTCGCCGATGGCCTTGACCGCCTCGCCGAGGGGTTTGCGGTCGGTGTTGAAGCCGGTGACGAGTTTCTGGAGGGTGACGACGAGGTCGCCGAAGGCGGCTTCGCGGTTGTTGAGGGTGGTGAGGACGGTGTTGAGGTGGGTGACGACCTCGCCGATGACCTTGTCCTTGGCGGCCACGGTCCTGGTGAGGGAGCCGATGTGCCGCAGGAGGCTGTCGACGGTTCCGCTCTCGCCCTGGAGGACCTGGACGAGCGAGCCGGCGAGGTCGTTGACGTCGGAGGGCGAGAGGCCTTCGAACAGCGGCTTGAAGCCGTTGAAGAGCAGGGTCAGGTCGAGTGCGGGTGTGGTGCGGTCGAGCGGGATGGTGTCCCCGGCGTTCAGGGTGCCGGTCAGGTCTCCGGTGCCCCGGCCGAGGGAGACGTACCGCTGGCCGACCATGTTGAGGTACTTCACGGCGGCGGTAGCGGACCGGGGCAGGGTGCGGTCCTCGCGGACCGTGAAGGTGACCTGGGCGGTGCGCCGCTGGACGACGCGCACGTCGGTGACCTCGCCCACCTTCACTCCGGCGATGCGCACGGAGTCGCCTTCGACGAGGCCGGTGACGTCGGTGAACAGGGCCTTGTAGGAGCGGGTGGCGGAGCCGACGCCGGTGTTGGCGACGCTGAAGCCGAGGACGGTGGTGGCGAGGGCCGTGACGAGGACGAACGCGAGGGACTTCAGGACGGTCCCGGTCAGGCCGCGTCGTCGCGTGTGGGAGGGCCGTGTCGTCATCGGAGGGTCACCTCCGCACCGCGGAACGCCGGGCCGGCGAGCAGGCTGCTCCAGTCCGGCAGGTCACGGGGCCGCTTCTGTGCGGCGGGGGCGAGGAGTTCGTTGACGAGGTCGTTCTCCTGCGGGGAGTTGGCGGGCCCGAGGTCCTGGTCGGCCGCGGCGGAGGCCCGTGCGGCGGGTGCTGCCGGGACGCCGAGGTAGGGCACGGGGTAGCAGTGGGGGCCGCCGCCGGAGCCGTACGAGGGGGTGTCACGGCCGGGGACGTAGGCGCCGCGCGACGGGACGGTGGTCACCTCGACGTGCAGTCCGGGCTGGTTGGTGCCCTTGCCGAGCGCCTTGTCCATCGCGGGCACGAACTGGGCGAGGGTGCGCAGGGTGCAGGGGAAGGACGGGGAGTACTCGGCGAGCAGTTCCAGGGTCGGCCTGCCGGCGGCGCTGAGGCGGATGATGTTGTTCTTGTTCTGCCGCAGGAAGGCGGTCAGGTCCTGGGCCGTCCGGGTGGTGGCGCCGAAGGTGCCGGCCAGCTCTCCCTCCTTCTCGGCGAGGGTGCCGCTGGTCCTGGTGAAGTCGGTGAGTGCCGTGACGATGTCCGGGGCGGCGTCCGCGTAGAGGTGGCTGACCTTCACGAGCTCTTTCAGGTCACGGGTGAGGGCGGGCAGGTGGGGGTTGAACTCGCGCAGGTGGGCGTCGAGTTGGGCGAGGGTCTCGCCGAGCTTGTCGCCGCGGCCCTCCAGTGCGCGGGAGACGGCGGACAGGGTCGCCGACAGTTTCTGCGGCTGGACGGCCGTGAGCAGGGGCAGGACGTTGTCGAGGACCTGCTGGAGTTCGACGGCATTGCTCGACCGGTCCTCGGGGATGACGTCTCCGGGGCCGAGGGGCCGCGCGGAGGGGGTCGTGGGCGGGACGAGGGCCACGAACCGTTCGCCGAAGAGGGTCGTGGGCAGCATCTGCGCGCGGACGTCGGAGGGGACGTGGCGCAGGGTGCCGGGCCGCATGGCGAGGGTGAGCCGGGCTCCGCCGTCGACGGCGTCGATGGCGCGGACCTCGCCGATGACGACGCCGCGCAGTTTCACCTCCGCCCCGAGGTGCATCTCGTTGCCGACGCTTCCGGTCTCCACGACGACCGGGTCGGAGTCGGTGAAGCGTTTGTCGTAGACGGCGACGGCGAGGGAGGCGAGGAGGACGGGCACAAGGAGGAAGACGACGCCGGCGAACCGGCGGCGGATGGTCTCGGCACGTGAGTCGGTCATCTCACCCCGCCACCTTCACGGTCGTGGTCGCGCCCCAGAGGGCCAGCGACAGGAAGAAGTCGGTGACGCTGATCAGCACGATGGCGTTGCGTACGGAGCGGCCGACGGCGATGCCGACGCCGGCGGGGCCGCCGGAGGCGCGGAAGCCGTAGTAGCAGTGGGCGATGATCACCATCACGCTGAAGATCAGCACTTTCAGCACGGAGAGGAGGACGTCCGTCGGCGAGAGGAAGAGGTTGAAGTAGTGGTCGTACGTGCCCTCGGACTGGCCGTTGAAGAGGACCGTGACGTAGCGGGACGCCAGGTAGGAGGAGAGCAGTCCGATCGCGTAGAGCGGGACGATGGCGACGACGCCCGCGATGATGCGGGTGGTGACCAGGTACGGCATGGAGCGGATGCCCATGCCTTCGAGGGCGTCGACCTCCTCGTTGATGCGCATGGCGCCGAGCTGGGCGGTGAATCCGGCGCCGACGGTCGCGGAGAGCGCGAGTCCGGCGACGAGCGGAGCGATCTCGCGGGTGTTGAAGTACGCGGACACGAAGCCGGTGAAGGCGGCGGTGCCGATCTGGTCGAGGGCCGCGTAGCCCTGGAGGCCGACGACGGTCCCGGTGAACAGCGTCATCGCGATCATGACGCCGATGGTTCCGCCGATGACGCCGAGGCCGCCGGAGCCGAACGCGACCTCGGCGAGCAGCCGTTGCACCTCCTTGAGGTAGCGGCGCAGGGTCCGCGGGATCCAGAGCAGGGCTCGGAGGTAGAACAGGAGCTGGTCACCGGACCGGTCGAGCCACACGAACGGGGAGGCCATCGGTCTCAGCCTCCCTTCGGCGGGACGATCTGCAGGTAGATGCCCGTGAGCACCATGTTCACGAAGAACAGCAGCATGAAGGTGATGACGACGGACTGGTTGACGGCGTCGCCGACGCCTTTGGGTCCGCCGCGGGGGTTGAGTCCCCGGTAGGCGGCGACGATGCCGGCGATGAACCCGAAGACGAGCGCCTTGAGTTCGCTGATGTAGAGGTCGGGCAGCTGGGCGAGGGCGGAGAAGCTGGAGAGGTACGCGCCGGGGGTGCCGCCCTGGAGGACGATGTTGAAGAAGTAGCCGCCCAGGGTGCCGACGACGGAGACCATGCCGTTGAGGAGCACCGCGACCGCCATGGTGGCGAGGACGCGGGGGACGACCAGCCGCTGGACGGGCGAGACGCCCATGACCTCCATCGCGTCGAGCTCCTCCCGGATCTTGCGGGAGCCGAGGTCGGCGCAGATGGCGGAGCCGCCGGCGCCCGCGATCAGGAGGGCCACGATGAGGGGACTGGCCTGCTGGATGACGGCGAGGACGCTGGCGCCGCCGGTGAACGACTGGGCCCCCAGCTGCTGGGTGAGGGAGCCGACCTGGAGGGCGATGACGGCGCCGAAGGGTACGGAGACGAGCGCGGCGGGCAGGATGGTGACGCTCGCGACGAACCAGAACTGCTCGATGAACTCGCGGAACTGGAAGGGACGCCGGAAGACGGCCCGGCTCACCTCGGCGGCGAGGGCGAAGAGGCGGCCGGTCTGCCGCAGCGCGCCGGTGATCACGAGCCGCTCCCGGTGGCCGGCATGGTCAGGGTGGGGGCGGCGGCGGTCCGCGTGTAGGTGTCGCGGATGGCGGCGCGGGCGGCGGGCGGGAGCTGGTCGAGCATGCCGAGGACGCGCTCGCGCCGCCGGGTGACGGCCGCGCGGGGCGGCAGGCCCGGGGAGGGTTCCAGCTGCGGGACGATGACGCGGGGCGCCGCCGCGCGGCCGGCGGGGCTGTCGGCCTCGGCGGCGAGGAGGGCGGCGTCCTTCTCCTCGGACATGCCGATGGGGCCTTCGCGGCGGCCGGCGAGGAACTGGGTCACGACCGGTTCGTCGCTGGTGAGGAGGACCTCGCGGGGGCCGAAGGTGACGAGCCTGCGCCGGAAGAACATCCCCATGTTGTCGGGCACGGTGGCGGCGATGTCGAGGTTGTGGGTGACGATGAGCATCGTCGCGTCGATCCGCGCGTTGAGGTCGATGAGCAGCTGGGACAGGTAGGCGGTGCGGACCGGGTCGAGTCCGGAGTCCGGCTCGTCGCACAGCACGATCTGCGGGTCGAGCACGAGGGCGCGGGCCAGTCCGGCGCGTTTGCGCATGCCTCCGCTGATCTCGCCGGGCAGCTTGTCCTCCGCGCCGAGGAGACCCACGAGTTCGATCCGCTCCATGACGATGCGCCGGATCTCGTACTCCCGCTTGCGGGTGTGCTCGCGCAGCGGGAAGGCGATGTTGTCGAAGAGGCTCATGGAGCCGAACAGGGCGCCGTCCTGGAACATGAGGCCGAAGAGCTTCCGGGTCTCGTAGATGTCCCGTTCGGGGCTGCTGACCATGTCGACACCGTTGATGAGGACACGGCCCTGCTGGGGTTTCAGCAGTCCGATGAGCGATTTGAGAAAGACGGTCTTGCCGGTGCCGGAAGGACCGAGCATGACGCTGACCTCTCCGGCCGGCAGGGTCAGCGACACGTCCTGCCAGATGTTCTGCCTGTCGAAGGACATGGTCAGACCCTCTACGACTACTTCGATTCCCATCCCACCTCCAGCAGGCGTGTGTCGGGTGTGCGCTGCGGGCGCACGTTAAGGCGGTGCGGAACACCCGGACAATAGGCGGGTGCCGATTTTCTTGATCCGCTCTCGTATTTGTCACCGCGGAGACAAGGCCGGCGTCGGCTTTTGTCTCCGCGGAGACAGACAGCTGCGCCGACCTGCGACGGTGTGCCGCCCCGGGAACGCTACGGCCGGGTAACCTCTCGCGGCAATAGCGGATTCCGAGTTTTCCCGACAGGAAATCAAACGACCGACCATTTATCAGGCGGGAGACAGTTCTGCTTCGGAGATTGTCACCGTGGAGAGTGTGCGGCGACCCCGGCGATCGATCAGAATTGTCGACATTACGCACCGGAGAACCAAGAGGATTCGCGTCATCGCTCACCCACTTGACAGGCATTCAGACATCTCCAAAGAATCATGGGCTGCGCCATTGTTCAGCTAAGTTTCCCGCAAGTAACGTCTCGTTTCGCGGCCGAGAAATGACGGGCCGCCGGCCGCTCGACCCCCACCGCGGCCACCCCTCTGCCGGTCAATCCCCAAGGAGAGTCCCAGAGCCATGAAGAAGCCCATCAGAAAGCTCGCCGTCGTCGCCGGAGCCGCCTCGGCCGCGTTCGCCCTCGCCGTGAGCCCCGCGTCGGCGGTGGCGTCCACGGTCTGGACCGTCAGCCCCTCGCCGGCCAGCATCACCGCGGTCAACAGCGGGAACATCGTCCTCAGCGTCAACGGCATCGCCATGACGTGTACGAAGTCGAACGGTTCGGGCTCCGGACAGAGCACCACGGGCAACCCGGCGACCGTCGGCACCATCAACTCGATCGCCTTCGGCGCCAGCGGCACGCCCTGCACCAGCGTGCTGGGCCCCGTGACCACCGTCCCGACCACCCCGTGGACGATCGTGGCGCAGGACTACACCGCCTCGACGGGCGTCACCAAGGGCTACGTCGGCAACGTCGACGCCACGGTGACCGTCGGCGCCTGTGTCTTCCGCGTGACGGGCAAGGCGTCCAGCACGTACACCAACTCGACGGGCGCGCTCGCCGTCAACAGCCTCGCGGGTGAGCTCACCGTCGTCTCGTCGAGCGGCTGCGGTTCGGCCGTCCCGGTCGGCGCCAAGCCCACCTTCAAGGGCACGTACCTCTTCAAGGTGGCGGGGACCACCACCATCCCGACGATCGTCGGCTCCAACCCGTAAGGACGCAGGAACCCGCGTCCGCCCCGTCGGCGACCCCGGCCGGGCGGACGCGGGCTGTCCGCACCCTTCCGCCGGCGCCCTTCCCCCGTCGGCGCACGAACGACCCCGAGCGGAGCGACAGATGAGAGGCCCCGGGCCCACCCCCCGACCTTCCCGAATCCGCGCGCGCGGCGCGACGATCGCCGCGTTCGTGGCGCTGGCCCCCCTGCTCCCGGCGGCGGCCGTCGCCGTCGGGACGCTGAAGGTCGACACCAAGCTGCCCTACGTCTGCACCCTGCCCTCGGGACAGCAGCCCGCGACGGTACGGATCACGGCGACCTTCCCCGACCGGGCGGCCCCCGGCGAGGAGATCAGGCCCACGGACGTCACCACGACGGTGAAGCTCCCGGCCGCGCCCGACCTCACCACGTACCGGGGCTCCACGGTCCGGGCGGAGACCCGGCTCACGGTCGACGTGGCCCAGAACGAGCAGCGCGCGCAGGCCACGTGGAGCGGCACCGCGCAGTCCCTCGCAGTCCCGGCCGAGGGGCCTCTCGTGGTCATCACGACCGGCGACGTGCCGACGCTGAAGACGGACGCCCCCGGCGACCTGACCCTCACCGCCGGGGGCCTCGTCCTCGATCTCGCCCCGAGCGCGGACGCCGGCGCGCCCAGCACCCCCGCTTCCCTCTCCGTCACCTGCGTCCCCGGTCAGGACGCGGAGGGAAGGACCCCGCTCGCCACGGTCCCGGTCGGCGCAGACACCGGCACCGGGGAACCGAGCACCCCTCCCACGTCGCCGTCCGCCCCCTCGGCGCCCTCTCCCCACTTGCCGTCCTCCGGCCCTTCGTCCCCCGGCAGGACGGCCCCGGCGAGGCCGGGAACGGCGGACGGCCACGCCCCGAAGAGCCCGCGGACCGGACAGCCCGCGGGCAGGGGCAGAGGCCTGACCGTCACCGACGACAACGCGCCCGGCACCCCGGCGTCCCGGCCGGCCGCGCCGCCCTGCGTGACCGAGCAACCGACGCCCACCTCGCTGTCGGCGTACATCACCGGCTACTCCAACGTACGGAAGCTGAACGGCGCCAACATCATCCCGGTGTCCTGCGTCCTGATCGAGCAGGGGCAGCCGGAGTTCGTCATCCGGCCGGACGGAAGCATGCACCTCCTCACCCCGTCGACGGGAAAGCTCTCCTACCAGGGGCGCAAGCAGACCCCGCCGTTCCATGCCACCTTCCTGACGTTCGGTTTCGCGCCGGCCACGGCCACCATGGTCCTGGAGCAGACGGGTCCCCTGACCGTCGACTCGGACGTCCTCCTGGTCTTTCCCGACAACCTCTCGGACACGTACATCCGCGCCCGCTTCGTCCTGCGCGTCCTCGACGTCCGGGTCAACGGCACCCGGCTCGACGTCGGCCCGTCCTGCCGCACCGAGAAGCCGCTCACCTCCCCCGAGCCCGACCCCGTCAAGTACCCCGGGGACCATCTCGTACTCCTGGGCAAGGGACAGCTCATCAACGGCACGGACGCCACCGGCTACCTCCTCACCGGCGGCGGCCCGCTCACCGGCGAGGTGACCATCCCCGCCTTCAAGGGCTGCGGCGCCGGCGGCGAGAACCTCGACCGGCTCCTCACCGCTTCCATCTCGGGACCCGGCAACTACATCAAGCAGATCCAGGGCCAGACCTGCGCCGTGGGCGTCGAGGTCCCCACGGAGGGCCAGTGCACCGAGGACCGCCAGCCGTACGTGGTCCCCAGGCCCGAACGCTGAACCGCCCCACCACCAGCCGCACGCGGTCCCCAAGCCCCACGCCGAACCGCCCCACCGCCAGCCGCACGCGCTCCCCAAGCCCCACGCCGAACCGCCCCACCCTGTCCCCCTTCTCCCCCGACGGAAGGCATCCGCCATGTCCCTCGTCTCCCCCCGCACGAGACTCGCCACCCTCTCCGCGCTGACGGCGCTGGGCGCCTTCGTCTCCCTCGGCACGGCGACCGCAGCCACCCCTCAGCTGAACGGCAGCTGGGGCCCGTTCGACCGCTGCCCCGTCGACGCCCCCGCGATGCTCGCCGCCGACGGTCTCGACAAGTCGCCGCAGTGCGTGTCGTCCTCCTCGGCGAGCGGCTCCATCAAGCTCGGCAACACGACCGTCGTCACCGGGAGGACGAACCTCCAGATCGGCGTGATCCAGAACGCCGACGGCACCAACACCGTCGTCCCGCCGCCCGCCGGCTCGCTCATCGCGGACTCCGCCACCGTCCCCGGCGGCCTGCTCGGCCTGATGTGTCCGAGCGACATCCCGTTCATCACCGACATCTGCCGGCAGCTGTCCGACGCGAACCTCAACAGGATCACCGCCACCGTGGAATCCGTCGGAACGCCCTCGGACTTCGACCAGATCGCGGGCGTCCTCACCGACATGCCGATCGTGACCATCCCGGTCCGGATCCACCTGGAGAACCCGTTCCTCGGCAGCAACTGCTACATCGGGTCGAAGTCCAGCCCGATCCTCCTGCGCCCGAGCAACAAGACCGCCCCCGACTTCGCCGTCGAGCGCTACAGCGGCGACGGCACCCCGAACGACGAAGGCGACATGAGCCGCCTCAACCTCCTCGGCTCCACCCAGGCCGACACCACCTTCGCCGTCCCCGGCGCCAGCGGCTGCGGCCTCGGGCTCGGCCTGGTCAACGGCGCCGTCAACCTCAAGACGGGGCTGCCCTCCGCCGCCGGCCGCAACAGCCTCACCCTGAACAACACCCAGACCTATCTGACCGGCCTCTACGCCCCCGGAGTCCTCGCCCCCGACGCCGGAAAGATCTTCTCCCAGAACTGGCACTCGGCCGTCGGGTAACGGCCACCCAGGGGCGATTCCCGGCCTAGTCAGGCGGCACACGGGCCTCAGGACCGCCAACTCCTGCGCAAGTTGTGTACAGCACACAGCAGTTGATTTAGCTTCAGCAGTCCCCGTTGGTACGCACCTGACGGCCAAGGCGGCGCCCACCCCACGACGGCGGGCGCCGCACCGCCGCTCCCCACCGGTCGCGCAGGAGAGCAAGGGATCGGTTCCATGCCCGCAACCGCACAGTCCCCGAACATCGGCGAGCCGCTCGACCCGCTCCCCAGGGAGTTCGCCGACCTGATGAGACCGGAGATCCCGGGCCTCATCAAGGAGATCGGCATGGAGGTCCAGCGGACCTATCCCGTGTACGCCCATCTCTTCAACGGACCGCACTCGGACGCCATCCGCCAGGGCGTGGAACAGGCCCTGGCGGCCTTCGTCGAACGGGTCGCCACGCCCGGCACGAAGTCGGCCCTCCGGGACGAACTGCTGCGCAAGTTCGGCCGCGTGGAGGCCTACGAGGGCCGCGATCTCGACTCCCTGCAGGGCGCCTACCGTCTCGGGGCGCGCATCGCTCTGCGCCGGGCCAAGAGCATCGGCCGCACCTACAACCTCTCCCCCACCCTGATCCTGGCCTTCGCGGACGCCCTCTTCGCGTACGTCGAGGAGCTCGAAGCCCTCTCCCGCGAGGGCTACGTGATGGCCCAGGCCCGTGCCGTGTCCGACGCGGCGGCGCGGAGAAGACAGTTACTCCACCTCGTCGTCGCGGGTCCGCCGCTGCCCCGGGCGACGATCGCGGAGCTGTGCCAGGAGGCCTCCTGGCAGCTCCCCTCCGAGTGCACCCTGGTGGCCCTCCGCCCGCCGGTCGCCGAGCTCGTCCAGGCGGGGCTCGACCGGGACGTCCTGGCCGACCTCACCCTCCCCCAGCCGCATCTGCTCATTCCCGGGCCACTCACCCCGCAGCGCCTCGCGATGCTCGAATCGGCCCTGGCCGGCACCCCCGCCGTCGTCGGTCTGACCGTGCCGCCCGTGCAGGCCGCGCACTCCATCCGCTGGGCGCGGCGGGTGTTGCAGCTCATCGACGACGGCATCGTGGCGAACGCGCCCCTCGTGCGCTGCGAGGAGCACCTGACAACGTTGTGGCTGCTGTCCGATCCGGCCCTCACGGCGCATCTCGCCGCGCGTGAACTGGCCCCGCTCGACGCTCTGTCGGGGACACGGCGCGAGCGGCTGATCGAGACCCTGCGCGTCCACATCTCCACGCGCGCCCCCGCCGAACAGGTCGGCGAGATGCTGGGCGTACACGCCCAGACGGTCCGCTACCGCCTGCGGAACCTGGACAATCACTTCGGCGACCGGCTGCTCGACCCCGACCACCGGTTCGCCCTCGAAGCCGCCCTGCGCTCGCTGCACCTGAACGGCAGGAAGCGCGCGGACTGAGCCTCGTACACCTCCTTGCACCGCGGAAGGTCAGCCGCGGCGCCAGTCGGGGTGCACCCGGACCTCGATGTCGTCGGACGAGGCCTCCGGCGCCGGGTCGGCGGTCACGCGGACGTTCAACGGGCGGCCGCTCTCGGCCTCGACGAAGGCAAGCGGCGGACGGCCGTCCTGCAGGTACGTGTCACCCCACCGGATGAGCGACAGGAAGACCGGCAGCAGGTCCTCGCCCGCCTCGGTGAGGCGGTACTCGTCGCGGGCCCGCTTCCCCGGCTCCTGGTAGGGCGTGCGCGCCACGACCCCGGCCGACTCCAGCTGCTTGAGCGCGCGGGAGACCGAGGGCGCGGAGGTGCCGATCCTCGTCACGAAGTCCTCGAACCGGGTCGTGCCGTAGAAGCACTCCCGCACGACCATGAAGACCGTCCGGGTGCTGAGCAGGTCGAGCACCCGGCCGGCCGAGCACCCGTCGCCGATCGACCACGCGTCCCGGTTGCTCAATCGCTTCTCGAACCTCATCGCCACCCGCCCATTGTAACTAATGCTTGCGTTACTCAGCCCTGGCGTGCTTGCATCTGACTAACGAGGTCGTTATTCAGATCGGGAGTGAGTGCCGTGGTCTCTGTCGCGGGCAAGGTGGTCGTGGTGACGGGCGGGCGGCGAGGACTCGGCGCCGCGCTCGTCGACGAGGTGCTGGCACGCGGGGCGAGCAAGGTGTACTCCACCGCTCGCTCGGCGTACGTCGACGAGCGCCCACGGGTGGTGACCGCCGTGCTCGACGTCCGCTCGGCCGCATCGGTCACCGCCCTCGCGGAGCTCGCCCCGGACGCCGGGATCGTGTTCAACAACGCCGGGGTCCTGCTGCCCGCGCCGCTGCTCACGGGCGACTTCGAGCAGACGGCCGAGACGTTCGACGTCAATGTCTTCGGGCCCTTGCGGGTGGCGCGGGCGTTCGCGCCCGTCCTCGCCGCGAACGGCGGCGGAGCGCTGGTGAACATGCACTCCGTACTTTCGTGGCTGGCGGGCAGCGGAGCGTACGGGGCTTCCAAGGCCGCGGCCTGGTCACTGACGAACTCGCTCCGGCTCGAACTCGCGCCGCAGCACACGCACGTCGTCGGCGTCCACGCCGGATTCATCGACACGGACATGGTCTCCGCCCTCGACCGGAGCAAGGCGAAGCCCGCGGACGTGGCCGCGCGGATCGTCGACGGCCTGGAGGCCGGGGACGTCGAGGTGCTCGCCGACGACGTCAGCGTCACCGTGAAGTCCGCACTGTCCGGGCCCGTGGAACACCTGACCTTCTCGGCCGCCGGCTGACCTTCCCCCCCCATTCGAGGAGCTACGAACCGCCATGCCCCTGTGGACCGTTCACCACACGCCGGGGATCTTCTCCGCCGAGGAGAAGCACCGGCTCGCGTCGTCCGTCGCCGACCACTACGAGAAGGTCGGCCTGCCCCGCTTCTACGTGGTCACCCTCTTCCACGAGACCCGGCCCGAGGACTTCTACGTCGGCGGTGAGCCCACCCCGGTGGGGGTCCGCATCACCATCGACCACATCGCCCGGCGCAACCCCGACGAGGACGCGAGGCGCCGGACGGCCCGCTGGATCAGGGAGATGGTCCGCCCCCACCTCGAACGGCACGCCGGACTCCACTGGGAGTTCCACGTCGACGAGACCAGCGAGGAGCTCTGGATGATCAACGGGCTCGTTCCTCCGCCCGGCGGCTCCGACACGGAACGGCTCTGGGCGGAGGAGAACAGGGCGACCGCCTACTGATCAGCCGACCGGAACGGTGATCTCCCGCTTGAGGATCTTGCCGCTCGGCCCCAGCGGCAGCGCGTCCACGAGCCACACCCGACGCGGGTACTTGTAGGCCGCCACGCGGTCCTTGACGTACTCCCGCAGCTCCTCGGGGGTGACCTCCGTGCCCGCCCGCAGCACGACCGCGGCCGCGACCTCCTCGCCCAGCTCGGCGTGCGGGAACCCCACCACCGCGGCGAGGGCGACGGCCGGGTGCTCGTGCAGCACCTCCTCGATCTCGCGCGGGTAGACGTTGTAGCCGCCGCGGATGATCATGTCCTTCTTGCGGTCGACGACGTAGAGGTAGCCGTCCTCGTCGGCGCGGGCGAGGTCGCCGCTGCGGAGCCAGCCGTCGGGGATGGTCGCCGCCGTCTCCTCCGGCCGGTTCCAGTACCCCTTCATCAGGTTGGGTCCCCGGACGGCGAGTTCGCCGATCTCGCCGGGGGCCACGTCCTGCCCCTTCTCGTCGAGCAGCCGCACCTCGACGTCCCGGATGGGGGTGCCGATGGAGCCGGCCTTGCGCGGCCGGTCGGGGTGGTTGAACGTGACGACGGGGCTGGTCTCGGACATGCCGAAGCCTTCGAGGACGGGACAGCCGAAGCGCCGCTCGAAGCCGTGCAGGATCTCCACCGGCAGCGAGGCGCCGCCGGAGATGCACATCCGCAGCGTCGACACGTCCGCCTCCGACGGGTGCTGGAGCAGCGCCGCGTACATGGTCGGCACGCCCTCGAAGACGGTGGCGCGCTCGCGGGCGATGGCCGCCAGAACGGCCCCCGCGTCGAAGCGCGGGATGAGGACGAGCGAGGCGCCGCTGCGCACGGCCGCGCTCATGGTGCAGATCTGGCCGAAGATGTGGAACAGCGGCAGGCAGCCCACCACCACGTCCTCGGGCGACATCTGCTGGATGTGGACGCTGTTGACCTCGGTGTTGTGCCGCAGACCGCCGTGGGTGAGGACGGCGCCCTTGGGGCGGCCGGTGGTGCCGGAGGTGTACAGCACGACGGCCGTGTCCTCGTCGGCCTTCTCGGCCACCTCGGCCAGCGGCTCGTGCGCGGCGAGCGTCGCCGCGAACGCGGCGGGTTCGACGGCCGTGTGCGCCACCCCCGCGGCGGCCGCTCCCTGAGCGCCCTCGCCCGGCGCCTGATGCCACTCGAAGAGCCGCACCGCCCCCGAGTCGGCGAGGTGGAACTCGGTCTCCCGGGTCTTGAGGAGCGGGTTCATCGGCACGACGAAAGCGCCGACGCGCAGGATGGCGTAGTACAGCACGACGAACTCGGGAACGTTCGGCAGCATCAGCGCGACCCGGTCCATGGGCCGGACGCCCTGCGACCTGAGCAGGGCGGCGGCGCGGGCACTGCGCTCGTCCAGCTCCGCATAGGTGATGACCTGCTCCCCCAGGCGCAGCGCGGGGCGCTCGGGCTGCCGCGCAGCCGTCTCCACGAGGAACCCTGCCAGATTGGCCATGACCCGCCTCCGTTACACGGCATCGCCGAATGTTTACATCGTCGACATCTTGCAGCGGTACGCGGGCTCCGGCCTATGGCCGGTGCGACAACGCAGGACCTTCCGGATTGTCCCTGGCCACAAGAAGACGGCGCTAAGCTGCGGGAATGATCCTTTCGGGTGTGGCGGCGACGCTTCAGGCAGGGCTTCCGGAACTGGGTGAGCGCATGGCGCTGCGCATCCGTGCGGAGGTCGAGGCGTACGAGGACGAGACGCTGATCCCGCTGGACTCCCTGCGCCGCTCCTGCACCGCCAACGCGGACCTGATCCTCACCCACCTGCGTGTCGGAGGCACCCCGGACGCGAGCTCGGCCCGCGAAACCGGACGGCTCCGGGCGGAGCAGGGAGTACCGCTGGCGGACACGCTGCACGCGTACCGGATCGGCTCGCAGCTGCTGTGGACGGAGATCCTCGCCGAGGCCCGCAGCCGCCCAGAGATCTCCGACGGCCTCCTGCTGTCGGAGTCGACGGAGTTCTGGGCCCTGTCCGGTCTGTACGCCGAGTCGGTGGCGGTCGCCTACCGGGAGACGGCCGCGGAACTCACCTCACAGGGCCAGGCACGGCGATCCGCTCTGGTGGAGGCCCTGTTCACCGGGATCGTCACCGACCGCACGCTGTGGGAGACCGCGCGCGAACTGGAGCTGCCCGAGCACGGGCCGTACGCGGTCGCCGCGGCGAAGGCCGGCGCTCCCGGCGAGGAACCGCTCACCGGAGCGGAGGCCGCGCTGCGCCAGGCGAACCTGCCGTCCGCGTGGCGGCTGCTGCCGGACCAGCAGCTCGCCCTGATCGCCCTGCCCACGGAAGGGGCGGAGACCACGTGTCTGCGCATCCTGCGCCGGACGCGCGCCCGCGTGGGCTTCAGTCCGGCCTTCCCGTCGCTGCGGGACACTCCGCAGGCCCTGCGCTTCGCCCGTCTCGCCCTGGCCGGGCTCGAAGGGACCGGCCCCGGTGTGGCCCGCTTCGACGACAATCCGCTGGCCATGGTCGTCGCCGCGGCTCCGGCCGAGGCCGCGCACCTGATGGAGGTGGTGCTCCGGCCGGTGCTCGATCTCCCGGCGGCCGAACGATCGCGGCTGCTGCGCACCCTGGAGCACTGGTTCGCCGCCGCCGGCTCGGCCGCCGCCGCGGCCCGGAGCCTCTTCGTCCACCCGAACACCGTGCGCTACCGCCTGCGGCGCGTGGAGGAGCTGACGGGCCGCTCCCTCTCCGACCCGCGCGCGGCCGCGGACATCGGCGCGGCACTCCTCGCGGTCCGCAATCCGAAGGCCGATTGAGCCGGGGCACGACCGCTGCGCCCTTCCACCGACGTTGGGTCACTCCACCGACGTCGAGCCCTTCCACGGCAGGTTGCTTCCTTCCACGGCCGGTCGCTTCCTTCCACGGCCGGTCGCGTCGTTCCGGGCCGGTTGCGTCATTCCACGTCGATGATGTGCATCGCGGCTTCCTCGGCGGAGGCGGCGCCGCCGTCGATGCCGACGTCCCGGGCGTTCAGTTCGTGGCTGATCGGTCTCGTTCCCTCGTCCTCGGACATCAGCCGGCCCGCGCGCCGGCCGCCGACCTGGTCGTCCAGGAGCTCCCCGTCGGTGTCCGACGTGTCGCCGAGACCGTCGCCGTCGAGGGGAGGGAGCTCGGGCTCCTCTTCCGCCAGGCGCTCGTCGAGGGATTCGCCGCGCTGCCGTTCGGCCGCGGTCTCCCCCGTGTGCTCGACCCCGAGGGGCCGCTCCGGTGGGGAGTACCCCGCGTCGAGCGGGTCGCCGCCCGGTCCCTCGAGGGTGTCCTCGTAGTCCAGGACGCCCGCGTCGTCCTGGACCTCGGTGCCGTCGGGCTGGTAGACGTCATCGCCCCACGTTTCCGTATCGGTCATGTGGAACTCCGTTCCTCACCAGGTCCACGACGGCTCTCGCCCGCTTCACTCCTCCCGCTGGAAGTCGGCCTCCGCCCGCTCGTCGTCGCGGTCGGACTGGGCCTGTGCGTACAGGTCGTGCACGAAACTGCGAGCGGCCTCCGGCGAGATGCCGGGGCCGAGCCGGAGCAACCGACCCGTCCACGGGCCGAGCGGGTCTTCGGGTTCGGTCATGACGCCTCCTGAGAGGGAGTGCGGTCGATACCGGCCGTATCGGATGCGTGGCGGGTCGAGAGGGGGACGGCGGGACGCCTTCGACGGGCGTCGAATCCCTGTTCTCCCTTCCATGGTCCCCGCCTGCGATGCAAACGCAACCGGATGCAGCGGCTAGTCCACCCAGCGCTCCAGCAGTTCCTCGCGCTGCGAGGTGCGAGGCGACCCGCCCTCCCACGAGCGCCCCCACTCGGCCATCGCCGCCAGCGTCGTGGCCATCGTCGCGGCGCCCTCCGTGAGGCGGGACAGGAGGGCACGGGAGAGGTCGACCTCGGTCGGGGAGTAGCCGACGGCCGCGGCCACGTAGGCCTTCAGCTCGTGCGTGCCGTCGGCCGACTCCAGGCCCAGCGTCATCGTCGGCGGGGCCTCTCCCGTGCGGCCCGGACCCAGGGTCATGGCCAGGTTCATCACCACGTCCAGGGCGACATCCGTGACGACGCCGACCTGCCGCTTCAAGGACTTCACGGGGACGTCCGCCACCGTCAGGGCATGGACGTCCTCCCACAGGTGGAGACCGGACTGTCCCTCGCCGAGGGCGACCACACCTTCGGGGGTGAGGCGTACGCCGGGCGCCATACCGGACGGCTTGGCGCCCACGTACACATCGCCCTCGGCGATCCAGAACAGGCCCACCATGGCCATGGCTTGCTCACTTCCCCCGACGGCGCGTCCAGCCGCCGCGTCACACATCGAACGATCAGGTCGCTCTCCATGACGCGCGCGAGGGTGGGGAGGTTCCCTCAACGGCTCGTGGACAGCCAGGCACGGTAGCCGCGGAGGGCCACCCTCTGCTTCCGGTACTCGGAGACGAGGGCGATCGCCGGGTGCGTACCGGGCCTGGGCTCGCTGCCACGGGCGAGGCGGCGCATCTGGTGGCGGACCTGCGCCATCCCGGCGGCCGCGGCGAGGGTCTTGTCCGACCAGGTCACCGGAGCGAGCTGCCGCTCGGCCTCGCGGTCGCTCCTCCAGCGGTCGGGCAGATCCGGGGTGACGGCGAGGGCGGTGCCCATCCCGACGACGGCGACGCCGCTGTCGAGGACCCGCTCGGCCGTGGCGCGCCGGGTGATGCCGCCGGTGAGCATCAGCGGGAGCGGGCTGGTCTTCACCAGATCCTCGGCCAGGTCGAGGAAGTAGGCCTCGCGGGCCCGGGTACGGTCGTCGGCTGGACGGGCACCGGTCCCCCGGCTCTCGGTAGGACGCCCGCCCGGCTTCTGGCCCTCGGCGGGACGCCCGCCCGGCTTCAGGCCCTCGGCCGGACGCCCGGACATCGCCGGGCTTTCGTAGCTGCCGCCGGAGAGTTCGACCAGGTCCACGCCGAGCGGGGCGAGCAGCTCGATCACCTGCCGTGCGTCGTCGGCTTCGAAGCCGCCACGCTGGAAGTCGGCGGAGTTGAGCTTCACCGCGACCGCGAAGGACGGCGAGACGGCAGCGCGGACCGCGCGGACGACGTCCAGGAGCATCCGGGCCCGGTTCTCCAGGGACCCGCCCCACCGGTCGGTCCGCCTGTTGACGAGCGGGGAGAGGAACTGGGACAGCAGATAGCCGTGCGCGGCGTGGATCTCGACCCCGTCGAAGCCCGCCTGCTCGGCGCGGCCGGCCGTGACGGCGAACCGGGCCACGGTGTCCTCGATCTGCTGCGCCGTCATGGCGGTCGGCCGGCCGAAACGGCCGCTGTGCCTGCCCAGGTCGACGGCGACGTCGGACGGGCCCCACACGACGCCGGGCATGTCGGAGGCCACCTGGCGGCCGGGG
Source organism: Streptomyces sp. NPDC002825 (assembly GCF_040295385.1). Lineage (NCBI taxonomy): Bacteria > Bacillati > Actinomycetota > Actinomycetes > Kitasatosporales > Streptomycetaceae > Streptomyces > Streptomyces sp. NPDC002825. Next base: position 186,393 of record NZ_JBEOVH010000003.1, read on the forward strand.
TGGTTGATCTGCATCCAGACCGCGCCGCCGCCGGACTTCCCGGCCTCGGCCCACTCGGCGAAGGGCTCCAGCGGCGCGTGCTCGTCGAGTACGACTCCGCCGGGGCCGGTCAGCGCCTCGGCGTGCACCATCACGTTGCCGGTGATGAGCAGCCCGGTGCCGCCGGCGGCCCATCGGCGGTAGAGGGTCAGCAGCCGCCGCTCGGGGAGCTGGCCGTCGCCGGCCATGTTCTCCTCCATGGCCGCCTTCGCGATGCGGTTGCGCAGTATCTGCCCCGAGCGCAGGGGCAGCGGCGAGAACAGCTCACTGGTCATCCCGGTTCCTTCTTCCTTCCCCCTCGCCTACGATGTATGCACCACAAACATTAAGCCCCGATGTAAGCGCCGCAAACATAAAAGAGCGTGATCCATGTCCCAAACCGGTTCGTATCACCACGGCGATCTGCGCGCCGCCTGCCTGCGCGCAGCGCGGGAACTCCTGGAGGAGGACGGCAGCGCGGGGCTCTCGCTGCGCGCGGTCGCCCGGCGGGCGGGCGTGTCGGCCACGGCTCCCTACCGTCACTACGCGGACCGGGACGCGCTCGTCTCCGCGGTCGCCGCGGACGGGTACCGCGAACTGGCCCGGCACCTGGCGGCGGCCCACCCCGCGCCCGCCACGCCCGACGACCTGGCCGCCGTCGCCGTCGTCTACGTGCAGTTCGCCCTGGACCACCCCGCGCTCTTCCGGGCGATGTTCGCGGAGCCCTGCGATCCGACCAGCGAGGAGCGGGTCGCCGCGACCGCCGTCATCAAGGAGTACGTCCGCGGCATCGTCCGCGACGCGTTCCCCGGCGCGGACGAGACGGGCCCCCTCCCCACCACCGTCTGGGCCCTCGTCCACGGCCTGGCGTTCCTGCACCTCGACGGCAAGCTGGACGCCTCCTCCCCCGAGGCGGTCGACGCACAGGTGCGGGCCGCTGTGTCCGCTCTCTTCACCGCCTCACCGGCGCTGCGGACGACCGCGGAATAACCGCTTGCCCGGGGGCCGCGCGCGTGGTTCCAATGACGGCCATGAACACGCCATCATCCCGGCACGAAGCCCGGCACACGGACGGCTCACCCGTCCGCCTGGGTGCGCTCGTCCCGCTCACACGGCCCGGCTGGGTCGAGGCGGGCCGGCATCTGCTCGCAGGGCTCCAGCTGGCTGTGCGCGAGGTCAACGACACGGGCGGGATCGACGGCGTACCGCTGGAGCTCCTGGTCCGGGACACCGCGGCCGACCCCGAGCGGGCCGCGGCGGCCGTGGACGAACTCGCCGGCCTCGGCGTGGCCGCCGTCGTGGGCGAGTACCACAGCGTGGTCGCCCGCACCGCCGCCGCCCGGGCCGACTCCCTCGGCGTGCCGTTCCTGTGTTCCTCGGCGGTGCTCGACGCGCTCACCGAGGAGCCGACGGAGTGGGTCGCACGCCTGGCCCCGGCCCAGTCGCGCTGCTGGCGGATCTTCGCGGACTTCCTCCTCGCCGCGGGCCGGCGCCGGATCGCCGTGGCGACGCAGCCGAGCGTCTACTGGGCGTCCGGCACCCGCGTCCTGCGGGACCACCTCGCCTCCCGGGGCGGCAGCGTCGTCGAACTCGACGCCACCGCGCTGACCCCCGAGGCCCTGTGCGAGGCACTCGTCGACCATGGCGCCACCGCGCTCCTCCTGCTGGTCGGCAGCCCGGAGCCGGCGGTCCCGGTCGTCAGGGCCGTACGGGGCGACCGGCGGCTCACGGAGCTGCTGATCGGCGCTCCGGCCGGGCAGCCGGAGTTCGCGGAATGGGCCGCGGCACTCGGCGGGGACGGCGCCGGGATCCCGTTCCTGCGCTATCTGCCCGAGCACTTCGGGCCGCTGGGCGAGCGCGTCGGGAAGGAGCTCGCCCAGCGGCTGGGCGAAGCGCCCTCCTTCGTCGCCTTCGAGGGCTGGGACACGATCACCGTGCTCGCCGAGGCGCTGCGCTCCCACGGCACGGACCGGTCCGCCGTCGCCGAGTCCTGGCCGCGCGTGACCGTCGAGGGCACCCGTGGGCCGATCCGCTTCTCCCGGGCGCCGGGCATCGGTGTCTGGCAGTGGACATGGGCGCCGATCCAGGTCGTCGACCGGGACCCCGCGGAACCCGATCGCTTCCGGGTCCTCCACGCGGGCTGAGCGAGGACACGAGCCGGGAGGGCCTCAGGCGCCCGCGCGCCGTATGTGGAGGTGGCCGTCGTGGGGGAAGGCGGGCGGTGACGCGGGCAGGACGCTGTCGAACGCGTACCCGCTCTTCTGCGCCACCCTGCACGACGCCGGGTTGTCGACCTGGTGCAGGAGTTCGAGGCGCTGAAGGCCGTCGGCTCCGAAGGTGTCGAAGGCCCACCCGGTGAGGGCCTCCAAGGCGCGGGAGGCCATTCCCCGCCGCCGGGCGCGCGCCGCGGTCCAGTAGCCCACCTCCGCCACCGGCCTGCCGGGGGCGGCCGCCTTGAGGACCACGCTGCCCGCCAACCGGCCGTCGGCCGAACCCGGTCGCACCTCGCGCACGGCGAAGCCCCGCCGGTCCCCCGACACCCAGCCCTGCTGCTGGGTCTGCACCCACTGGGCCGCCTGGGCTTCGCCGTCCACGGCGGAACTCGCCCACAGGGTCAGTCCGGGGTCCCGGCTCACCTCGACCAGTGCGGCGATGTCGTCCATGCGCCAGGGACGGAGAACGAGAGCGGGCGAGGCAGGCGTCGCGGGCACGTGCAGGACGGCGGGAGCAGTCATGAAGTGATCATATGCAGCGGCCTCTTCACCCGAGGCCGGCCCGGTCGGACTCGCTGCGCAGGACGCAGAACTCGTTGCCCTCGGGGTCGGCGAGGACGGCCCAGCCCGAGCCGTCGGGATTCCGGTGGTCGCCGACGAACGTCGCGCCGAGACCGAGCAGCCGCTCCACCTCCTGGTCGCGCGAGGTCTCGGGGCGCAGGCACAGGTGGAGCCGGTTCTTGACCGTCTTCGGCTCGGGCACCTGATTGAAGTACAGCACCGGTCCCTCCGCGAGGAGCACCTGCGTCTCCCGGGCGCCCGGCCTGTCCTCCGGAGCCAGCGGACGGCCCGTCACCGCACTCCAGAACCGTGCCAGCTCATAGGCGTCCGCACAGTCGATCGCCACGTTCTGCAATACCGAAACCATGGGTGCGAGCATTTCTGATCTCGCCACCGTTTACCAGCCGATTCCCTCGCGATCGGAGCGGCGACGGGCGTCCTGCGCGTCGGCGGAGGGCGATCGTCCACACCACGGCCCGCGCGCGAGCACTACGACGTGGCCACTGCGGCTCACGGCCGGACGCATCCCCACTGACGGCCGGCTCGCGAACCTCATCGGCGAACTCACCATGCGCAGCGACCGGTTCGCCGCGCTGTGGGCGAGCGTCGAGGTCGCCGACTGCACCGTCGGCGAGATGCGTCTGCGGCACCCCACCGTCGGCGCCGTCGACGTCGCGTACCGGGTCCGGCTCCAACCCGACAGCCCCGACCACCGACTTGAGATCCACACCCCCGACGACGCGGCGTCCGCCGATGCGCTGCTCGCCCTGTGCCGACGGGTGCACACGGAGGGTGCGATAAGATCACGTATGGCGTAATGGAAGTCAACGCCTGTGCCTCAGCGCGGGTTCCGGGTCGGTCGTGCCTCCGCCGTCGATTCGGCCGCGCGTGCCGGCACTGCCCTCGCCGGGCGCGCCCGCTCTCGGGTTTCCGGAGCGCCTTCTTCCGTCAGTGCGCTCCCGGTCGGCATCGATCCGCACTGACCGTACGAGCCCCGCCGTTCCGTCGTTGACCGGTGTCGGGCTCCTCGCTGGAGACGATGTGAAAATCCTTCCCGAGATCTCTCGTACCCTGAGTGAGTACCTCCTCATCCCCGGCCTGACCACAGAAGACTGCACACCGGACAATGTGGATCTCGGGGCGCCTCTGGTGCGTCACCGGGTCGGCGAGGAGCCGGGAATCCGGATCGCCACCCCCATGGTGAGCGCCATCATGCAGGCGGTGTCGTCACCGACCCTCGCGGTGGCACTCGCGCAGGTCGGCGGGTTGTCGTTCGTCCATCAGAACCAGCAGATCGAGGACCAGGCCGCGGACGTGCGGGCGGTGAAGCGGCACAAGGCCGGCTTCCGGACCAGCGAGGTCACGGTGGCGCCGACGACGCCGCTCGGCGAGGTCGCCCGGCAACTGGCCGACACCGAGCAGGGCGTGGCCGTGGTCACGGCGACCGGTGACGTGGACGGCGAGTTCCTCGGGATCATCAGCCTCGACGACTTCCACCTGGAGCGCCACGGGGCGTCCGAGACGGCCGGCAACCGGATGCGCGGCCGCGACGGCCTGGTCACCGCTCCGGCCACGGTCACCCTGTCCGAGGCGAACGAGCTGATCTGGCAGCACCATCTGGACGTCCTTCCCGTACTGGAGGACGGTCGCATCGCCTCCCTGGTCCTCAAGCGGGACTACCAGGCCCACAAGACGTACCACCGGGCGAGCGTGGACGGCGAGAAGCGGCTGCGCGTGGGCGCCGGCATCAACTCCCGGGACTTCAAGGACCGCATCCCCGCCCTGGTCGAGGCCGGTGCGGACGTGCTGTGCCTGGACTCCTCCGACGGCTACTCCGTGTACCAGGCGAAGACCGTGGAGTTCGCCCGCGAGACGTACGGCGACGACGTCCACGTGGGTGCGGGGAACGTCGTGGACGGGCGGGCCTTCCGGTACCTGGCCGATGCGGGCGCGGCGTTCGTGAAGGTCGGCATCGGCGGCGGCGCCATCTGTACCACCCGGGCGCAGAAGGGCATCGGCCGCGGCCAGGCCTCCGCGCTGCTCGACGTGGTCGAGGCGCGCGACGCCTACGCACAGGAGACCGGCGTGTACGTGCCGCTGTGCTGCGACGGCGGTCTGCTCAACGACTCGCACATGGCGATGGCGCTGGCGATGGGCGCGGACTTCATCATGCTCGGCCGCTACTTCGCCCGCCTCGACGAGAGCCCCTCGCGGAAGCTGCAGATCGGCGGCCAGTGGTACAAGGAGTACTGGGGCGAAGGCTCGCGGCGCGCGCAGAACGCGGCCCGCTACGGCCAGCGCGGCCGGATGGTCTTCGAGGAGGGCGTCGACGGCTATGTGCCCTACGCGGGCAGCCTGTACGACAACGTGGAGCGGACCCGTGCCAAGCTCACGTCGACGATGATCAGCTGCGGTTCGACGAACCTGCGGGACTTCCACCGTGACGCGGTGCTGGTTCCGGTGTCCGCCGAATCCTTCAAGCAGACCGGTGCCGAGGTGCAGTTGCGCCAGCCGACCATCGACTCCGGCGAGTGATCCGACCGGCCGGGGCGCCGACACGCCCCGGCCGGTGTCCCGTCGACCGGGCACGAAATACCGGGCGCCGTCGGCGTCCATCCGTGCAGGATGGACCCGTGAGTCCCTTCTTCGATGCGTCCCCGCCCCGACAGGTCCTTCCCGGCGAGTATCCGCTCTGGGACGAGGCCCTCGCCCTCGTGAACCGCGATCTCTCGGCGACCTTGCCGGACCAGAAGCCTCTGCGACTGCTCGGGATTCCCGGGCACGACGGGGACGAGGCCGAGAACGTCTACGTGACTCTGGCCAACGGCGAATGGCACGGCACCTCCCTGGATCCCGAGTCGGCGGACGATCCCGGACACGCGCTGGCGGCCGTCGCCGACGCCGCGCAGGAGACGGTCACCGAGCTCCTCTGGCAGGCATGGCCCTTGTGCGGGGAGCACGACCTCGGCATGCATCTGCGTGAGGCGGACGGGCAGCCGTCCTGGTGGTGCGCGGGCGGGAGGGTGCCGCGGGAACCCGCGCACGTCCGCGCCGCCGTGGGCGGTCTCGACGCCCTCGTCCGCCCCCACCGGCCGAACCGCAAGCAGCGGCGCCGGACCGGCCGACGGGATGGCTAGGCTGTCGATCATGAAGCCCGTCACGCCGCACGACGCGACCGCTCGGCCCGTCCTCCTCGATGCCGTGGAGCTGGCCTCCGACCCCGATCTGCGGGAACGGTTCGCGGAGTCGGCCCACCGGATCCTGGCGGACCTGGTCCGCGGCGGGGCCGCGCTGGGCTGGGTCGAACCGCCCTCGCCGGACGAGGTGGCGGAGCTCCTGGACCACGTCTTCGCCGCCGTACGGGACGGGGACGCGGCCCTCCGGGTCGCCTGCCTCGACCGTCGAGTGGTCGGCCTCGGGTACTGGCTCCGCTACGCCCGGCCGACCCATCGGCCGCACGCCGACCTCGAGAAGCTCGCGGTGGACAGCGCCGCGCAGGGCCTGGGCGTCGGCCGGGCTCTCACCGCCGCCCTGATCGCCGACGCCCGGGAGGCGGGCATCGAGGTCCTCACCCTGGACGCCCGCGGCGACAACGCCCCGGCGCTGCACCTCTACCGAACCCTGGGCTTCACGGAGTACGGCCGACTGCCCGACTTCGTCGCGGTCGGCGAACGCCGCTACGACAAGGTCTTCTGCATGCTGGACCTCCGCGGACAGGACTGACACACGGTCGCGAGGAGCGCGGGTCCGCCCTACGGCACGAGGCCTGTCTGACGGGCCGGCAGTGACGGCGCCCGGCCGAAGGCGACCGTGCGGCCCCACCCCCTACTCGGGTACGACATCGGCCTGGCACCGGGGTGTGACGTGGCCGGCGGTGACCTCCCCCTAGCCTCCGGGCGTCGGCAGCGGTCGACGGTCACGAGAACGGGGACAGGTCATGTCATTCCTTGCCGCACGGCGCAACCGCACCTCACGCGCTTCGGGCTCCGGTTCGTCTGGGTTCACCGCGCGGTCCGCGCGCCGGGTCGGGTATGCCGCGGCGCTGCTGCCCGCCTCGGTGGTGACCTTGGGGGCGGTCGCGGCCGGGCGTTCGGACAGGGCGCGCGCCTGGTGGGCCCGGGTCGACGAGCAGGATCCGGCCGTGGGGTCGGCGACCCGGCAGCCGGGCGCGGGGCGCCTGTTCGCGCACGCGCTGGTCTGCGTACCGCTGGGGCTGCTCGCCCTCATCCCGGTCGGCATCGAGGTGCTGTTCGTCCTGCGCGGGGTGTTCTACGGCCTCGTCGACCAGGGCCCCTACGACCATTCCTGGGGCGGCCCGACCATGGCGGGGGCATGGATCGTGCACTTCCTGGTCGGCCTGCCGTTCGCGGCCGCCGGCCTGGGCGCCCTCCGGCTCCTCGACCGGCTGCACTCGCGGCTGGCGGGCCGGCTGTGGGGGCGCAGGGTGGGAGCGGGTCCCGTGCTCGCCCTGCTGGCTTGCGCGGTGGCGGGCGTGGTGCTGGTCGACGCCTGGGTCCACCAGTTGTGACCCGGCACCGCGAGCCGGCGGCTCGCGGTCACCGCGTCACGGCCGGGGTGGGGTCAGTCCTTCACGCGGAGCAGCAGCTTGCCCGTGGAGGTGCGGCCGCCCAGGAGCCGGTGGGCTTCGGCCGCTTCGGTCAGGGGGAACTCGGCCGTGACGGGGAGGGACACCGCACCCTCCGAGACCGCGCGCAGGGCCCGCTCGGTCAGGGCGCGGGCGGCTGCGGGTGCCGTCTGCGCGAGCGACAGTACGGAGAAGCCCGCGACGGCCTGGCCCTGGCCGTACAGCTCGGGCTGGCCGACCTGCCAGGGCGCGCCGCCGCCGGCGTTGCCGAAGGAGACGAGGCGTCCGAAGGGGGCCAGGGCGCTCAGGCCGCGGCGCAGGGTGTCCCCGCCCACCGGGTCGAGGACGAGGTCGACTCCGCTGCCGCCGGTGGCCCGCCGGACGTCCTCGGCGAAGGTGTCGGGGCGGAAGACCTCGTCGTAGCCGTACTTGAGGGCGTACGCGGCCTTCTCCTCGGTGGAGGCCACGCCGTAGACGGCGCCGGCGCCCGCCGCCCGGGCCAGCTGGCCGACGGCCGTACCGATGCCGCCCGCGGCGCCGTGCACCAGGACGCTCTCCCCGGCGCGGAGCCGTCCCACCTCGTGGATCAGGGCGTGCGCGGTGGGGAGGACCGTGGGGAGCGTCGCCGCGGTCCTGAGGTCGAGGCCCTCGGGGAGCGGGAAGACGGAGTCGGCCCGGGCGAGGACCACCTCGGCGTATCCGCCCCCGCCGACGAGGGCGGCGGCCTCCTGGCCGACCTCAAGTCCGTCCACTCCCTCGCCGACGGCCAGGACGTGTCCGGAGACCTCCAGGCCGGGGCGGTAGGGCAGCCGGTCGACGCGGTATCCCTCCGCGCGTGCCTTGACGTCGGCGAAGTTCACCCCCGCCCAGGCGACGGCGATGGCCACCTGGCCAGGTCCCGGCCGCGGCGTCGTGGCCTCGACGACTCGCAGCACCTCGGGAGCGCCGTACTCCTGGAACTCGATCGCACGCATGGACGAACCACCCTTCGGACAGAGCTCGGTCGGGGAGCTCATACGGAGTGTTCAACGAGAAGCGAACACTCGCACTGTATGATGGTCATCGAACATCGGGCAAGCGCGTAGGGCGCGACGGAGGGGTGAGCAGGATGCCGGAGCAGGACGGAAGCGCGGGCCACCGCGCGGCGCCCGTACACACCCACCCCGATGACGTCGCGCTCCTCACCGCACTGTCCGCCCTCGCGGACCCGGTACGCCTCCAGCTGATCCGCGAACTGGCCTCCCAGCCCGACTGGACGCTCAGCTGCAGCAACTTCGACGTCCCCGTGGGCCGGGCCGCGAAGAGCCACCACTTCACGGTCCTGCGCGGAGCCGGCCTCGTCGAGCAGCGCGATCAGGGCCCGAAGCGGCTCAACCGCCTCCGCCGCGAGGAGTTCGAGGCCCGGTTCCCCGGCCTGCTCGAACTCACGCTGCGCGCCGACGACGTGGACTGAACTCCCGTCACGCGGCGACCCGTCGCGCGTACACCTCGATCTCGATCTTCATACGAGGGTCCGCGAGGTCGCACATGAGCACGGCGGCGGCCGGGCCTCGTGTCAGCCGACGCGGTCGGACGCCGTGACCCGGTGGGCCTCCAGGCCTGGCGTGGCGAGGAGGTCGGCGATCAGTTCCTCGGATCCGCAGACGTACGTGCTCACCAGGTCGACGTCGCCGCCCACGCACCAGGCGCCGTCCTGCGGCCACCACAGGTCGGGGAGTTCGGCGAACGGGTCCAGGAGTTCCGGGGACACGGCGTCGGTGAGCTTTCCGGACAGCAGGATCTCGTCCCGTTCCGGGGTCGGGAAGGTGGGGACTCCCTGCCAGTCCCAGCGGCCGTACCCCTCCCACAGCCCGTACCAGCACTGGTCCGGCGTGCCCGTGTGGCGCGCGAGGACGGGGATCATCGCGCGCGCGACCTGACCGGGCGTGGGGCCTTCGGCCGGGTGCTCGTCCCAGACGCCGGGCAGGCCGTACTCCTCGGCGTTCTGGTAGAAGCGCTCGGCGCCGATCACCTCGTACCAGTCCGTCAGGGCCTCGACCCGCCGTCCGTAGGCGGCGGCGACGGTGTCCCAGCGGACCGGGGACTCGTCGAGGGCGGCGGGGTGCAGCACGCGCGCGTACGCCGGGAAGCCCGGCGCGGCGACACCGGCGACGGTGCCGAAATCGCCGTACCCGGGCCCGCGTTCGGTGAGCCGGCGAGCCGGACCGAGGTCGCCGGTCACGACGCGCAGGCGTCCGTACAGTGCGGGAGCGGGTCCACTGCCCGATCGGATCCATCCGTCCATGCGCACAGTCTGTCTTGTCTCGTAGAGCGGCCCGAGTCCGGCACGGTGTCGGCCGGCACGGCCGTTGACCCGTTCGCGGGCCTCGCCTTGCCGGGTGCGGGCGCGGTGCGGGGTTACGGTCGGCGGCATGGTTGGTGATCGTCAGGGGTGGCTCCGGTGTCTGCTCGCCGGAGCCGTGTTCGTCGTGGGGATGACCGGCACCACGCTGCCGACTCCGCTCTACCCGCTGTACCAGGAGAAGTTCGGCTTCTCCGAGCTGACGGTGACCGTCGTGTACGCGGTGTACGCCTTCGGGGTCATCGGCGTGCTGCTGCTCGCGGGCAACGCCTCGGACACGGTCGGCAGACGGCCGACGCTGCTGTGGGGTCTCGGGTTCGCGGGGGCGAGCGCCGTCTGCTTCCTGAGCGCCGACGGGCTGGCGTGGCTGTACGCGGGCCGGCTGCTGTCGGGCCTGTCGGCCGGCCTGTTCACCGGGGCGGCCACCGCGTACGTCATGGACCTCGCACCGCCCGGCGGCCAGTCCCGGGCGACGCTCGTGGCGACGGCCGCCAACATGGGCGGCCTCGGCTGCGGGCCCCTGCTCGCAGGACTGCTCGCGGAGTACGCCCCCGAGCCGCTGCTGCTCCCCTTCGCCGTGCACCTCGCCATGGTGGCCGTATCGGTCGTCGTCCTGCTCCGGCTGCCGGAGACGGTGCGGGACCCGCGGCCGCTGAGCGCGGTACGGCCGCAGCGGCCGGCCCTGCCCGCGCAGGTCCGCCCGGTGTTCGTGCCGGCGGCCATCGCGTCCTTCGCGGGGTTCGCCCTCTTCGGGGTGTTCACCTCGGTCAGCCCCGCCTTCCTGGCCCGCTTCCTGCACGTGGACAACCACGCCGTGAGCGGGCTGGTCGTCGCGCTGGCCTTCTTCTCGTCCACGGTCGGTCAGCTCGCCGTCGGCCGCCTCGGTGTGCCCCGGTCCTTGCCGCTGGGCTGCGTCGTGCTCTTCGCCGGCCTGGCGTTCCTGGCCGGTGCGCTCTCGGCGGAGCTGCTCGTGCTCGTGGTCCTCGCCGCTGTCGTCGGCGGAGTGGGCCAGGGGCTCTCCTTCCGCGCGGCCCTGTCGGCCGTCGCGGCGGCCGCGCCGGTGGAGCAGCGTGCGGCGGTGATCTCGACCCTGTTCGTCGTCGCGTACACGGGGATCTCGATCCCGGTCATCGGGGTCGGCCTGCTGGCCGGACCGCTCGGTCTGGAGCAGGCGGGCCTGGTGTTCACCGGCTGCATGCTGCTCCTCGTCACCTCGGCGGCGGTGTACCTGCAGCGTCGGCCGGTGCGGATGGAAGTGGCGTGACGGACGCGCGACCCGGGGTCCTACGGCGTGCCGGGAAGCCGGACCGTGACGAGGAGGCCGCCGACGGGGCGAGGGGCGAGGTCGAGGGTCCCGTCGTGGGCGCGGACGATGCTGTGCACGATGGCGAGGCCCAGGCCGACGCCGGCGTGCTCCTCGGTGCGTACGCGTTCCGTTCCGCGCTGGAAGGGTTCGGTGAGGGTCGGAACCAGTTCCGGCGGCAGCTCAGGCCCCGTGTTCTCCACGCGTACGACGCTCGTGCCGTCCTGCGTCCCGGTGTGGACCGTCACCGTGCCGCCGTCCGGGAGATTGTGGACGATGGCGTTCTGGACGAGGTTCGTGAGCATGCGCAGCAGGAGTTCGGCGGAGCCGCTGGTCCGGGCTGCCTCGCCCGTGACATCGAGGGTGATCCGCCGGCGTTCGGCGAGGGGGAGCAGTGTTTCGGCGGCCTCTTCGGCGACGAGGGAGAGGTCGACGCTCTCGCGGGTGAAGTTCCCGCGGTCGCTGCGGCTGAGCAGCAGGAGCGCCTCGGTGAGGTCGATCGCCCGGGTGTTGACGGCCTGCAGGCGTTCGATGAGTTCGTCCCGGTCCCGTGTGGGGTCCTTGCGGGCGACGTCGAGGAGGGCGCGCTGGACGGCGAGGGGGGTGCGCAGTTCGTGGGAGGCGTTCGCGGCGAAGCGCTGCTGCTCGGCGACGTGGGACTCGAGCTGTTCGAGCATCGAGTCGAAGGCGTCGGACAGTTCGCGGAACTCGTCCTGGCGGCCCTTCATGCGGATCCGGTGGGCCAGTGATCCGCTCCCGGCGGTGCGTGCCGCGGCGGTGATCCTGGTGAGCGGTGCGAGCATGCGGCCGGCCAGGATCCATCCGCCGACGAGGCCGAACACGAGCAGGAAGGCCATCGCCACGGCCGCGGCGGGGGCGAAGGTGTGTACGAGGAGGTAGCGGTTGGGCGACACCCCGAGGAGACCCTGCGAGTTGTCGGGTACGTAACGCAGCAGGAATCCCCACACCACGGCCAGCATGAGGGCGCCCGCGACGGCGAGGAATCCGGCGTAGCTGAGGGCGAGCTTCAGGCGGGCGCTGAGCCCTCGGCGCCTAGCCATGCGCACGGGCGTCGATCCTGTATCCGACGCCGGGCACGGTGGCGATGATCCAGGGTTCGCCGAGCCGTTTGCGCAGGGCGGAGACGGTGATGCGTACGGCGTTGGTGAGGGGGTCGGCGTTCTCGTCCCAGGCGCGTTCGAGGAGCTCCTCGGCGCTGACGACACCGCCCTCGGCGGCGACGAGGACTTCGAGGACGGCGAACTGCTTACGGGTGAGCGGGACGTAGCGTCCGTCGCGGAAGACCTCCCTGCGGAAGGGGTCGAGCCGCAGCCCCGCGATCTCGCGGACGGGGGGCCGGGAGTGCGCGCGTCGGCGGTCGAGGGCCCGCAGCCGCAGGACGAGCTCGCGCAGGTCGAACGGCTTGGTGAGGTAGTCGTCGGCGCCGAGCTCGAAGCCGGAGGCCTTGTCGTCGATCCGGTCGGCGGCGGTGAGCATGAGGATCGGGATGCCGCTGCCGGAGGCGACGATGCGGCGGGCGACCTCGTCGCCGGAGGGTCCGGGGATGTCGCGGTCCAGGACCGCGAGGTCGTAGCTGTTGATGCCGAGGAGTTCCAGTGCGGTGTCGCCGTCGCCGGCGATGTCGGCGGCGATCGCTTCCAGGCGGAGCCCGTCACGGACTGCTTCGGCCAGGTAGGGCTCGTCCTCCACGATCAGTACGCGCATGGCTCAAGCCTAAGCAGCCTGGAGTGCCGGGCGATGCGGGTCCGAGGGCGCTTCCCCGGTGTTGCGCCACCAGCGGCGCGACGCGAGGGCCGCCAGGACGGCGCCGGTGGTGTTGACCAGGACGTCGTCGACGGAGGACACCCGGTCGAGCCGCAGGACGTACTGTGCCGCCTCGACCAGGATCGAGCAGCCGGCCCCGAGCGCGAGGACCCGCGGTACGGAGGCGAGCGCCCTCCACCGCATCGGGGCGAAGAAACCGAGCGACGCGAGGACCAGCAGGTTGCCGGCGATCCCGAGCGGCCCCATCGTGACCAGGTCCCGCAGCGGCACCAGGCTCACCCGGCCGGGAACGACACCGGCGCCGGCGCCCGGCATCATGGTCAGCCACAGGAACGGCACGGTGCCGTGGACCATGCCCACCTCGGCCAGCGAGGTCCGCCACGCCGACGTGACGCCGGCGGCCCGCCGCCAGGAGGCCAGCCCCCACACCACCAGAACGGCAAGGGGCACCGTGACGAGCGTCATGAGCACCACACCGTTGAACGTGTCGAAGCAGCCGTGCCACTCCCCGGCCACGCACCGCGGGCCGGCCATCAGGAGCGGCCTCCGCAGGACGAACAAGCCGCCCGCGAGGCCGAGGACCGCCAGACCGAGGGAGACGATCCTGCGCGTACGGCGGGCCGGTGCGGGCGGCGGGGAGGCGTGATGGTTCATGGACCCATTGGAGCCGGTGGCCCGTTGCCCGGACGTATGCGATTTTCGATACGTTCGCGATACACGGCGGCATCACCCGGTCCCGGCCGACGCTCACATGGGCAGCGAGAGCAGCCTGACCTCTCCGGGTGGCCAGGTCACGTCGGCGTGGAGGGGGAGCCACATCGTGCGGAGCGGCATGATCGCGGGGCCCTCCGGCTGTTCGACGTGGACGGGCTGCTCGACGAGGTGCCGGCCGAGTCGCCCGTAGAGCGCGACGAGGGCCGGCCGGCAGAAGAGCAGACCGTACCGCGGTCCCAGCGTCCGTGCGTGGTCGAGGGCCGCCGAGACGACCGCGCGCGCCAGTCCGTGGCCCCGCAGGTCGGGGGCGACGGCCACACCGCCGACGCCCACGGCCTCGGTGTCGGCGCCGTCGATCGACAGGGGGAGCGGGAGCAGGCCGGCGTGCGCGACGAGGCGGCCCTGCCGCCTGATGCCGAAGTGCTCCTTCTTGGGCAGCCAGGTCAGTCCGGCGTCCGCGACGCCGAAGGGATCGGCACCGTCGCCGAGTATCTCGGCCTGGTCGGCCTTCGTGTACTCCGCGAGCCGCACCACGGCCGGCGACGCGGAGGAGGAAGGGTGATCCGTCATCCCGCCATGATCCCTTCGTTCCGGCGCCTGGCAAGGGCCGGACACGGACGTCGGCCACCGGACGGGCCCGGCCCGGAGGCCGTACTCGCAGGTCGCGCCTATCGTGGGGGCAGTCTCACGGCCGGACCCGCGGCGGACGGGCAGGTGAAGAGGTGAACGGACCCGGGATCGATTACGAGGCGGTGTTCCAGGCCCTGCCGGGTGCCGTCGTGCTGCTCACCCCCGGGCTCGTCTACGCGGATGCCAACGAGGCGTTCCTGTCGATGACCGGGCGGACGCGCGAGCAGGTCGTCGGCCGGTACCTCTTCGACGTCTTCCCCGACAACCCGGACGACCCGTCCGCGACCGGCATGCGCAATCTGCGCGCCTCCCTGGAGCGGGTCCTCGCCACCGGGGAACCCGACAGCATGGCGCTGCAGCGCTACGACGTCGAGTCCCCCGACCGGCCCGGGCACTGGCAGGAGCGGTACTGGAGCCCGGTCAATGCCCCCGTCCTCGCGCCGGACGGCTCCGTGGCCTTCGTTCTGCACCGCGTGGAGGAGGTCACCGAACTGATGCAGGCCCGCGGCGGGGACAGTACCGGCGAGCGCGCCCGGGTCCTGGAGTCCGAGCTCTACACACGGGCGCGGGAGCTGCAGGCGGTCAACGAGCGCCTACGCCGGGCGCACGCCCGGGAGCGCGAGGTGGCCCTCCACCTCCAGGAGGCGATGCTGCCCCCGCCGCGCCCCCTCGGGCACCACCACGCCGCCGTCCGCTACCGGCCCGCCACCGGGGCGCTCAACGTCTGCGGCGACTGGTACGACCTGGTGGAGCTGCCCGGCTGCACCGCGGTCGCCGTCGGCGACGTCGTCGGGCACGGTCTGCGCGCCGCCGGAGTGATGGGACTCCTCCGCAGCGCCCTGTCGGCGGCGTCGCGCGTCGCCGACGGTCCTGCCCGCGCCCTCGAAGTCCTCGACCTGTACTCGCGTGACGTCCCCGGCGCCGAGTCCACGACCGCCGTGTCCGTGGTGATCGACTGGACGAACACCGTCCTCACGTACAGCAGCGCCGGCCATCCCCCGCCCGTCCTCTGCCACTCCGACGGCACCGTCGAGTTCCTCGACCGGGCCACCGACCCCCCGCTCGGCGCCCTCCCCGAACACGCGCCCCGGCCGCAGGCCCGGACGGCGTTCACCGACGGTGCGCTCCTCGCGCTCTACACCGACGGTCTCGTCGAGCGCCGCCGCGAGGACATCGACACCGGTCTGGACAGGCTCGCCGACGTGCTCGCCCGGCACCGGGCCGCCGCCCCGGAGGCCCTCGCCGACATCCTGCTCACCGAGCTCACCCCTCCTTCCGGCGTCACCGACGACACGGCCCTGGTCCTGCTCCGGCTGTGAGGAGGAACCGCATGGCGCCGCAGCGCGTCTGTCCTCACATTCGCATGATCATGAACTGTGCCGGAGGAGTCGAGCATGACGGAGACAGCCGCCCGCTACCTGTACCTGGCGCGGCACGGTGAAGCGTCCGAGGACGAGAGCGCCTTGACGGACCGGGGTCGCCGTCAGGCCGTCCTGCTCGGCGAGCGGCTCAGGAAGGCGCCCCTCGCGGCGGTCCATCACGGCCCCTTGGCCCGTGCGGAGCAGACGGCCCAGCTGGTCCGCGACCAGCTCGACGGTGTTCCGCTGCGGATGTCCCCGCCGGCCGGCGACTACATCCCCTACGTTCCCCGGCGCGAGGAACTGCCCGCGCAGTCGGCCGACGCGATGCTCGGGTTCCTGGCCCGGTTCCCGGCGCGGGAGCGTGAAGAGGGGCCGGGGCTGGCCGCGGAGGCCGTGGCCCGGTTCACCGGCCCCGTCGACGGCGACCAGCCGCGCCACGAGCTCGTCGTCACGCACAACTTCCTCGTCGCCTGGCTCGTACGGGAGGCCCTCGATGCTCCGAAGGCCCGGTGGATGGGCATCAACCACGCCAACGCGGCGCTGACCGTCATCCGCTACGCGCCCGACCGGGCCCCGGCCGTCCTCTTCTTCAACGACACGGGCCATCTCCCCGACGAGCTGCGGTGGACCGGCTTCCCTCCCGAGCTGCACATCTGACGGAGCCCGGGCTGTCCGGGAGCCGGTGATCGGAGGCACGCGGTCCGCATCGCGGACCTCAGGTGCCCTTGCTCCCGGCCCCCGCAATCACCATGATCATCAGAACGAGACGTACATCCGGAAAGGCAGGGAGCCCCTCATGCGAGTCAAGGCCTTCGACCACCTCGTACTCAACGTGACCGACGTCGACAAGTCCCTCGAGTTCTACACCGGCGCCCTGGGCCTGGCGCCCGAGCGCGTCGAGGAGTGGCGGGCCGGCAAGGTGTCGTTCCCGTCCGTCCGCATAAACGAGAGCACCGTCATCGACCTGTTCTCCCGGCCGCGCGGCGAGTCCAACGTCGACCACATCTGCCTGGTCGTGGACCCCCTGGACTGGCAGGAGGTCATCGACTCCGGCGTGTTCGAGGTCCTGGAGGGCCCGGTCCCGCGCTGGGGCGCACGCGGATCGGCCCAGTCGGTCTACGTGAAGGACCCCGACGGCAACACGGTCGAACTGCGCTGGTACCCGCAGGACGTCGAGAACTGAGCGGGACAGGCCGCTCCCGCGCCCGCTAACGTACCGGCGAGTAGGGAGTGGGGGCGGTCTCCCCCACCGGGCGAGGGGAGCGGGGCATGGCCGTGGACCGGCAGCGGAGCCTGGAGGAGAGCACGGTCGTCGACGCGCCGCCGGAGGTCGTCTACCGGCTGGTGTCGGACCTGCGGAACATGGGGCGTTGGAGCCCGGAGTGCCGCTCCGTGTGGATCCTGCGGCCTCCGGCGCGGACCGGGACCCGGTTCGTCGGCTTCAACCGGCGCGGTCCGTTCCTCTGGCCGACCCAGGGGCGTGTGACCCGGATGCGCCAGGACAGCGAGTTCGTCTTCGACATCAGCGTCTTGGGGCTGCCGATCGCCCGCTGGGGCTACCGCTTCGAACCGGAGGGTTCGGGGACCCGGCTCACCGAGTTCTGGCAGGACCTGCGGACCGACGGGGTCCGGGCCAGGGCCGCCGACCTGCTCGGCACGGTCTTCGCCGGAACGAACCCCGCCCGCCGCGTCGCGCTCAACCGGGCCGGAATGCGCACCACGCTGGAACGCATCGCGCGGACCGCGACCGCCGGAGTCTGAAGCCGTCGGTCCCCGGGAGGGCCGACACGAGCTGCGGACCGCGACCGCCGGAGTCTGACGTCCTCGGTGCCCGGAGGGCCCGTCACGCGCCCAGGCGGGCCGTACGCAGCTCCACGGGCGTCCGGTACAGCACGCACCGGCGCAGCGGCCCCTCGGGGACGCTGGGGTCCTCGAAGTCGTCCGCCGGGTCCCGGGTCATGCCGAGCCGGCGCATGACCGCCTGGGAGCGAAGGTTGTGCACGGTCGTCGTCGCGATGACTTCCGGCAGCCCGAGGTCCCCGAAGGCGAAGGCCAGGCAGGCCCGGGCGGCCTCGGTGGCGTACCCGTGACCCCATGCCGTACGGGTCAGGCGCCAGCCGACGTCGACGCCGGTGAACGGCATGTCCTCGCCCACCACGTCCAGGCCCGCGCGGCCGACGAACTCACCGGTCGCCCGCGATTCGAGCGCCCACCAGCCGAAGCCCCGCTGGTCGAACTGGGCCTGCATGAGGGCCGCCACGGCGTCGCTCTGCTCCCGTGTCAGGAGGTCCCCGAGGTGTTCGCGGACTTCGGGGTCGGCGTTCATGGCCGCCCAGGGCTCCAGGTCGGATTCCCGCCAGCGGCGGAGCAGCAGTCGATCGGTTCGCAGCTCTGGCATGCCGTCCAGCCAACCCGAGCGGGACGGGGGTGTCGACCGGTTATGCGGCCGCCCACCCGGACGACCCCGTGACCGGGAGGTCGAACCGTACCGCCACGCGCGTGCGTGGCTGACGGACGCCGCACGCCTCCTGCGTCTCACGCCGAGGCGCGGGCCACGCGGGTCACGGTCCGTCCTGGCACATCGGGTCGTCGATCGCGCTCACGGTGTACGGGGGCCGGCCGGGCGGCTCGTCGAGCTGGCTGTTCACCACGTAGAGGCGGCAGCCGTGCCGGGCCAGGGTGGTCGGCAGGTCGAAGGGTCCCTCGGTGAGACGGTGGGTCACCGTGCCCGTCCGCAGCCCCTCGTCGAGCCGGGCGATGTAGACGCCGTGCGGGGCACCGTAGTTGAGGACGGCGTACAGCGTCCGGCCGTGCAGCACCATGCCGTCCGGGCCGAAGGACTGGTCGCCGAGGTCGAGCCGGCTGACGTCCTTGTCGGCGGTGCCGATCCGCCAGACGGCCTCGGTGCCGTTGGACGCCACCAGGAGGGTGGAACCGGACGCGTCGGCCACGATGCCGTTCAACAGCCAGTACCGGGCGGGGAACTGCGGGAACGCGGCACGGATGTCGAGCCAGGGTTCGAGGGGGCCGAGCGTGGAGCCCCTGATCTCCGCCCGGTGGACGACGGGGTTGGCCCAGTCCGTCACGTACACCGCGTCCTCCGTCACGACCAGGTCGTTGAGGCGGGGCGCGCCCAGCGGTCCACCGCGTGCCGTACGGGTCTCGAGGAGGCGTCCGTGGCGGTCGTGGACGGTCAGGCTCGCGCCGCCCACGGACAGGACGCGGCCGCGCCGGTCGGTGTGCACGCCGAGGGTGCTGGGCCGGTTCTCCAGGCCGCGCGCGGGGAACGGCTCGAGTTCCGGGTCTCCGACGCGTCCCCGGTACAGGGTCCCTCTGCCGTCGGAAGAGACGTACAGGGTGCCGTCGGGGGTGACCGCGATCCCTTCGGGCAGCACTCCCGGCTCCCGGGAGACCACATAGGTGTCGGGCAGGTCCCGGGCGCTCGCGGGACCGGGAGCGCCGGCGAGGGCGGTCAGCAGAAGTGCGGCGGCGAGGCAGGCTGTTCGGGCGGGGACGGGACGCATGGGCGCGACCTCCGGCGAGTCGTGGGGCGGACAACCGGAGCCTCCTGCGTCCCCGCCCGGAACGCACTGCCTTTCACCCCTGGGTGAAAGGGTCCCCCGGGCCGATAATCGGTCGGCATGATCCGCCTTCATTTCACGGCCGCCGACCTCGGCCGGATCACCTTCGCCCCGGCGGCCGACGCGCTCTCGGAGACCGCTCTGAGCCTGCGGCTGAGTCTGCGCCTGGGCCGGGCGCGCGAGAGCCGCGGCAGCGCGCGGACCCACCGGCCGCGGCCCGCCGCCCGGCAGTGGCACCACTCCCTGCGGGGAGGCGCGGGCGCCCGGGCCGGCGTCCTCGCCGAACTGGTCGCCGAGGACGGCTTCGTGCCGGACTTCCTGCTGCAGCCTTCGGCGCACGACTTCGGCGACGCCCTGGAGGCCGCCGCGTCGACGCCCGTGGAGCATCTCGCACGGGATCTCGGGGTCCCGGCGGTCTCCGGCCGGCCCGGCGGTCTGGCCCGGCCCGGACGGTGGGCCCACGAGCTCGCCCAGGGGTCGTCGGCCGCGTCCCGCGCCCTGCGCGACGACACCCGCCGCTACTTCGAGAGCTCCGTCGAACCGCTCTGGCCGCGCATCCGCCGCGACACCCTCACGGACCGCGCGCTGCGGGCCGAGATGCTGCTGCGCGGGGGTGTGGACGCCCTGCTGACCACGCTCGGGACGACCTGGCGGTGGCAGGCGCCGACCCTGCATCTGCCCTCCGCGTCGGCGTACGACATCCCGCTGTGCGGACGCGGGCTGCTGCTGGTGCCCTCGTGGTTCGCGACCGGCCCGATGGTGATGTACCGCCCGGAGGCGGCGACCGTCCTGGTCTACCCGATGTACGACGCCGAGGCCGGGGTTCCCGCCGGGGCGGCGGGCCCGGCCGAGGACCGCCCGGAGGCCCTCGCGGCGCTCCTCGGCCGGACGCGGGCCCAGGTGCTGGCGCTTCTGCGCTCGCCCGCCACCACGACGGCGCTCGCCGAACGCGCCTCGGTGTCCCTGGCGGCGGCCAGCGGGCACGCAAGCGTCCTGCGGGGAGCGGGACTTGTCGAGACGGTGCGCACCGGTACGGCGGTGCTGCACAGCCTCACTCCGCTCGGCCGCTCGCTGCTGGCCGGGATCTGAGCGCCCCGGACGGTCGGTTCACCAGTCGATGTGCGCGGCGATCCAGGCGGCCGGCCCGTCCTCGTCCTCGGCGTGCGGGAGTTCGGGGCCGGCGTCGAGGGGGGTGCAGGAGGGTTGCAGGTGGGTGAGGTAGCCGTACGGTCCCTTGTCGGCCGCCGGTCCCAGCACCAGGGCGTGCGTGGCGGTCCCGCCAGATCCGGTGCGTCAGGGCCGGGCCGGTGACGAGGCTCTCGGCGGACAGGACCGTTCGCTCGGGCGGCGTGCCGACGTGGTCGGTCACCACCCGCGCGGCCCGCGCGAGGACGCCTTCGCACGCGTCGACGGTGCTCGGCCTGCTGCCGCTCCAGCCGCTCGTGTCCCGCAGCACGGCGAGGTGCTGCTCGCGTCGACGGCGTCCTCGTCGTCGTCCGGGACGGGCGGCGCGGCCGGAAGGGACACGAGCTCGGCGACGGCCTCGGGCGTCAACGGCCGGTGGGCGAGGGCATGAACGGGAACGGACATGTGGATCACAGGAGAACGGCTCCGCGATCACGCCGCTCGCCGGGGGCCGGCCGGGCGGTGAACTACCGCCGCGCCGCGCCGGAACGACCCTTCCACCGGGCGGTGAGGACCTGGCCGAGGGCCAGCACGCTGAGGCCGAACATCAGGACTCCCAGGGGGAGATGGAGGGCCGGCTTGTGCGCGATCCCCAGCACCACCTGTATCGAGGAGAGGACGAGGAAGCCGGTGGAGTAGAGGATGGGGCGGGGCGAACCGCCGCCCGGCTTCCAGGCCAGGACCGCCGCGATGACGTACAGCATGGTCGCGCCGTACGTCACGCGTGCCCCGATGCTGTGGAGCAGCTCTCCGGTGGACGAGGTCAGCAGAAGACCGGCGGTTGTCGCCTGGAAGAAGAGGGTGAGGGTCTGCAGGGCGATCGAGACCCGCAGGAAGGTGTGGCTGCCGCTGCCCTCTGCTGCCGTGGTCTCCGCGGTGGTCTGCGCAGTCGTGGCCATGACGTGATCCTTTTCTTCTGCCTCGCGGCGGTTGCCTCGTGGCGGTGGCTCGGTAGTGTCTCGACTGTCCGACGACGCAGGCCCGGGAAATGTGAGGCGGGTGCCGGAAGTTGTCTTCCGGGGACGTCCTCGCGTCGTACGGACACGGGACCGAGAGCGTCACCGGACGAGACGGACGAACCAGGGAGCACGCGCGATCATGAGCACCTCCATCGAGCCGGGGCTCGACCGGTCCGAGCCGGACCTGAGCGTGGTCGTCGGCGAGCGGCGTCACCTGCTCAACGTCGGCTACCGGCTGCTCGGTTCGCTTGCGGAGGCCGAGGACGCCGTACAGGAGACGTACGCCCGCTGGTACGCGCTGTCGCCGCGGCAGCGCGGGGCGGTCGACTCTCCCGGGGCCTGGCTGACGACGGTGGCGGGCCGGGTCTGTCTGGACATGCTCGGCTCGGCGCGGGTCCGGCGCGAGCGCTACGTCGGGACGTGGCTGCCGGAACCGCTGCCCGACCGTGCGGAGTGGTCCAGTGTGCGTGCGGACGGCGACCGGTCCGAGCCGGTCGACCCCGCCGACCGGATCACCCTGGACGAGTCGGTGAACATGGCGTTCCTCGTCGTACTGGAGTCGATGACGCCCGCCGAACGCGTGGCGTTCATCCTCCACGACGTCTTCCGGTACCCCTTCGCCGAGGTCGCCGAGATCGTCGGCCGGTCCCCCGCGGCCTGCCGGCAGCTGGCCTCCTCGGCCCGTCGGCGCGTCCGCGCCGCGCAGCCCCCGGCCGCGCCGGTGGCCGGACGGGCCGCTCTGGTACGGAACTTCAAGGAGGCGTGGGAGGCCAGGAACATCAAGGCCCTCGTCGATCTGCTCGACCCCGACGCCACGATGACCGCCGACGGCGGAGGCCTGGTGGGCACCGTGCTGCGTCCCGTCGAGGGCAGCAGGCTCATCGCCCAGTACCTCATCCACATCGCCGACAAGGCTCCCGGGCTCACCCTCCTGGAACGGACCGTCAACGGTCAGCCCGGCCTGGTCGCCCAGAATGCCGGCGTCACCGCGACCGTGGCGGCGTTCGAGCTGGCCGACGGCCGTGTCACCCGTATCTGGGCGGTCCGCAACCCGGAGAAGCTCCGCCCCTGGACGGAGGAGGGAGCGAGCTGACCGGTCAGGCGGAAGGCGAGAGCTGCTCGCGCACCCACGCGGGATCGGGGTTGGTGAACGGCCGGCCCGCCACGACGACCGTCGGCACGGTCTCGTCGCCGTCGTTCGCCGCCCTCACGGCCGCCGCTCCGTCCGCGTCGCGCCAGATGTTCACCCAGTACAACCGGCGGGCACGGCGGCCCAGGCTCATGCGCAGCCGCATGCAGTACGGGCATCCCGGCCGCCAGTAGACGATCGGCCGGCCGTCCTCCTCGCTGCGGCGCCGGGCTTCCACCGCGCCGATCGACCTGGGGTAGATCAGCGGCGAGTTGACTGCCGCGAGCAGCAGGAACGCCAGGAGGATCACGGTGCCTTCGCCGGGGCTGCCCCGGGTGATCAGCCCGGTCGCGACGAGTGAGCCGGTGAGGACGATCAGTATCGGCAGGATCCAGACGCGTGTCATGACCACGCAGCCTACCGAGGCCCCGGGGGTCGGGGCGTGCTGACGAGCCGGCCGAGCCGTGCGGCGAGCCAGGGCCTGCGGCCGCCGGCGCGCTCCGGCCGAGGGCGATCGCCTGCCAGACCGGCATACGCCGGAAGGAGAACGTGGCGCACGACGGGGCGCTTCCACGGGCTCGCCTCTTGGTCCGGCGCGCCCGGCGGACCTCACGGAGCCAAGCGATCGGTCGATTCGGAATATGATCATCCGGATAGCCTGGGGCTCGGGAGAGCGGTCGGCGGCAGGCAAGGAGTGGACGGTGCGGATGGACATGCGGTCGCCGATCGACACGGAGGCGACCGACCCGGACGCCGGATGGCTCGCGACCGTGATGCACGTGGCGTTCTTCGTCCTGCTGTGCTCGTCACTTTCCCGGTACCTGATGGTCCACCCCGACGCTCCCGGGACGCCCTGGGTGATCATCCTCGCCATCGTGCTGGCGCTTCTGTACGTCCTCGGTCCGGTCCTCGGCCCCGGCCAGGACGACGGGCCCGGCGACCCGGCCGGGACGGCGGAGCGCGGCGACCGGTCCGAGGGGCGGGGTCGCCGAACCCCCACTCCGGCGCACGGGTTCTGGCTGGCGGCCGTCATCGGGACCTGGCTCGCCCTCGTGGCCCTGGCGCCGAGCTTCGGCTGGTGCGCGGTGCCGCTCTTCTACACGGGCCTGCGTTCCCTGCGTACCCGCTCGGCGATCACCCTGGTCGCCCTCCTCACCGCCATCGTCGTGGGCGCCCAGGTGAAGCTGCGGCTGCGCTTCGGCTTCGACCCGAACCTGATGTTCGCTCCGCCTGCCGTCGCCGCCGTCGCCACCGCCGTCTTCATCTACTCCCAGCGCCAGGCGGACCGGCTGCGGTCCGTCATCATCGACCTCGTCCGCACCCGCCGGGAACTGGCCGCGACCGAACGGCGCGAGGGCGCCCTCGCCGAGCGCCAGCGGCTCTCCATGGAGATCCACGACACCCTCGCGCAGGGCCTGTCGAGCCAGCAGATGCTGCTCCAGGCCGCCGACCGGCTCTGGGAGACCGACCCGGCGGCCGCCCGCCGCCACATCCGTACGGCCGAATCCATCGCCGAGCACAACCTGGCCGAGGCCCGCCGCGTCGTCCACGACCTCGCGCCCGCCGACCTCGCCGGCGGCGGCAGCCTCGACGAGGCGCTGCGCACGCTGGCCGAGCGGGAGTCCTCCGACACGCTCCAGATCCGTTTCCACCAGGACGGCACGCCCACCGCCGCCCTCCCCGACCGCGTACAGGCGGCGTTGCTACGGATCGCCCAGGGCGCCCTGTCCAACATCCGCGAGCACGCCGACGCCGGCACGGCGGCCCTGACCCTGAGCCACCTGGACGATCAGGTCGTCCTGGACATCGCCGACGACGGCCGGGGCTTCGACCCCGTCGAGCAGCCCGGAGGGATGCGCGGCCACGGCCTGCCGGCCATGCGCGCGCGTGTCCGGCAGCTCGGCGGCGCCCTGACCATCGAATCGGCACCGGGCGAGGGGACGGTCCTGACGGCCGTCATCCCGCTGTCGCCACCGTCCTGAGAGCGGGCGCGATCTGCCGCCTCGTCACCTTCCTCACGAGGACTACCCCCGTTCCGGTGAATTGGCCGAACTGTGCGTAGACCAGATAGGTGCCTGAGGCATGTAGTGGAGACGGCACCACAGATGAAGTAACCACGCATGCCGGCACCACAGATGACGGAACCCCAGATGCCGGCGCCGCAGATGACGACCCCACAGCCCCTTCCGCCGCTCCGCCCTAGCGAGGCCCCCGTGACCGAAGCCGTGGCGTTCCCCCAAGACCGGACCTGCCCCTACCACCCGCCCACCGCCTATCCCCGGACCGAGGAGGAGCGCCCGTTGTCGCGGGTCACCCTGTGGGACGGAAGGCAGGTGTGGTTCGTCACCGGACACGCGGCCGCGCGCACACTCCTCGCGGACCAGCGCCTGTCCACCGACTCCACGCGTGGCGACTTCCCGCTGCCGACGGAGCGTGCCACGGCCGTCCGGAGACGCCGCCGCGCGGCGCTGCTCGGCTGGGACGACCCCGAGCACAACGTCCAGCGGCGGCTGCTGATCCCGAGCTTCACCCTCAAGCGTGCCGAAAGCCTGCGGCCCCGCATCCAGGAGACCGTGGACCGGCTCCTGGACGCGATGGAGGCGCAGGGCCCGCCGGCCGAGCTGGTGAGCGCGTTCGCGCTGCCGGTGCCGTCGATCGTCATCTGCGACCTGCTCGGAGTGCCGTACGCGGACCACGACTTCTTCGAGGAGCAGTCGCGGCGGCTGCTGCGCGGCCCGACGGTGGCGGACACCGAGGAAGCGCTGGCCCGACTGGAGGGCTATCTGGGCGACTTGATCGACCACAAGCGCCTGAAGCCCGGGGACGGCGTCCTGGACGACCTGGTGGCCCGCGGCAACGGCGGTCCCGACCGCGAGGAGTTGGTGCAGCTCGCCACGATCCTGCTGGTGGCCGGGCACGAGACCACGGCGAACATGATCTCGCTGGGCACGTACACCCTGCTGCGCCATCCGGAGCGGCTGGCCGAACTGCGCGCGGATCCCGGGCTCGTACCCGCCGCCGTGGAGGAGCTGCTGCGGTTCCTGTCGATCGCCGACGGACTGCTGCGGGTCGCGCGGGAGGACATCGACGTCGCCGGGACGGTGATCCGCGCGGGCGAGGGCGTGGTCTTCTCGACCTCGGTCATCAACAGGGACGCCGCCGCCTACGCCGATCCGGACACCCTCGACTGGACCCGGTCCGCCCGCCACCACGTGGCGTTCGGTTTCGGCATCCACCAGTGCCTCGGGCAGAACCTCGCGCGGGCGGAGCTGGAGATCGCGCTCGGGACCCTGCTGCGCCGGCTGCCTGGGCTGCGGCTGGCCGTCCCCGCCGAGGAGATCCCGTTCAAACCGGGCGACACGATCCAGGGGATGCTCGAACTCCCCGTCACCTGGTGAGAGGAGCGGTGCGCATGCGGGTCTCCATCGACTCGGACGTCTGTATCGGCGCGGGGCAGTGTGCGCTGACCTCCCCGGACGTCTTCACGCAGGACGACGACGGCTTCGGGACGGTGGTCGAGGGCCGCGAGGACGGGACCGGGACGCTGGTCCGCGAGGCGGTCCGCGCCTGCCCCGTCCAGGCGATCACGCTCCATGACCCGGACGGGGAGGTGGGCGGGTGATGCGGGCCTGAGACGGCGGGGGCTCTCCCGGACCCTGAGACATCGGGATCCCTATGGGAGACATTGGTTTCCCCATTGGAAACCGATGGATCACCGGCCTACTGTCGAGGACATCGCCGCACTGATCATCGCGCAGCGGAACGCCGCTCGGACGAGAGTGTCAGTGTGCGCATCCCCGCCCCCGGGCCCCGACCGGGCCCGCCATCCCTTGGAGCTCCCGTATGTCGAAGATCCTTTTCGTGATGACCGGCGCCGACCACTGGACCCTGGCCGACGGCACCAAGCACCCGACCGGCTTCTGGGCCGAGGAGGCCGTCGCTCCGTACCAGGCGTTCAAGGCCGCCGGTCACGAGGTCGTCGTCGCCACGCCGGGGGGTGTCACCCCGACCGTCGACGCGGGGAGCCTCGCGCCGGAGGCCAACGGCGGCCAGGAGGGCGCGGACAAGATCGCCGCGGGCCTCGCCGCCATCGAGGAGATCAAGAAGCCGATCCAGCTGGAGGACGTCCGTCTGGCCGATTACGACGCCGTCTTCTACCCCGGCGGCCACGGCCCCATGGAAGACCTCGCGGTGAACGCCACCTCCGGCCGGCTCCTGATCGACGCCCTGCGGTCGGGCAAGCCGCTGGGCGTGGTCTGCCACGGCCCGGCCGCGCTCCTCGCCGCCACCGGCGCCGACGGCTCGAACGCCTTCGCCGGCCGCAAGGTCGCCGCCTTCACGAACGCCGAGGAGACCCAGGCGGGCCTCGCCGACCGGGCGAAGTGGCTGCTCGAGACCCGGCTCGTCGAGGCGGGCGTGGACGTGCAGGTCGCAGAGCCGTGGGCGCCGCACGTCATCGTCGACGGCAACCTGGTCACCGGCCAGAACCCGTCCTCCTCCGCCCCTCTCGCCGCGGAGCTGCTCAAGAAGCTGGCCTGACCGCCCGAGTACGACCCCGCCCGACAAGGCCCTCACCCCTCCCGAGTTCGCCGGGGACGAGGGCCTTGTCGGACCTGGACAGGGCTGCCTCGCGCCACTAACGTCGTTCCCATCTACTCAATTAATTGACTAGTTGTGGAGCTGTCCATGAAGTCCTTCCGTCAGGCCGTCGAGGCGAACGACCACGGGGCAATCGAGGCGCTGCTCGCAGAGGACGTCGTCTTCACCAGCCCCGTGGCCTTCAAGCCCTACGCCGGCAGGGCGATCACCGCGGCCATCCTGCGCGGCGTCTCCCGTGTCCTCACCGACTTCCGCTACGTGCGGGAGATCACCGGCGAGGACGGTCGCGACCACGCCCTCGTCTTCGAGGCGAAGGTCGGGGACCGCGCGATCACCGGCTGCGACTTCCTCCACCTCGACGAGCAGGGCCTCATCGACGACTTCATGGTCATGGTCCGGCCGCTGTCCGCCGCGCAGGCGCTCTCCGCGGCCATGGGGGCGCAGTTCGACCGCATCGCGGCCGAGGCCTCGGGCACGGCGCCGGCGGACGGGGCGTGAGGGGCGACCCACGACGCGACGCCGGCGGACGGGGCGTGAGGGGCGCGCGCCACGAGACGCAGGCGGAGAGGGCGTGAGCGGCGGCCACGACGGGACGCCGGCCTGAGCGCGGCCCCCGCGCGACGCACGCAAAGGTGCGGACCCTGGATACTGGCGCGATGCCGCAGACCCCGCCCGCCCCGGAGCCCGAGCCCGTGTCGGTCGACCCACCGCACCGGGCCGACCGCACCCTGCTCACCCAGTCCTGGCTGGACCTGGCGTTTCTGCACTGGCCCGCGGATCCCGCCGAGGTGGCTCCGCTCCTTCCCGCCGGGACGGTGCCCGACGCCCTCGACGGCGTCACCTACGTGGGGCTCGTCGCCTTCCGGATGCACCGCGTCGGCTGGTTCCGACTGCCGGGGATCCCGTACCTCGGGAGCTTTCCGGAGACGAACGTCCGCCTGTACTCGGTGGACGGTCACGGGCGCCGCGGTGTGGTGTTCCGCTCCCTCGACGCGTCCCGTCTCGTCCCGGTGACGGTCGGGCGGTGGGCGTTCCGCATCCCGTACGTGTGGTCGAAGATGACCGTCCGGAGCGACGGCTCCACCGTCACGTACACCAGCAGGCGTCGGTGGCCGGGGCCGCGCGGGGCGCACAGCGCGATCAGCCTGGACATCGGCGAGCGGATCGCAGAGCCCACGGCGCTCGAACACTTCCTGACCGCCCGCTGGGGCATGCACAGCTCCTTCCGCGGGCGCCCTCTCTATCTCCCGAACACCCACCCGCGCTGGCCGCTGCACCGCGCCCGCCTGCTCGGCTGCGACGAGAGCCTCCTCACGGCGGCCGGGCTCCGTCGCCCCCTCGGGGAGCCCGTGAGCGTGCTGTACTCACCGGGCGTTCCGGTCCGCTTCGGCGCCCCGCCCCGGCTCCCCCGCACCGTGGCCGTTCCCCGCCCGAGGAGCAGCGTCGACTGACGCGCCTGTAGCGGCGTCAGGAAGCCTGCCGCTCAGTCCAGGTAAGCGGCCACCAGCGTGGCGAAGTCCTCCGGAGCGAGGACCTCGACGCCCAGTTCCTGGGCCTTGACGGCCTTCGAGCTGGGCTTGCCGTTGGCGGACGGCGCCGCGACCAGGTACGTGGTCCTGGAGTTGACGCCGCTGCCCACGCGCCCGCCGGCCTTCTCGATGAGCGCGCCCATCTCGGAGCGGCCCCAGCCGTCGAGCGGCCCGGTCATCTTGCCCGTGACGACGACGGTCTTCCCGCTCAGCGGCCCTTCGGGCGCGTCCTCGGCCTTCTCCTGTCGCGGCTCGGTCATGGCGACGCCCGCCGCGATCAGCTTGTCGATCACCGGGGCGAGTGCCGAGACCTGCTCCACGATGACGGGCGCCTTCTCCGGGCCTATGCCCTCGACCTCCTGCAGGGCGTCGGCGTCGGCCGCCCTGATGGCCTCCATCGTGCCGAAGTGCGCGGCGATGCGCCGGGACATGCTGCGGCCGGTGCCCGGCACGCCGAGCGCGCAGAAGACGCGGCTGAGGGGCCGGGACTTGGCGAGCCGGATCTGCTCGGCCAGCTTCGCGCCCCGCTTGGCGCTGCCGGACGCGGTGGTGAGCTGCTCCTCGGTGAGGGTGAACAGGTCGGCGACGTCTCCGACGACCCCGGCGGCGATCAGCGCGTCGACGTACTTCCTGCCGAGGCCGTCGATGTCGAGGATGTCGCGCCCCGCGACGTACTCGATCAGCGGCGCGAGCGCGCAGGCGGTGCCCTTCGCGCAGCGCCACCGCTCCTGGCTCTTGTCGATCTCCCCGCCGCAGTTCGGGCACTCCTCCGGCAGGGGCACGGGCCGGGCGTCCTGCGGGCGGAGCTCGACGACGGCGGCCTGGACGCGCGGGATGATGTCACCGGCCTTGTGGACGGTCACCGTGTCGCCGATGTGGAGGTCGCGGCGGAGGATGTCGGCGGGGTTGTGCAGGGTGGCGCGGGTGACGGTGGAGCCGTCGAGCTCCACGGGGGCGAGCACGGCCGTCGGGGCGAGCACACCCGTACGGCCCACCTCCCAGAACACGTCCTGGAGGACGGTCTGGCGCTCGACGGCCGGGAGCTTGTAGGCGATGGCCCAGTACGGGAAGCGGCTGCCGAAGCCGGCCGTCGCCTGCTCGGTGGCGCTGTCGGCCTTGATGACGACGCCGTCGATGCCGAAGGGCAGGGTCGCGCGCATCGCCGCGATCGCTTCGACCTTCTCCTGGGCCTCGGCGAGGGTGGCGACGACGTGCAGCCCGGCCGGGGTGGCCGCCGTGGTCTGCACACCGGCTTCCGCCACCGCGGCCAGGGTCCCGGCGTGACCGGCCCCGGCGGGCAGGTACGCCACGCCGTCCAGGTCGACCGCGCCGTACGCCCAGAAGGTCATGGCCAGTCGGTAGGGCCGGTCCTTCGCCCGCAGCGTGCCGGCGGCGCCGTTGCGCGGATTGGCGAAGACGTCTCCGCCGTGGGCGATCCGTGTCTCGTTCGCGGCCTCGAACTGCTCCTGGGTGAAGAGCACTTCGCCGCGCGCCTCGAAGGTGGCGGGGACGGGCAGCTGCTCGGGCAGGCCCACGATCGTCCCGATGACGTGGCTGACGTCCTCGCCCTGCGTGCCGTCGCCGCGGGTGATGATCTGCACCAGGCGGCCGTCGCGGTAGCGGGCGGCGACGGCGGCGCCGTCCATCTTCGGCTCGACGGTGAACCCCCCGGCCGGCTCGTGCCCGAGCCGCCGATGGAGGGAGGCGCCCCAGGCGAGGAGTTCCTCCGGCGCGAAGACGTTGTCGAGGCTGAGCAGCGGCGTGGTGTGGGCGACGTCGCCGGCCGGGGCGGCTCCGTCGGCGACCTGGTCGGCGGGCGAGTCCGGGGCGACGTCCTCGGGATGCACCGCCTCCCAGGCCTTCACCGCGAGCCGCAGCCGGTCGTACGTGGCGTCGTCCATGACGCTGTAGCCCGCGCCGAAGTACGTGCGGGACGCGTCGCGCAGACGCTCGATGGCGGCCTCGTACGCGGCATGGCTGGACAGGCTGAAGTGCGCCTCAACGGCGGGCGTTGTCGTCATGTCGAACATCTTGTCGCAGGGCACTGACAACGCCCCTGGGCGTCCTACTGAGCACTCATCCGGTGGGGATGCGTGGGGTCGGCCGGGCAGACGAACGCCCGGTACTCGTCGCGCCCGGCCGTGACGCCGGTGGGGCAGCCGGGGCCGGGGAAGGGGCCCCAACTGGCCTGGGATTCGCACCGGTCCATGGTGAGCAGCGGGCGCATCCCGGCACCGCAGGCCTCGCAGTGGAGCCGCACGAGGTCGGTCCTGTGCCAGGAGTCCCAGCCGCCGATCTTCCAGCCCGGCGCGATGGAGAGGTCGTACTGGTAGGTGGGCGCCGCGTCGCGGCCCACCCGCGCCTCGATGTCGTCCTCCCACGCCTCGATCCGTGACACGAGGGCCGGCGGCAGGTAGTCGGCCCACGGGTACTCGGTGACCTGCTCCGGGTGGAGCACGCACGGCACCGGCAGGTACCACGTGCGCTCCACGATCGGCGGCTCGGGCTGTACGGACAGCGGGTTCGTCACGTCCGCCGCGCGGCGCCAGAAGAGGCGCGTCGACGGCCCGAAGTGGCTGTACGAACCGTCCTCGTGCCCGGCGAACGGGCACCACAGCACCTGGACCAGGTCCGTCCCCGGAGGGGCGAAGGCCGCCAGGTCGGGCACGTCGCGCGCGTGGAACTGGGCGAGAGCGAGGAGCGGCAGAGGGCTGCCGTCGTGCTCGTCCGGCTGGTGTCCGGCGTCGGTCATCGCCTGGACCTCGGCCCGCTCGGCGGCGGTGTACGCCCACCCCGAGCCGTCGGCCGGCCGGGGCCGTGCCGCTGCCGCCGCGAGGATCTCCTCGTAGCGGCGGGCCCGTCGCGGCCGCACGCCCCGGACCCTGCCGTGCTCCCGGCACTCCGGCCACGCCTCGTCCTCGGGCCACAGCAGCGGCCCGCCCACGTGGCTGTCGGCGGCCGAGGGCGCGCCGGGGCGCGGATGCAGCCGCGTCGCGGTGCGCGCGTACGCCGTCAGTTCGGGAAAGGGGACGGTGACGTCGAGGGGACGGTAGGGGGTGGTGGGCTTCACCGCGCCACGGTATCCAGCGGACTGCGGCACCCGTCACGCCCCCGGGCACAGAAGCGTCTGCAGCGTCCGGGGCAGCGGGTAGACGCGCTCGGCGGGGAGCAGACCCTGCGCCCTGTCCGCACGCCCCGACTGGATCAAGGTCGCCGCCTTGCGGACCTGGGGCGTGACGTCGGTGAGACCCACGATCCAGTCGTCGTTGAACGTGCGGATCAGATGACGGCTGATCCCGACCTGGATGCTGTAGTGGTTCAGAGCCGCCCCGCGAACCGAGCGCTCCGGATCCCACTGCACATGCACGGCCGCCCGCGCCACGGCTGCCGGGTCCGCGGTCGTCAGCACGGCCCGGGACAGGGCCTCCTCCCACCCCTCGCGGGTGAGCCGCACGGCGAGGATCCGCTCCTGGCCTGGCTTCCTGGCCCAGTTGCTGCGGTGCATCAGCCACAGGAACGAGGGCTTGATCCACGTCATCCGCTGGAAGGAGAACGGAGCGACGAACCGCCCGGCCCGCAGCGCCGCGTCGGCGACGGCGGGCGAGTAGGCCTGGTAGACCACGAGGGTGCGTGCGTCGTGGTCGGCACGGATCTGGTACTGGGGTGCCATGTCCCGCACCCTGCCACCCGGCCCGCGAACGGGGCGAACGGTTTTCGCCGCGTGCCACGTCGACGTGGTTGGCTTCGAGAGCCGCGACGCGAGAGGGAGGACGCGTGACAGTACTCGCTGTGTACGCGCTCCCAGCCCTCTCCCACTGAGGCAAACCCCCGGCCAACAGGGGGACTTGCGGAAGGGACCAGGTTCTGGCGCAGAATCGCGCCTTCAGGACGGAAGGGGTGTCGCAGGGTGCGTGTGGTGTTGTCGACGTATGGGGCGCGGGGAAGCGTCGAGCCCATGGCGGGGCTCGCGGTGGCGTTGCGGGAGCTCGGGGCCGAGGTGCGGGTGTGCGCGCCGCCCGACGAGGAGTTCGTGGAGCGGCTCGGTGCGGCCGGGCTTGCGGTGGTGCCGACCGGGCAACCGGTGCGGCCGCTCGTGACGACGGTGGCGCCGGGGTCGGCGGGTCTGGCGCAGCGGGTGGCCGAGTTGATGGCCGCGCAGTTCGGGACGGTCGCCTCGGAGGCCGAGGGAGGCGACGTGCTGGTGGCCAGCGGACCGTTGCCGGTCACCGCGGGCGCTCGGTCGGTGGCCGAGAGGCTCGGGATCCGTTACGTACACGCCAGCCATCAGCAGGTCGTGCTGCCTTCGCCGTACCGCCGGCCGCCCGCCCGGCGGGGACGGCCGCTGCCTGCGGAGGTGACGGACAACCGGGTGCTGTGGGACCTGGACGCCCGGATCGCGGACGAGATGTTCGGGGACATGCTCAACGACCAGCGGGCCGCGGCCGGCCTGGCGCCGGTGGAGAACGTCCGCGACTACGCCTTCACGGACCGGCCGTGGCTGGCCACGGACCCGGTCCTGGATCCGTGGCAGCCGACGGATCTGGACGTCGTGCAGACCGGCGCGTGGATCCTCCCCGACGAACGCCCGCTCCCCGCCGCTCTGGTGGAGTTCCTGGACGGCGGTGATCCGCCGGTGTACGCGGGCTTCGGGAGTACGACGACGGGTGCCGCCCCGGACATCGCGCGGGTGGCCGTCGAGGCGGTCCGCGCGCAGGGCCGGCGCGTGCTGATCGCCCGGGGCTGGGCCGGTCTCGACGTCGTCGACGACCACGACGACTGCTTCGTCGTCGGCGAGGTCAACCACCGGGCGCTGTTCCGCCGGGTGGCCGCCGTCGTGCACCACGGCAGCGGCGGCACCACGACGACCGCCGCGCGGGCCGGCGCGCCCCAGGTGGTCGTCCCCCAGGGTGCCGACCAGCCGTACTGGGCGGGCCGTGTGTCCGACCTCGGCATCGGTGTCGGACACGAGGGCCCGAGTCCGACCGTCGAGTCGCTGTCGGTCGCCCTCGCAGCGGCGCTCGCTCCCGCGACCCTCGCCCGCGCGGCCGCCGTGGCCGGCACTATCCGCTCGGACGGGGCCACGCTGGCCGCGAAGCTGCTGTTCGACGCGGTCGGCTGAGGGACGGTTCCCGCCCGGAAACGCGTCACACGCCGACTCGTGTGCGGTCCGAGTCGGCGTGTGTTCGTGCCCGCCCCCGCCCTGCGGCGGGGTGGGCGGGTCGTCAGCGCGCGGCGAGGAGCTGCAGCGTGTCGATGACACGGTTCGAGAAGCCCCACTCGTTGTCGTACCAGGCGACGACCTTGACGTGGCGGCCCTCGACGCGGGTGAGCGCCGAGTCGAAGATCGAGGAGTGCGGGTTGCCGACGATGTCGGCGGAGACCAGCGGGTCCTCCGAGTACTCCAGGACACCGGCCAGCGGGCCCTCGGCGGCGGTGCGGTAGGCCGCCAGGACGTCCTCGACGGTCACGTCGCGGGCGACGGTCGTGTTCAGCTCGACGATCGAACCCACCGGGACGGGCACGCGGATCGAGTCGCCGGACAGCTTGCCGTCCAGGTTCGGCAGCACGAGGCCGATGGCCTTCGCGGCGCCCGTGGAGGTCGGCACGATGTTGACGCCGGCGGCGCGGGCACGGCGCGGGTCGCGGTGCGGGCCGTCCTGCAGGTTCTGCTCCTGCGTGTAGGCGTGAACGGTCGTCATGAAGCCGTGCTCGATGCCGGCGAGGTCGTCGAGGACCTTCGCGAGGGGCGCGAGCGCGTTGGTCGTGCAGGAGGCGTTCGAGACGATCGTGTGCAGCTCGGCGTCGTACGCGTCGGTGTTCACGCCGTACGCGAGGGTGACGTCGGCGCCGTCCGCGGGCGCGCTGACGAGCACCTTCTTGGCCCCGGCGTCGAGGTGCGCGCGGGCGGCCTTGGCCGAGGTGAAGCGGCCGGTCGACTCCAGGACGATGTCCACGCCGAGTTCGGCCCAGGGCAGCTGCGCCGGCTCGCGCTCGGCGAGCACCTTGATGCGGCGGCCGTCGACGACGAGGGTGTCGCCGTCGACCGTCACCGGGCGGCCGAGGCGGCCCGACGTCGAGTCGAAGGCGAGGAGCCGCGCGAGGGCGGTGGGCTCCGTCAGGTCGTTGACGGCGACGACCTCGAGGTCGGTGTCGCGCTCCAGGAGCGCGCGCAGCACGTTGCGGCCGATGCGACCGAAACCGTTGATGGCGATGCGAGTCATGTGCGGTGTCCCTTCCGACCTTCTGTTTCGCCACCCAGGTTCGCGCGGAACGCCCTCCTCAACCAGCGGCGTGATCGCCACGGTCCGCAAGTATCGCGCCAAGGTCACCCGAAGGATCGGGCAAGGCGCCCTATTCCCCCTGCGCGAAGGTGCGCCGGTACTCGCTGGGCGTGGTGCCGAGGATGTGCTGGAAGTGCAGGCGGAGGTTCGCGCCGGTGCCCAGGCCCACGTCGGCGGCGATCTGCTCGACGCCCCGCTCGGAGCGTTCGAGCAGTTCGCGGGCCATGTCGATGCGGGCCCGCATGACCCACTGCATCGGCGTGTAGCCGGTGTCCTCGGCGAACCGGCGGGAGAAGGTGCGCGGTGACACCGCCGCGTGCCGCGCGAGTATCTCCAGGGTGAGGGGGTCGCCGAGCCGGTGCAGGGCCCATTCGCGGGTGGCGGCGAACCGCTCGCCGAGCGGCTCCGGGACGCTGCGCGGTACGTACTGTGCCTGGCCGCCGCTGCGGTACGGGGCGGCGACCAGGCGCCGGGCGGCGTGGTTCGACGCGGCCACACCGAGGTCCCGGCGCAGGATGTGGAGGCACAGGTCGATGCCGGACGCGGCGCCGGCGGAGGTCAGCATGCTGCCCTCGTCGACGAAGAGGACGTTCTCGTCGACCTGGATGAGGGGGCGCTTGGCCGCGAGCGCCCGCGCGTAGTGCCAGTGCGTCGTGGCGCGCTTGCCGTCGAGGAGTCCCGTCGCGGCGAGGGCGAAGGCCCCCGTCGAGATGGCGGCGAGCCTGGCCCCGCGGTCGTGGGCGGCGATCAGCGCGTCGACGACGGCGCGCGGCGGGTCCTCGCGGTCCGGGTGGCGGTAGCCGGGGACGAAGACGATGTCGGCCCACGCGAGTGCTTCGAGGCCGTGGGCGACCTGGTACGACAGGCCGTCGCCGCCGGCCACGACGCCGGGTTCGGCGCCGCAGACCCGTACCTCGTACGGCATGCTGGCCCGGGTCGTGAAGACCTGCGCGGGGATTCCGACGTCGAGGGGTTTGGCGCCTTCGAGTACGAGGACGGCGACGCGGTGAAGAGGTGAAGCAGACACGTCCACGAGGGTACGCGTACGGGTGTCCTCGCTGGTCAGCGGCGGTCGGGTGGGCCGGGGCCCTCACCCCCGCCAGAGGACGCGAGCCGTACGCGCGAGGACGCGTGTGCCTGCGCATGTGGACGACGTCCACGTGCGTCTCGACGAAGGGGCACGTCGCGCCGGGCATCCGTACGTCGGCGACCGGGGCCTTGAGCGCTCCGTCGACGTAGAACCGGACCTCGTCGCCCTCGCCGAGGCGGGCTCCGCCGCTCACCGCCTCCAGGGTGCGTCCCTCGGCCGTCGCGAAGATCATCGCGACCGCCGGGACCCTACCGTGCCGGAGCGGGCGGCCGTCAGACCGGAGGCCCCGGGATCTGGAGTGCCAGGGTGTTGCGGTCCCAGCCGGACCACAGGTCGGTGTCCGTGCAGTGGGCGCAGCCCGGCCCGAAGACCATCCCGCGGGCGTTCTCGTCGCCCATCAGCCAGAACCGCAGCCAGGCCGTGGTCGGGGCGCGGAAGTCGCCGCCGTCCCCGATGGAGCTGAGGTGGCCCGCGCCGCGGACCTCGCCGTAGACGGCGGGGACGTGGGACGAGTCCCGGTACAGCGCCTGCACGAGGGCCGGCCACACCGTCAGGTCGCACTCGCCGCCAGGTAGAAGACGGGCTCGTCCATCAGGTCGGGGTCGGTGAGCGGCCCCGGCTGGATGGGGACGGCGGTGTCGACGCGGGGGTCGACGGCGGCGTTGACCGCGGCCGCGCCGCCCTGCGAGTGGCCGGCGGAGCCGATGTGTTCGAGGTCGACCTTCCGGTAGTAGGGGCTGGAGCTGTCGGCGTTCCGCTGCTCCAGTACGTCGATCCCGGCCCGCATGCCGATCGCGAAGTTGGAGGTGGGGGTGTTGGCGGCGGCGACGATGAAGCCGTGGCTCGCCCAGTGGCGCAGGAGAGAGCTGTAGATCCCGGGAAGCGCGCCGGTGCCGTCGCCCCAGATCACGACCGGGTGGAGCTCTCCTCGCCGCCCATCTCCTTCGGGTGGTAGAAGGTGTGCACCGCCTCGATGTCGACGGTCACCTCGTACGGACCCGGCTGGTCCCAGGCGGTGCCGACCGACGGGATCGTGCCGGTCGACGGCTCGGTCGCTCGGCGGTGCCCGGCCCTGCGTACGCCGCCACCAGGAAGGCGAGCAACAGGCCGACGAGTGCGCGGCCCCCACTCCGTGACATGTGAACTCCTCTGCGGATGCGGCCCGTTGCGCGTCCTCGCAAGCGTGACCAGCGCCATGGTCGTGCTCCCCCGGGGCCGTTGTCTGTCGGCAGGAGCCCGTTCCTTCCGGGGGCCGGCTGGGCAGCCGCCCCACGTCGGGCCGTGGCCCGGGACGCAACTACGCCGTCCGGATCTTGTTCCCTCGTGTCAGGAACGTTTCGCGGACGACGGCCCTCATGATCGGTGGACAAAGGGGGTCATGCGCGACACCGGAGCGGACCCCCGCCCCGCGGCTCGCCCCTGTCGGGTGCCGCGCTCCACGATGTCGAAGAAGCCGAGGAATCACCGTGCCCCTGTCTTCGCACCGCCGCCTGGCCGTGAGTGCCACTGCGATCGCCGCCCTGGCGGCGGGTGTCGCCCCTGCCGCCCCGGCGTTCGCCGCTCCCGTCGCCCCCGCCGCGAGGACCGCCCCCGCCGCCCCCGCCGCCCCCGCCGTTCCCTCACCGGACATGGAGGGGGTGGTCGCCGCGCTGAACTCGGCCATGGCCAACGGCGCGCCGGGAGCGATGGCCCGGTTCACCGGTCCCGAGGGGACCCGGAGCCGAACCGTCGGGGTCCAGGACCGGCTGTCGGGGGCGCGGATGGACATCCACGCGCGGTTCCGGATCGGCAGCGTCAGCAAGACGTTCTCCACGGTCGTGCTCCTCCAGCTGGTGGAGGAGGGCCGGCTGGAACTCGACGCGCCCGTCAACCGCTACCTGCCCGGGCTGCTCCCCGACGACCGCATCACGGTCCGTCACCTCCTCACCCATCGCAGCGGGCTCGCCGACTACACGGACGCGATGTTCAACGACACCGTCCCGGGCTTCGAGGCCGTACGGAACCGGGTCTTCAGCTACCAGGAGCTGGTCGACCTGTCCCTGAGCGAGCCCCGCACCACCAAGCCCGGCGTGGCGTACAAGTACTCCAACGCGAACTTCGTCGTCGTCGGCATGCTCATCGAGAAGCTCACGGGCCGACCGGTGTCCGACGCGTACGAGCGACGCATCGTCGAGCCGCTGAAGCTGAGCTCGACGTCGTACGTCCACCCCGACACGCGCATCAAGGGCCTGCACGTCCGGGGCTATCTGCACCCGGACGCGGCCGGGGACCCGCTCGTCGACTCCACGGAGCAGACCGTGTCCTGGGCGCAGTCCGCCGGCGCCGTCATCTCCACCCCCGCCGACCTGAACACCTTCACCAGCGCGCTGATGCGCGGCCGGCTGCTGTCCCCGGCGATGCTGGAGGCGATGACGACGGTCACGCCGACGGACACCGCCAACACCCGGTTCTACGGCCTCGGCCTGCGCCGCTACGACCTGTCCTGCGGCACCCGGGTGTACGGGCACACCGGCACCGTCCAGGGCTTCTACACGTACGCGTTCTCGACCCGCGACGGCCGGCGCAGCCTGTCGGCCATGGCGAACACCTCGAACCACGGCGCCGCCAACACGGCCCTCGGCGGAACCCTGGAGGCGGCTTTCTGCGGCAAGAAGCGGGCTGTGGCACCTTCCTCGCGAGCCACCTCCTCGCCTGCGGCGAACGACTTCTCGCCGCTGCCGGCGGAGCGGGACCTGCCGGAACGCCACTGACGCCGGGGCGAGACCTGCCGGAACGCCACTGACGCCGGGGAGCGACCTGCCGGAGCGCCACTGACGCCGGGGAGCGACCTGCCGGAGCGCCACTGACGCCGGGGAGCGACCTGCCGGAGCGCCACTGACGGTGGCGCGGAGCGGGACCTCGCCGGGGAGCCTCCGGCGGTGCTCCGGCGAGGCCCCGGTGGTCACGCCTGGTATTCGGTGAGGTCGATGGCGTAGACCCGCAGGGGAAGGTCGAAGACCGGGTGGCGCGTCTCCCGCTCCGGCACCATGCCGAGCTTGCGCATGACGTTCTCGGAAGCGCGGTTGCCGGTGTGGGTGATGGCGACGACCCGGTCGAGCCCGCGGTCCTGGAGGGCGAACTCCAGGACCGCGTGGGCGGCCTCGGAGGCGTACCCCTGACCCCAGAACTGCCGGCCCAGACGCCAGCCGATCTCCACGGCGGGAAGCACCTCCGGCAGGAACTCGGGCACGGACAGTCCGGCGAAGCCGATGAGTTCTCCCGAGCCGAGGAGCTCGACGGCGAAGATCCCGAAGCCTTCCTCGTCCCATTCCTCCTCGCACCGTTCGATGGCTTCCGCGGTCTGCTCCAGGTCCCGGACCGAGCCGTCGCCGATCCACCGCATGACCTCGGGGTCGGCGTTGATCTCCGCCATGGGGACGAGGTCGTCGTCGCTCCAGCGGCGGAGGAGGAGTCGGGGCGTGAGGATCTCGGTCATGACGCCATCCTGACGCATCCGGAGTCCCGGCCTCGTCTTCGGCCGCCCCTGGCGTCGTACGGTCCTACGAACCGGTGGTCGTGAGGTCCGTCGGGTCGGTGTTGGCGCCGCAGAGGACGACGCAGATCTTCTCCCCCGGCGCCGGGCGGTAGCCGGTGCGACGGTCGGCCCCGTCCCCGGCCGGGGCCGCCAGAGCGGCCAGGGCGGTGGCGGCGGCGTGTTCGACGGCGAGGCGGCGGTCGTCCCAGAGGGCGCGGCGGGCCCGGACGATGTCGGTGTCCGCGACGAGGACGGAGTGCACCGACGCGTCCTGGGTCGCGCTCACGGCGAGCGGCGTGGCGCGGCGGGCGCCGAGGGCGTCGGCGGCGACGGAGTCGACCGTGACGTCGACGGGGTGTCCGGCCCGCAGGGCCGCGTCGAGGGCGCGGCAGTTCTCGGGTTCGACGGCGACGGTACGGATGCCGTGGTGCCGGGCGGCGGTGGCGACTCCGGCGAAGAGGCCACCGCCGCCGACCGCGACGACGACGGTGTCGAGGTCCGGGACGAGCCGGTGGATCTCGTCGAGGAGGGTGCCGGCCCCGGCGGCGATCAGGGGGTGGTCGTAGGCGTGGGAGGCGAGGGCCCCGGTCTCGGCCGCGAACGCCTCGCAGGCGGCGAGCGCCTCGGCGTACTCCGTGCCGACGAGCCGTACGTCGGCGTCGTAGCCGCGCAGCTTGTCGACCTTCACCTGGGGTGCGGTGGCGGGGAGGAAGACGGTGGCCCTGGCCCCCTGTCGGCGGGCCGCCCAGGCGCAGGCGAGGCCCGCGTTGCCGCCGGAGGCGATGGTGACGCCGGCGTCGGGGAGGGTGCCCACCTCCCGGTGGGCGAGGAGGAAGTTCTGCGCGCCGCGGGCCTTGAAGGAGCCGGTGTGCTGCATGAGCTCCAGGGCGAGGTGGAGCTCGTACGGCTCGCCGGCTGGGTCGGCTGGGGCGACCGTGACGGGGCGGACGTGGCCGCCGATGCGCTCGGCGGCGGTCTTGACGTCGGCGTACGCGAGGGTGTGCACCAGCTGCTCCTGAGGGGCCGGGACCGGGCGTTCGGTCCCGACGATCTTCTCAGGGTCCGGTACGTCGTGGCAGCGCCCCGGAGGCGTCGGCTGCCCCCGGGGCGGTTCCGCGCCGGTGATTACTGGACGATCCTCAGGAGGCGGTTCGGGGAGCCGCTGCCCGGGCTGGTCACCTTGTTGGGCGTGGCGCCGTCGACCAGGGCGGTCGCGACCTGGGCCGGGGTGGCGGAGGTGTGGCCGGCCAGGTAGACGGCGGCGGCGCCCGCCACGTGCGGGGTGGCCATGGAGGTGCCCGAGATGGTGTTGGTGGCGGTGTCGCTGGTGTTCCAGCCGGCGGTGATCGAGACGCCGGGGGCGAAGAGGTCGAGGACCGAACCGTAGTTGGACCAGCTGGCCTTGGCGTCGGCGCTGTTCGTGGCGCCGACCGTGATGGCGGCGGCGACCCGGGCGGGCGACGAGGAGGAGGCGTTGACGCCGGAGTTGCCGGCGGCGACCGCGTAGGTGACGCCGTCGGCGATGGAGTTCTTCACCGCGTTGTCGAGGGCGGTGGAGGCACTGCCGCCGAGGGAGAGGTTGGCCACGGCGGGGGCTCCCGCCGCGTGGTTCGAGGTGACCCAGTCGATGCCCGCGATGACACCGGCGGTGGTGCCGGAGCCGTTGTTGTCGAGGACACGGACGGCGACGATCTTCGCCGACTTGGCCACGCCGTAGGTGGAGCCGGCGATGGTGGTGGCGACGTGGGTGCCGTGGCCGTTGCCGTCCTGGGCGACGGAGTCGCCGTCGACGGCGTCGTAGCCGTTCACCGCGCGTCCGGCGATCTCCGAGTGGCTGATCCGCACGCCGGTGTCGATCACAAAGGCGGTGACGCCGCTGCCCGCGCTGTCGGGGTACGTGTACGTGCCGGACAGCGGCAGGGCGGCCTGGTCGATGCGGTCCAGGCCCCAGGGGGCGTTGGACTGCGTCGCGTCGGCACGGACGATCTGGTTCTGCTCGACGGACGCGACGGCGGGGTCGGCGGCGAGGCGGCGGGCCTCGGTGGCGCCGAGGGTGGCCGTGTAGCCGTTGAGGGCGGAGCCGAAGGTCTTGTGGACCGTGCCGCCGTAACCGGCTATCAGGTTCCGGCCCTTGGCGGAGGCGGCCTTGAAGCCCGCGCCCTGCTTGAGGGTGACGATGTAGCTGCCGGGGATCGCGTCGGCCGAGTCCGCCGCGAGGACGGTTCCTTCGGCGGGCGCGGCCTGGGCGGGGACGGCGGCGAAGGTGCCGAGCAGGGCGGCGGCGGTCGCGGCGGAAGCCGTCACGGCGAGGCGGGTCTTGTTGCTCTTGGGGAGTGCCATTGCGCGGGAGTCCTCCTCATGGGCGTCGCGCCCGAGCGGGTGGGGCGGCGCGACTGTGGGGGGGTGCACGTGGGGCCACGTACACGGCCGCGACCGGTGTGTCCGGTCCCGGCGTGATCAGCAGCCTCGCCGCTCTACGGGCGTAGCTCAAGGGAGTTGGGGTCTTGTCATGTATCCGCCATACGCCTGCAATCGAACCTCCGTCGACCCCCGTTCACCTGGCCGGATCAGACGCTCCGGTGGCCGGGAAGCGGCCCCGCCGGACCACCGGATCAGACGCTGCGGTGGCCGGGAAGCGAGTCGGTCGGCTCGTCCGCGAGCGCCTCGGCAAGGGCCGTCGTGAACCCGTCGGGGTTGTCCAGCATCAGGTTGTGTCCCGCGCCGGGCACCTCGACCACCGGAATGCCGAGCGCGGCCACCTTCTCCGCGTCCGCGTCCGGCAGGCTCAACTCCCCCACCAGGAACGTCCGGGGCATCCCGAGACCGGCCAGCAGTTCGCCCGGCGCGGGCACGCTTCCCTCCACGAGGGCGACAGCGCTGCGGTGGACGGCCCGCGGATCGGCGAGCCGGAGCCGGGCGGCGTAGTCCGGGCGGTCGGTCTCGGCGAGCATCCGCGCGAAGCCCCCCGCGACGAACGCCTCCTCGTCCTGGGCGGCCACGGGCGAGCTGAACGCCCCACCGCCCGCGTACAGGTTCGGCTCCGCCACCACGAGTCTGCCGACCAGGTCCGGTCGGGCCGCGGCCAGATGGATGGCCACGGCGCCGCCCATCGAGTGCCCGACGAGGTCCACGCCCGCGACGCCGACGTGGTCGAGGAGGGCGGCCACCGCCGCCGCCTGGGACTCCATGCGGTAGTCGAAGTCCGCGGGCCGGTCGCTCAGCCCGTATCCGAGGAGGTCCACCAGCAGCGCCCGGCCGCCGCCGAGCGCGGGACGGGCAGCGATGTGGGCGAAGTCGGAGGCCGCCGTGCACCCGAGCCCGTGGACGAAGACCCGCACGGGGCCCTCCCCCGGCAGGTCGATCCACCGGATGTACGCCCGCT
This sequence comes from Streptomyces sp. NPDC002825, assembly GCF_040295385.1. NCBI lineage: Bacteria > Bacillati > Actinomycetota > Actinomycetes > Kitasatosporales > Streptomycetaceae > Streptomyces > Streptomyces sp. NPDC002825. Next base: position 229,153 of record NZ_JBEOVH010000003.1, read on the forward strand.
CCTCCGAAAGGAACAACTCCCGCATGCCGCTCTCTCCCCTGTGTCGCGCCTCTGTCCTGCTGTCAGCGGCCACCCTACGAGCCGGTACTGACAACGCCTCCGCGGATCGGCTCCCGCCGCGGGCGCGGGGAGTCGGATAGCGTCGGAGGCCAGCAGGCCGGCGGACGCCGGACGCCATCCGAAAGGACGCACACCGATGCCCCTCGAAGGCGAGTACGAACCCAGCGCCACGACGTGGGTCCGTGAGCAGGTCGAGCTGTACGAATCCTCCGGCGGCACCCAGGGGACGACGATGCGGGGCCTCCCCGTCGTCCTGGTCACGAGCCTCGGCGCGAAGAGCGGCAAGCTCCGCAAGACCCCGCTCATGCGGGTCGAGCACGAGGGCGCGTACGCGCTCGTCGCGTCGAACGGCGGGGCGGTCAAGCATCCCGTCTGGTACCACAACCTGGTCGCCGCGCCCTTGATCGAACTGCGCGACGGCACGCGCGCGTGGGACATGAAGACCCGTCTGGTGACCGGCGAGGAGCGCCAGGCCTGGTGGGAGCGGGCGGTCGCGGCGTTCCCGGACTACGCCGACTACCAGCGCAAGACGGACCGCGAGATCCCCCTGTTCGTCGCCGAGCCGACCGAGTAGCTCCCCGATGGTCCGCCGCCGCCCGTGGCGGGTTGCGGGAGAGCGGTGCGGGGCCTCCTGAGTGTGCTTCAGGAGGCCCGGCCGGGCGGGGTCACGGTGCCAGGACCGCCAGGAGGTGGGCGACCTCGCGGGCCACGGCCGCGCGGGCCGGGGTCAGGTAGTGGCGCGGGTCGACCGTGGTGGGGTGCTCGGCGAGATGGGTGCGGACGGCCTCGGTGAAGGCCTTGTTGAGATGGGTGGAGACGTTCACCTTGGTCATGCCCGCCGTGACCGCCTGGGAGAGGTGCGGGTCCGCGACGCCCGAGGAGCCGTGCAGGACGAGCGGGACGTCCACGGCTTCGCGCAGCCGGGCGATCAGGTCGAGGTCGAGCACGGCGTCCCTGGTCACCATCTGGTGGGCGCTGCCGACCGCGACCGCGAGGGCGTCGACGCCCGTGGCCGCGACGAAGGCACGCGCCTCCTCCGGGTCCGTGCGCACGCCCGGCGTGTGGGCGCCGCCCTTGCCCCCGACCTCGCCGAGTTCGGCCTCGACCCAGACGCCGTGACCGTGGCAGTACTCCACGACCTCGCGGGTCGCCGCGACGTTCTCCGCGTACGGGAGCTTGGAGGCGTCGAACATGACCGAGCCGAGACCGAGCGCGACGGCCTCGCGGACGAGGTCGGGGTTCTCGGCGTGGTCGAGGTGGACGGCGACGGGGGTCTTGGCGCCGCGGGCGACGGCCAGGGACGCGAGCGCGACCGGTTCCAGGGCGCCGTGGTAGCGGACGGTGTTCTCGCTGATCTGGAGGACGACCGGCCCGTCGGCGTTCTCCGCACCGGCCACGATGGCCTGGGCGTGTTCGAGCTGGAGGACGTTGAACGCCCCCACCCCGGTGCCCGCGGCCCGGGCGCGGCGGACGATCTCGTCGGTGGGCGTCAGCGGCATGGTGCGTCTCCGGAGTGGTGAGCGGGTGCGGGGCGGCGGTCAGGCATGGACGTCGGTGAGGACGACGGAGCGGGTGAGGTTCCGGGGGGTGTCCGGGTTCAGGCCCTGGGCCTCGGCGACGGCCACGGCGAGGCGCTGGGCGCGGACCAGGTCGGCGAGCGGGTCGAGGTCGCTCTCGACGAGGGTGCCGCCGACCTTGCGCACCTCGTCCGCGAGTCCGGCGGGCAGGGCGCCGAAGCCCCAGGCGACCCGGCCGGGGCCGGTGATGCTGATCGGGCCGTGGCGGTACTCCATCGCCGGGTACGCCTCGGTCCAGGCGCCGGCCGCCTCACGCATCTTCAGGCCCGCCTCCAGGGCGAGTCCGTAGGTCCAGCCGGTGCCGAGGAAGGTGAACTGCCCGGCCGTGCGCACGCTCTCGTCGAGCGGGGAGGCGACGGCCCGCTCGGCGTCCCGGGCGGCGTCCTCGACGGTGCCGAGCCCCTCCGGGAGGGCGTCCTCGGCCTCCAGGTGAGCGCGGAAGAGGGCGAGCACGGTGGTCGCGAAGCGGGTCTGGACGACGGACTCCTCGTCGGCGAAGTCGAGGACGGCCACCTCGTCGGCGAGGTCCATCACCGGGGTGGTGGGGTCGGCCGTGATCGCGCCGGTGGGGACCGTGCCGCGCAGCCGGGACAGGACGGCGAGGACCTCGCTGGTGGTGCCGGAGCGGGTGATGGCCACGACCCGGTCGTAGCGGCGGCCGTAGGGGAACTCGGAGGCGGCGAAGGCGTCGGTCTCGCCGTGGCCGCCGGACTCGCGCAGCTCCGCGTAGGCGAGGGCCATGAACCAGGAGGTGCCGCAGCCGATCACCGCGACCCGCTCGCCGCGGCGGGGCAGGGCCGCGACGTGCTGGGGCAGGGTGCGGGCAGCCTGGCGCCAGGTCGCCGGCTGGGAGGCGATCTCCACGGCGGTGCGAGTGGTGGTCATGCCGTTCTCCTTGCAAGAAGAGTGCGCGATATTGACGGAAGATGCTTGAAGACACGCCCATTCAAGCAGAAACAAGCATCCTGTTGCCAGGTCTTGCACCCGGTGGCGGCTAGAATCGGACGCGCGCACGAGCGGGGCGGCCTTGTGGGCGCGGCCCCGGTGGAGGGAGGGACCCATGTCCAAGCACGAGCGGTGGAACACGCTCCTGGAGCTGCTCGCGGCCTCGGGGAAGCTGGAGGTGGAGGAGGCGGCGACGGCCCTCGACGTCTCCGCCGCGACGATCCGCCGGGACCTCGACGAGCTGGCCGAGCAGCAGCTCCTGGTACGGACGCGGGGCGGGGCGGTCGCGCACGGCGTCTCGTACGAGCTGCCCCTGCGGTACAAGTCGACGCGGCACGCGCCGGAGAAGCGGCGGATCGCGGAGGCGGTGGCGGATCTGGTCGCGCCGGGCGAGGTCGTCGGGCTCAACGGGGGCACGACGACCACGGAGGTCGCGCGGGCGCTCGCGCTGCGGTTCGCGAGCGGGCGGACCGAGACTCCGGGGGCGGCGGCACCGGCCGGGCCCGCGCTGACGGTGGTCACCAACGCGCTCAACATCGCGGGCGAGCTGGCGGTGCGTCCGCAGATCAAGATCGTCACCACGGGGGGTGTCGCCCGCCCCCAGACCTATGAGCTGGTGGGCCCGCTGACGGTCGGGGTGCTCAACGAGGTCGTGCTCGACGTGGTGGTGCTCGGTGTCGACGGCGTCGACGCCGAACTCGGCGTGATGGCGCACCAGGAGGACGAGGCGAGCATCAGCCGGCTCTTCGCCGAGCGGGCGAGCCGGGTGGTCGTGGTGACCGACTCCTCGAAGATGGGCCGCAGGGCGTTCGCGCGGATCTGTGGTCTGGACCGGATCGACCTGCTCGTGACCGACACCGGCATCAGCGAGGAGACGGTCGCGCAGCTCACCGAAGCCGGCGTGAAGGTCCTTACCGTCTGACCGGTTCGGATTCATTGGTCTGATGGTGAACCAATCGAGGGCCTCTCGCCCCAAGGCCTCACCGTATTCACGCAGTAATTACCGCACGGCTGTATACCTTTAAGCTCCCCTCCCCCATCATGTCTCCGACGTGCCGCCGGGGCACACCGTGACAGGAGAGGCGGGGCATGATTCCCATCAGCCGCAGGGGTTTCGTCGGGATGGGCGCGGGGCTCGTGGCGGGGGCCGCGCTGCCGCCGGTCCAGGCGTCGGCAGCCGCGAGCACCGCGACCGGCACCCTCACGGACGTGAAGCACGTGGTCATCCTCATGCAGGAGAACCGCAGCTTCGACCACTACTTCGGCACCCTCAAGGGCGTGCGGGGCTTCGGCGACCGCGCGGCCGGCAACCTGCCGGGCGGCTGGGGCATGTTCAACCAGCCCAACTGGGGCGGCCGCCAGTACCCCTGGAAGCTCAGCGACACCCCGCCCGCCGGCGGCGTCGACGGCGAGACCCTCGCACAGTGCAACGGCGACCTGCCGCACAGCTGGACCTCCCAGCACGCCGCCTGGAACAAGGGACGCCTCGACAACTGGGTCACGGGCGTGGGCAACACCCGGACGCTCGGCCACCTCGACCGCGGGGACATCCCCTTCCACTACGCGCTCGCCGACAACTACACGATCTGTGACGCGTACTTCTGCTCGACGCTGAGCGCCACGGGCCCCAACCGCACCTTCCTGTGGAGCGGGAAGATCGACGGCTCCAGCAAGGACGGCGGCGACGAGTCGGGCCTCACCTGGGAGTCGTACGCCGAGGCGCTCCAGCGCGCCGGAGTGAGCTGGAAGGTCTACCAGAACGCCCAGGACAACTACGGCGACAACGGCCTCGCGTACTTCAAGAGGTTCACCGACGCGCGCCCCGGGGATCCGCTGTACGACCGGGGCATGGGCTCGGTCCCGAAGGTGACCGGCTCGACGCCGGACGACATCGCCGCCGCGATCCGCGCCGACGTCGTCGCGGGGACCCTGCCGCAGGTGTCGTGGGTGGTCGCGAGCGAGGCCTTCTCGGAGCACCCGTACGCCCCTCCGGGGGACGGCGCCCACTTCGTCGACCTCGTCTACCGCGCACTGGCCGCGAACGCCGAGGTCTTCGACTCCACGGTGCTGTTCCTCAACTACGACGAGAACGACGGCTTCTTCGACCACGTGCCGCCCCCGGTCGCCCCTCCGGGGACCGCGGGCGAGTACCTCGACGGCGTGCCGATCGGACTGGGCTTCCGCGTCCCGATGATTGTCATGTCCCCGTGGACCCGCGGCGGCTGGGTGAGCTCCGAGGTCTTCGACCACACCTCCGTGCTGCGCTTCATGGAAACCTGGACGGCGGCGCTCGGCACGCCGGCCACCTGCCCCAACATCAGCGCCTGGCGGCGGAAGGTCACGGGCGATCTCACCGGGGTCTTCGACTTCGCCAACCCGGTGTACGGAGTTCCCGCGGGCCTCCCGTCGACGGCGAAGGTGATCGGGCAGGCCACCTGCGGCCCGCTGCCGAACCCGGCGCCGCAGAACAACGCGCTGCCCGCCCAGGAGCCCGGCACCCGGCCGGCGCGTGCCCTGCCGTACCAGGTCAACGGCAACCTCGACCGGTTCGAGTTCGGCGCCGCGGGCAAGATCCTGGCCTGGTTCTCGATGACCAACCAGGGCGCGGAGGCCAAGCGCTCGGCGCACTTCTCGATCCACCCGCACCAGTACCGGGACACGGCCGCCTGGCAGTACACCGTCGACCCCGGCGACACGGCCACGGACTACTTCAACATCGGCCTCGGCTCGGGCTCGGGGAAGTACGACATCTCGATGATGGGCCCCAACCGCTTCCTCCGGCGGTTCATCGGGGACGCCTCCAAGGCGGGCAAGGCCGTCGAGGTGGCCGCCCGGTTCGCGCCCGAGGCCGGGACGGGCAAGACGGCCCTGTGGTTCAAGATGACGAACACCTCGGCCGGTCCCGTCACCTTCACCATCCGCTCGAACGCCTACCGTTCGGACGGCCCGTGGACGTACACCGTGCCGGCGAACTCCAGCCGCGAGGACTTCTTCAACGCGGTGGCGTACAACGGCGGCTGGTACGACTTCACCGTCTCCGCCGACATCGACGGCACCTGGTCGCGCCGGTACACCGGGCACATCGAGACCGGCGCCGCGAGCGTCAGCGGCTGAGCCACTCCCCCGCGTGCCGGGCGGCGGCCATCCCGCCGCCCGGCACGCGGCCTTCCTGTCAGCGGCCGGCGTGCGCGGCGCGGCGGATCGTGGCGTCGAGGAGGGCCACCGCGTGGGCGGCCGTGCGGCCGGGGGCGCGGTTCCACGGCCCGATCAGCCCCTGCCACCCGCGCGAGCGCAACTCGGTCATGATCCAGGCGGCCGCCTCGTTCATGGTGTCCGTACCGCCGTAGCCGAGCCGGTGGGCCGCGAGCAGCGCACCGCAGACACACCGGGCGCCGCGCGCGTCCCGCAGCTTGTACGGGGCGTTCTGCCAGCCCCACTCCGTCAGCACCAGGCGCGCGTAGCCGAGGTGGACCGAGGGCCGCAGCTCGGCCTGCCCGATGCGGCGCCAGGCATGCAGCCGGTCCGGCAGCACGGCTCCCAGACGGCCGGGAAGACGGCGCTCGACGGGCAGCGCCGGGGGCAGGGCGGCGAGCGCGTCGGCCACGAGCCGGTCCACCGGCACGCTGAGCAGCTGCCGCCAGCCGTCCTCCGCCGGCGGGGACGCGTCCGGGGCGGGCCAGTCCGTGACGATCCGCTGCCAGGTGGCGCTCTCGAAGAGAGCGGCCGCCTCGCGGTCGAGGGCATCGAGGGCGTCCGGGGTGTCGGCACGGCTGAGCAGGGAGGGGGAAGGCGGCATGGACGTGACTCCTGGGTCGACTGCCTCCATCTTTCAAGACAAATGTCGGTTTTGCCACTTTTACTCCGAGCCGGTGAGTCGCCCCCCCGAACGCCCCATCGCGGGGATTTCACCCCGAATTACCCACCCCGGAATTAGAGCCCAAATTCGGACATTACTCTCCGGGTGACGCGACTCACTTATGCGACCCGACCGCTCGGCGGCGCCTTCCTCCACCCCGTACCGGACAAGGAAGTTCGACACCCACGGCACGGCATCGATCATGAATCGACCGAATTCATTGATCCATTACCCGGCGCACGGCATCCACTCCTCTTGTTATCCGTCGCATTACTGGCCTACGGTCACCTCCATTCGAGCGGAACGCCCAATCCTGCCGCCGCTCGTTAAACCTCCCTTTTCACCCGACGGCAGGAGCGGGGGACCCACGAATACGCCGGTCCGGAATCCGGAACGGCTCGGGGTGAAGCCGCGTGCGCGCGGCCGGACATCTCCCGTCCGAACCCGACAGCTCACCCCGCAGGCGCCGGAGAGGACACCGTCATGCCTGCTCACGGTAAGCACCGCCGCCCCCGCCGCAGCCCCGTCTCCCGCGGCCTCGCCCTGGTCGGCACCGGTGGCGCCGCCCTGACCCTGCCGCTGATCGCCCCGGCCGTCGCCGGCGCGGCGCCCGTCTCCGGCGCCCCGCAGATCGCCCCGCAGACTCTTGCCGCCCCGGCCGCGCCGGCCGCGGCCAAGGCACCCGCCGCCGCGCAGACGTACACCGTGGTGAGCGGCGACTCGCTTTCCCTGATCGCCCACAAGAAGGGAATTCAGGGCGGCTGGAAGAGCCTTTACCGTGCCAACAAGAGCGTCGTGGGTGACAATCCGTCACTCATTCGCCCCGGCATCGAACTGACGATTCGTCGGGATTCCGCGAAGGCAGCTCCCGCGAAGGCCAAGGCCAAGAAGTCCGCCGTCTCCACCGGCAAGGGCTCCTCCGCCGCCGCGGCCGCCCCTGCCGTCGCCAAGGCCGCCCCGATCGCCGCCACCAACTACGCCGACAACCTCGACGGCTGGATCCGGGAGTCGCTGGCCATCATGGGTCAGCACGGCATCCCCGGCACCTACGACGGGATCCTGCGCAACGTCATGCGGGAGTCCTCCGGAAACCCCCAGGCCATCAACCTCTGGGACTCCAACGCCGCCGCCGGCACCCCCTCGAAGGGCCTGCTCCAGGTCATCGAGCCGACGTTCCTCGCCTACCACGTGCCCGGCACGTCCATGGACCTGTTCGACCCGGTCGCCAACATCACCGCCGCCTGCAACTACGCGGCCGACCGCTACGGCTCCATCGACAACGTCAACTCGGCGTACTGATCCCCTTTCCCCGGAAGTGCTCCTGGAACCAGGAGGTGGCGAGGTCCGCCACCTCCTCCAGGGCACCCGGCTCCTCGAAGAGGTGGCCGGCGCCGCCCACCACGGAGAGCCGGTTCTCACAGCGCAGCAGCGCCTGGGCCCGCCTGTTGAGGTCCAGGACCAGCGCGTCCGCGCCGCCCACCACCAGGAGCGTCGGGGCGCGCACCCGCGCCAGGTGCTCGGCCGCGAGGTCCGGCCGGCCGCCGCGTGAGACGACGGCGCTCACCGGGGACGCGGGATCGCCCGCCGCCCACAGCGCGGCGGCCGCGCCCGTGCTCGCGCCGAAGTACCCGAACGGCAGCCCGGTGCTCTCGGGCCGCGCGGCCAGCCACTCCGTGGCCCCGGCGAGCCGCCCCGCCAGGAGCGGGGTGTCGAAGACATGCGCCCGGTCGGTCGCCTCCGACTCGGTCAGCAGGTCGAAGAGCAGCGTCCCCAGGCCCGCCCGGTTGAGTGCCTCGGCGACGGCCCGGTTCCGCGGGCTGTGGCGGCTGCTGCCGCTGCCGTGCGCGAACAGGACGATGCCGCGCGCGCCCTCGGGCACCGCGAGGCGCCCGCCCAGGGTGACCCCGCCGACCGGGATCCGGACGTCCGTGTCCCGCACGACGGGGTCCCGCCCGGCCCTGTTCCGGTCCAGGCACTCGATGACCTCGGCATCCGGGGTCTGCGAGAAGTCCTGGTAGAACTGCCCGATCGCGAAGAACAGCTCCGGCGCGTGCACGCTGACGGTCTCATCGGCCTCACCGCCGAGGCGGGCCGTCCAGCCACGCGGCGCCACCGGGACCGCGAGGACGATCCGGGCCGCGCCCCGCGCCCGTACCACCCGGCAGGCCGCCAGCGCCGTGGCCCCGGTGGCCAGCCCGTCGTCGACCACGACGACCGTCCGCCCTTCGAGGGGTACGGACGGCCGGCTGCCCCGGTAACGCTGGGCGCGCTGCTCGAGCTCGGCGTGCTCCCGCTCCTCCACCGCGGCGAGATCACGCTCGCCCACCCGGGCCTCCTGCAGCACCCGCTCGTTGAGCACCCGCACGCCACCCTCGCCCAGGGCGCCCATCGCGAGCTCCGGCTGATAGGGCACCCCGAGCTTCCGCACGAGACAGATGTCGAGCGGCGCGTCGAGGGCGTCGGCCACCTCCGCCGCCACCGGGACGCCGCCCCGTGGCAGCCCGAGGACCACGACGTCATGGCCCTTGAGGTGGTCGAGGAGGGGGGCCAGCTGCCGCCCCGCGTCCGTGCGATCGCTGAAGAACATGGTCCGCCGCCCTTCCGCCTGCGCGGCTCGGGCCCCGGGGAGGAACGGTGTGCCCCGTCCCCTGCCCGTCTCTCCAGGGTAGTCGGGCGCGTCCCCGGTCGACGGGGTCCGACGCCGCCCTCAGGCTCCGAGAAAGGCCTCGATCGCCTCGGCGAGGGCCTGCGGGGTCTCCTCGGGGGCGTAGTGCCCGGCGTCCTTGAGTACTTCGAGACGCGCGTTCGGGTACCAGCGCAGCCAGGTGGCCTCCATCGCCTCGCTGCCGAGGGCGGGGTCGTGGGCGCCGACGACGAGCAGGACGGGTACGGGGTTGTCGCGGACGCGCTCGTGGAAGTCGGTGCGGGACCAGGAGTCCAGGTAGGCGCGGAAGGCCGGGGCGGAGGAGCGCGTGACGGAACGGTCCACCAGGCCGCTGAGCCAGGCGTCGTCGTAGCGGCCGCCGGTGGTGTTGTCGATGATCGCGCGCCGGTTGGCCGGTTCGTCGGCGGCTCCGGCGAAGAGCTCCCAGGTCTCCCCGTCGAGCGGGAAGCCGGCGGCGGAGACCGGTGAGACGCCGATGATCGAACGGATCCGGTCGGGCGCGTCGAGGAGCATCAGCTGGGCCGCCTTGCCGCCCATGGAGTGGCCGATGACGGAGAAGGAGTCCCAGCCGAGGTCGTCGGCGACCGCCAGGGCGTCGGCCGCGACCTCCTCCATCGTGTAGGCGCCCGCGAGGTCGAGCGCCTCGCCGTAGCCCCGGCAGTCCACGAAGGCGTACGTGCCGAGGGCGTCGTCGAGGTGGGCGCGCAGGGGCGCGAAGCTGGTGCGGTCGCCGAACCAGTTGTGCAGTACGAGGGCCCTCCCGGGGCCTTCGCCGTGTACGTCGTACGGAAGAACCTGGCCCGTCAACGTGCCCCCTGCTCGCGAGGTCGTGCCGCCGCGCGCCGACGGCGGCGGTCGACGACCGAGTGTGACGGTACGGGCGCGTGGGGTCAACACCGTCACCCGGGGCGCACGGGAGCGTGTCGGGCCCCTGGTACGCCCCTGTCGGCGCCCGCCGGGTCCGGGATGCGGGTGCTTTCGCCTCGGGCGCATCCTGGCTGTGTGACCTCGCACGGCGCGTCCGGCCCCGGCCCGGCGGGCGGCACCGGGCGTCCGTCAGGGAACGGAGCCGCCGACGGGCCTGCTTCCGGCGCGCTGACGTGGGCCCTCGCGGAGACGGCGCTCTCGGCGGTGGAGGAGGTCGGCGGGTACGCGGGCGGGGTGTACCTGCGTTCCGGCACGCCGGGCCTGCTGCGGCTCGCTGTCCTGGTGGGGCTGCCGGGTCCCTTGTTCCGTCCGTGGTGGCGCATGCACGCGAACCGGCCGTTCCCCATCGCCGAGGTGCACCGCTCCGGCCAGCCCGTCCACCTCGCCGACGTCGAGGAGGCCATGCGGCGCTTCCCGCAGCTGGTGGCGAGCCTGCCGTTCCCGTTCGCCTCGCTGTACGCGCCGGTGGTCGCGGGCCGCGAGCGCTTCGGCGTGCTCGTGGCACTGCGGGCGCCGACCCCCGGGGTGCCGGTGGACGCGCGGGACCGGGACCGCATGACGCGACACGCGCTCCAGCTCGGCGGCGCCCTGGGCGAACTGGCGCGGCAGGGCACGGAGGTCGAGTGGCGCACCGACCCGGTGTGCGTGCAGCTGCCCACCGCTTCGGGGCCGCCGGTCCGGTTCGGCTCCTTCTCCTGGGACCTGGACACGGGCACCGTCACGCTGGACGACGGGCTCCTCGCCATCCTCGGGACGGGATTCGGCTCGCCCTGCTCGATCGAGGGACTGACCTCGCTCCTCGATCCCGAGGACGGGTACGCGCTGTGGGCGGCGGCCCGGCAGGCGACGGGTGCGGACGGACGGACGCCGGTGCGCAGGATCCGGCTGAAGGGCCCGGACGGCGGCCTCCACCTCCTGGAGGTGTCCGCCCGGGCCCGGCGGACGGCCCAGGGCCCGGAGTCCTCGGGCGGCGGGCGGCTGGAGGGCACGCTCGTGGACCTCGGTACGGGTCTGGTCGGCTCCGACGCCACGGACCGGCTGCCGCGGGCCATCCTGGCCATCGACCGGCTGGGCCGCATCACCTACGTCAACGAGCGCACGGAGCGCCTCCTGGGACGGCCGCGCACGGCACTGGCGGGAAGGACGCTGTGGGAGGCGCTGCCGTGGTTCGGTCACCCCCTCCACGAGGAACAGCTGCGCGCCGCCCTGCTCTCCGGCGAGCCGGTGCGCTTCCTGGCCCACCCGGACCGCGGACGGTGGCTGTCGATCTCGCTCCACCCCGGCCGCGACGGGCTGACGATGGTCCTGGTCCCGGAGGAGCATCCGGCACCGCCGTCACCGGGCAGGGGGCGGACGGACAGCACTCGGCCACCGGGCGAGTCACGGCCCGACGACGCCCGGCCTCCGGGCGAGTCGGAGCCCGGCGACGCGCCGCCACCGGGCGGGCGGCGGGCCGGCGACGCCCTGTCCCCGGGCGAGCGACGCGCCGCGCAGATGCTGTCGGCTCCCGGCGACCGGGCGGCGGCGCTCTACCGGCCGGTGGCCCTGGCGATCGCGCTGTCCGAGGCGGTGACGGCGCGCCAGGTGTCGGCGGTGGTCACCGAGGAACTCCTCCCGGCGTTCGGCGGACGCCAGCTGGCGATCTATCTGCTCAGCGACCGCCGCCTCTACCTGGCCTGGGAGACGGGCTTCCCGCCGGGCTTCCTCGAACCCTTCGACGGAGTGGCCCTCGACGCCCACGTGCCGGGTGTCGAGACCCTGACGACCGGCAGGCCGCTCTTCTTCGAGTCCATGGAGCAGCTGGGCGTCGCGTATCCGGACCTCCCGCTGGACGCGCACTCGGGCGCGCGCGCCTTCCTGCCCCTGATCGCCTCGGGCCGGCCGGTCGGCTCCTGCATCCTCGGCTTCGACACGCCACGCGGCTTCAGTCCGGAGGAGCGGACCGTCCTCACGGCGCTCGCGGGGCTGATCGCCCAGGCCCTGGAGCGGGCTCAGCGGTACGACACGGAGTCGGCGGTCGCGCGCGGTCTGCAGGACGCGCTGCTCCCGCACCGGCTGCCGGTGCGGGAGGGGGTGGACACGGTGGGCCGATACCTGCCGGGCACCCAGGGCATGGACGTGGGCGGCGACTGGTACGACGTGATCGAGACCGGTCAGGGGCGGCTCGCCCTGGTGATCGGCGACGTGCAGGGGCACGGGGTGGCCGCGGCGGCCACCATGGGGCAGCTGCGCAGCGCCGTCCGGGCGTTCGCGCTCGGGGGCCATCGGCCGCAGGACGTGATGCGGGGCACCAACCGGCTCCTGATCGACCTGGACCCGGGCCAGTTCGCGAGCTGCTGCTACGTCCTGCTCGACCCGGACACGGGTGACGCGCGCGCGGTGCGTGCGGGGCATCCGCAACCGCTGCTGCGGCGGCCGGACGGGACGACGGAGCAGGTGGACCTGGCGGGCGGGATGGTCCTGGGGGTCGATGCCCGGGCCTCGTACCCGCTGACGCGGCTGCGGCTTGCGCCGGGGGCCGTGCTCGCGCTGTTCACGGATGGTCTCGTGGAGCAGCCGGGCAAGGACATCGACGAGGGGATCGAGCGGCTGAGCGGCGCCTTCGCCGCGACGGGCACGCTGCCGCTGGCGGAGACGGCCGACCGGCTGATCCGGGAGGCACGGGCCGCGACGTCCCGGCCGGACGACATCGCGTTGCTGCTCGCGGCGCGGTGGGCGGAGAGCGGTTGAGCCTGCCCGTCGAGGCGGGGGAGCCTTCGTCACCCGGTCGGCCCGTGGCGCTGGTCGGGGGCTGTGGGCGCGGCGAGGCTGGGTGGAGCCGTGCCGATCAGGCCGGACGAGCCAGGGCGGGAGCCCGAGGAGGACACGTGCAGCAGGACAAGCAGCCCGAATACCGCCATGTGGTGTTCCGTGACCGCTCGGCGGGATACGCGTTCCTGACCAGGTCCACCGCGACGAGCGACCGGACCATCGAGTGGGACGACGGCAACACGTACCCCGTCATCGACGTCGAGATCTCCTCCGAGAGCCATCCGTTCTACACGGGCACGGCGAGGACCGTGGACACCGAGGGCCGGATCGCCAAGTTCCAGCGCCGCTTCGGCGAGGAGGAGTGAGGCTTCCGGACCGTCCGTAACGGGCCAGGAGAGGGCCGGTTCGACCGGGCGCCGGCCGGTGCCCGGAGTGTCCCGGTGGAGTTCGTGCCGCAGGGCGCGGGCGAGGCTCGCCCGAGCCGACGGGCTCTCAGGACACGGCTGAGGCGGGGACGCGCGTCCGATGGACCGCGTTCCCCGCCCCAGGTGAGCGAGCGAGAGCACAGGGCTCCCCGCTCAGTCCGAAGAGGCGATCGGCCTTACTTCACGATGCCGGACTCGGCGACCTTGATGGTGGCCTTGGTGGCGCCGGAGGCGGAGCCGAGGGACTCGATCTTCTTGACCAGGTCCTGGCCCTCGACGACCTCGCCGAAGACGACGTGCTTGCCGTCGAGCCAGTCGGTGACGACCGTGGTGATGAAGAACTGCGAGCCGTTGGTGTTGCGGCCGGCGTTCGCCATCGAGAGCAGGAACGGGCGGTCGTGCTTCAGCTTGAAGTTCTCGTCGTCGAACTTCTCGCCCCAGATGCTCTTGCCGCCGGTGCCGTTGCCGCGGGTGAAGTCGCCACCCTGGAGCATGAAGTTCGGGATGACGCGGTGGAACGGGGAGCCGGCGTAGCCGAAGCCCTTCTCGCCGGTGGCGAGCGTGCGGAAGTTCTCGGCCGTCTTCGGGACGACGTCGTCGTACAGCTTGAAGGTGATGCGGCCCGCGGGCTCGTCGTTGATGGTGATGTCGAAGTAAACGTTCTCGCTCATGGGGACATCCTGTCATTAGATACACACGGCGCGCGCACGGGCTGCCTCCTACCGGGTCACGGTGCGCCGGTGCCCCGCGTTCCACGGGGAACGCGGGGCACCGGTCGCCACCTGCGACGGGGTCAGAGAAGTCCGCCGGCCTGCTGGTTCTGGAGGGCGCCCTCGGCGCCCTGGACGGTCTCGTGGAGGACGGTGGCCGTCTGGTCCTCCTGGAGGAGGCCCGTGGTGCCCGCCAGGGGGTTGTCGGCGGCGTTGGCCTGCGGCGGCGGGGTGACGATGGCGGTGACGACGCCTGCGGCGAGGGAGGCGATGGCGAGCATGCTGCGCTTCTTCATGCCCTGGTCAACTACTGAGACGCCATCGGGTTACGGTCGGCCGGGCTCGGATCCGCGCGCGGAGACCGCGGTCGCCCTCTGACCCAGGCGAGCAGCAGCAGCGAGGCGAGCGCCGCGAGCGCGCACCAGGTGGAGACGAACGCGGTGCGCCAGAGAAACGCGCAGACGAGCGCTCCGGCGCCGGTGAGCAGGCCGAGGACCCGCAGGAGCGGGTCGCGGGCGAGGAGCAGGGCGCCGACGGTGGCGAGCAGGTATCCGGCGAGGACCACCGGCGCGTACGGCAGGTCGACCGCGTAGCCGAGGGTGTGTCCGCGGATCTCGGCCGAGACGGGGCGGGCGGCGAGGCGGTACGCGAGGAAGGCGGCGGTCGCGAGGCCGGCGGCGAGCGGTACGAGCAGGCGAGGCCGGTCGGCGGGGCGGGCGGCGCTCAGGACGCCGAGCGGCACCCAGAGGGGCAGCAGGGGAAGGGCGATCACGGCCCAGGCGAGCGTGGCGGGTCCGGTGCCGCCGTCGGCGTGCCAGACGCCGGCCTCCACGACCTGGTGGGCGCCGAGGAGCAGGGGCAGGGCGGCGAGCGGCGCGTCGCCGGGGCGACGTACGGAGGCCAGCGAGGCGACGCCGACGGCGCCGATCCCGAGGCCCGCCCAGAGATCGGCGGTCGCACTCCAGCACATGACGAACTTTTACCCGATAACAGCCATATCCCCCATATCAGGCGGAACCGTATGGTTGTCATGGATGTCTCTGCCAGTGACACCTCTGTCCCCGGAACAGCAGAAATTGGGGGACGTCATGCAGCACCGCCACACCCTCGCGGCTGTCGCCGCGGGAATCCTGATGACCGCCGGAATCGGCGCCACGATCCCTGCGGGCGCGGCCAACGCCCCGACCCCGAGCGCCTCGACCCCGGCCACGGCCCTGGTCGTCAACGCCCGCTGGGGCGGCCACGCCACCTTCGACCGGCTCGTGATCGACGTCCGGGGTGCCATGCCCCCGGTCACCGTCCACCAGACCCGGTCGCTGCACTACGACGGATCGGGAAACAGGGTCCCGCTGGCGGGGAAGCACTTCCTGGAGATCAAGCTCTCCCCCGCCGCCGCCCACGACGACGCCGGGCGTTCCGTCTACAAGGGCCCCCGGCTCGTGAAGATCTATCTGCCCGCGCTCAAGGGAGTCGCGCTCACCGGCGACTTCGAGGGCGTGGTCACCATCGGAGCCGCCTTCGACACCAAGCCCGTGTACAAGACCTTCCGGCTGCACTCGCCGGAGCGGTTCGTCGTCGACATCGCCCACCCCGTGGGCTGCCGGGCCTGACCGCCCGGAAAAGGGGGCCCGCCCGCCCCGGTGGACGGGCCCCCCTTCCGTACCGCTCACACTCCGGCGGCGCCCGTCTCCACATACACGGTCGACCCGGTCCTTCGCGCCCGGTCGATCTCGGCGAGGCGGGCGAACTCGCGCGGTCTCATCTCCCGCTCCCACTCGTCCAGGGTCCGCAGGCGGTACTCGCTGTGCTCCTCCGGGTCGAGGACGACGGCGGCAATCTGCTCGTCCGTCAGCTCGCCCCCGTCGAAGATGAAGCCGATGTGGTTGGCCGGCCAGTCCTCGCCCCGGTCGGTGACGAAGTGGGCGGCCAGGAGGCGCGGCTCGCCGGTGAAGACGAGCCCCGTCTCCTCGTGGCACTCGCGCACCGCGGTCTCCCAGGGCGTCTCCCCCGGGTCCATGTTGCCGCCCGGCCACTGCCACAGCTCGGTCTGGTAGGTGGCCCGGAGCTGGAAGGGGCGGCCGGCGGTGTCGGTGAAGTAGAGGCAGGCGTACGCCGTCGCTCTCGGCAGCGTGTCGACGTACTCGGCGGGCGGCAGCCAGGTGTTCGCCATGGGCGGCTCTCTCTCGACGGACCGAATGGATCCCCTCCATCCAAGCGGTCCGGGGCGGCCGGCCCGGCGGCTCACGAGTGGATCACCGGATCGTGTGAGCGTGCCACCGGAACGGTCCGGCGGCGGAACGGTCAGGTGGGGGAACAGCCGGCGGCGGAACGGTCA
This sequence comes from Streptomyces sp. NPDC002825, assembly GCF_040295385.1. NCBI lineage: Bacteria > Bacillati > Actinomycetota > Actinomycetes > Kitasatosporales > Streptomycetaceae > Streptomyces > Streptomyces sp. NPDC002825. Next base: position 245,404 of record NZ_JBEOVH010000003.1, read on the forward strand.
GCCTGCGGGGACCAGACCCGCCTCGTACGCGATGATCACGAGCTGCACGCGGTCGCGGGCGTCCAGCTTGGCGAGCAGCCGGGTGACGTAGGTCTTCGCGGTGGCGATGCTGATGTGGAGTGCGGCGGCGACCTCGGCGTTGGACAGACCGCGTCCGACGAGGGTGAGGACCTCGCGCTCCCGGTCGGTGATCCCCTCGGCGCGACGGCGCGGCTGCGCGGGCGCGGTCCTGGGGCGGTGGTCGGCGAGTACGGCAGCGGGCTGATCCGTACGACGTTCACGGCGGTGCCGGCGCGCAGTGCGCTCATGACGGCGAAGGTGCTGGTCGTGACCGTGGTGCAGACGCTGTTCGGGGCGGTGGTCGCGGTCGCTTCGTTCTGGTCGACGCAGGCGGTGCTGTCGGCGCGGGGCCTCGGGCTCCCGATCACCCACGCGGGAGCGCCGCGCATCGTCGTGGCCTCGGCGCTGCTCGCCCCGGTGTGCGCGGTGGCGGGGATGGCCATCGGCGCGCTGGTGAGGAGGAGCGCGGCCTCGATCGTCGGCACGTTCGTCCTTGTTCTGCTGCTGCCCGCGGTGCTGACGGAGCGACGGCACCTTTCGGCGGTGCTCGCCCACGCGACTCCGCTGCACGCCTGGCGGCGGCTCGCTGACGCGGGACCGCCCGCCGAGGAGCTGTTCCCCTGGTCGGCGGGCGGTGCGTGCCTGGTGTACGCGCTGTGGGTGCTGGGCGGGGCGGCGGTGACGGTCCTCGCGGTGCGGCGCCGGGACCAGTCGGCGTCACGGGCGGCGCATTCGGCGGCGTACGAGGTGTTCGTGGACGAGGCGCCCGACGAGGGCGCCTCCGTACACGACGAAACCGACGCCGACGAGCCAGGACTGGAGGACGAGGACGGTGCCGAACTGGCCGTACGTCACGGCGTTCGAGGCGATCAGCGGGGAGAAGACCAGCTGCGAGAAGATCCGCAGCCCGAGGAGGCCGAGTGCGGTGAGGACGGCGCCGGGGGCGAGGGCGCGCCAGCGGATGCGGCCGCAGAGCAGGAAGCGCTGCGACCACCAGAAGAAGACGAACGTGCCGAGGACGTCGCCGAGGGCGATGACCGTGGTGACGCCGGCCGGGGCGTTGTCGGGTGTGGGGAACGCGACGAACAGCAGCAGGGAGGCGACGAGGACGGCGAGCCAGACGACGTGCCGCCACATGGTGTGCCAGCGGGCGGTGGGGAGGTCCCAGACCCGCTCGTACCCGGTCTGTACGGCGGATCCGAAGGTGACGCCGAAGGCGGCGAGGGCGGCGAGACCGAAGGCGGTGGTGCGTTGCAGGGCCTGTCCCGGCTGGCCGAAGAGCTGCTCGACCTCCTCCTCGGAGACGTCGGAGACGCCGAGACCCTGCACCAGCCAGCGGGCGAAGCCCTGGCCGCTGGCCAGGTCCGCGGCAGCGACGACGATGAGCAGGGGGACGAGGGTGAGCAGGCTGAGCGCCGCGAAACCCATGGCCCGGTGCATGAGTTCCATGGCCCGGCCGCGACTCCAGGCGAGTCCGACGGACGAGGCGAGCACGCGGGCATGGAGCCGCACGAACCAGTGACCGTGTTCGTCGGGGGCACCGTCACGCGGCGGACCGGGAGTGGAGGGCATGCCTGGTGAGGTACCCGGCCGGACGGCGGGACACCTCAGGGATGCGGCCGAACGGGTGGGGCCGGACGCGGCGGCCGGGTGGATCGAGTGGCGCCCGCCCGCTCGGCGCCGGGCGCATCAGGTGCGAAGTCCCGACACGGGCAGGACCTTCGCCGCCGGACTGGAGAGCCTGGTCCATCGAGAATCCAAGCTGTCCGGTCGGGTCACGCAGAGCGGCGCGGGCGGGCCGCCGGGCCGGGGCGGACGGTGACGTCTCGGGGGGAGAGGACGGTCTGGTCCTTGCCCTCGCACTGGACGACGACGCGGACGGGAGCGCCGCAGTCGGTGTGCCGGACGTCGAGGACGGGGCCCTCGGGCTCGGCGGCGTGGGTGTCTCCCCACTGCTTGAGGGCGAGGAGTACGGGCCAGAGGTCGACGCCCTTGCGGGTCAGGCGGTACTCGTGACGGGTGCGGGCGCCCGGCTCGCGGTAGGGCTCACTGCGCAGCACGCCGGCGGCGACGAGCTTGCGGAGGCGGTCGGCGAGGACGGCTTCCGAGAGGCCGAGGTGCTGGCGGAACTCGTCGTACCGGCGGACGCCGTTGAAGGCCTCGCGCAGGATGAGCAGGCTCCATTTCTCGCCCACGACGTCCAGGGCACGCCGGACCGGGCAGTTCTCCGTATCCGTATCCAGCCAGTTCATGCGCCCACTGTAGCCACCTGGCTCTGTCGTTGACAGTCAGCCGACACGACAGCTAGCTTCGCCATACAGAGTCAGAGCCGTCTGACGGTGAGCGGAGTGGAGTGGTCATGGGGCGGTCACGCACGGTCGAGTGGGAGGACGCCGGGGCCACCGCGCGCGCCGCGATGTCGATGGCGGGCATCGACTTCCTGCGGGAGATGGTGGCGGGACGGCTGCCCGCACCGCCGATCGCCTCCCTCCTCGGCTTCACCCTGGAGGAGGTCGAGCCCGGGCGCGCGGTCTTCGCGCTCGAACCGGGCGAGGAGCACTACAACCCGATCGGGAGCGTGCACGGCGGCGTGTACGCGACGCTGCTCGACTCGGCCGCCGGCTGCGCGGTCCACAGCACGCTGCCGCAGGGCATGGCGTACACCTCGCTCGACCTGGCCACCCGCTTCCTCCGCCCGGTCACGATGGACACGGGCAGGATCCGGGCCGTCGGCACGGTGCTCTCGCAGGGGCGCCGCACGGCGCTCGCCGAGGCGAGTCTGTACGACGGGGAGGACCGTCTCCTCGGTCACGCGACCAGCACCTGCATGCTGTTCCCGGTCCCGTCCTGAGGTCCTGTCGTCACGCTGTCAGAGGGGTGTGCCAGAGTCTGCGCATGCTCGAGATCGTGGTGGAGACGGAGAACCGGCAGCGGCACGTCCGCGTGTCCGACGAGGAGCTCGCTGGACTGGTTCGGCGGATCGGGGGCGACGGCGACCGGTTCCTGGTGGTCCAGCGGATACCCGACCTGCCCGATGTCTTCGCCCAGGTGTGGCACGAGGCCGGTGGTGACTACACGCTGGAGTACCGCGACGGCGCCGCCGACCGGCACTTCCAGGCGACGGCCGGCGGTCCCGAGGACGTGGTCACGGCGCTGACCGACTGGGCCCGCCAGGCGGCCGGCCGGCACGGTGGCCTGTCCTGGTCGCCGCTGGACATGGGCCCCGCCGTCGAGGTGCCGCCGCTCGACCTCGACGAGGACGAGCTCGAGGAGTTGGAGGAGCGCGTCCGCGAGGTCCTTGTCGGCGGCTACGCCTCGCGCGCCGAACTGGCCGAGCTCGCCGAGGAGTACCTGGCCACCGAGGACCGCCGGCCCGTCTCGCGGGAGCAGGCGCAGGCGCTGGCCGACCGGTTGTGGCTGGAGCGGGTCGCGGAGCAGGCCACGTGGCAGGACGAGACCGACCCCGAGCGGCTCACCCGCGCCTTCACCGCCCTGCAGGAGGCCGGTATCACCTCCCGCGAGAACTTCACCTGCTGCCGCAGCTGCGGTCAGTCCGAGATCGGCGCCGAAGGCGGGCCCGACGCCCGCGGCTTCGTCTACTTCCACACCCAGTGCACGGACTCCGCGGCGGCCGGCCACGGGCTGACGCTCCTCTACGGCGGTTTCGACGGATCGTCCGAGACCACCGCGGCCATCGGCCACGAGGTCGTGGCCGCCCTGGCAGCGGCCGGGCTCCCCACCGAGTGGGACCGTGACCCCGGACGGGCCATCACCGTCACCCCTCTGGACTGGCGCCGCCGCCTGGTCGGCTGAGGACCGGCATCGACAATCAGCCCATGTGAGGAGTGCTGCGGCCGCGCAGACGAAGGACGCCTCGGAACCCGGCGGGTTCAGCGGGTGCCGGGGACCGGGCGGGTGCGGGTGCAGCCGTCCGGGGCGACGTCGGGCACGCCGTTGGCCTGGAGGGCGGCGCTCACCAGGGTGGCGAGCAGGTCGATGTCCGAGCCCATGTCCAGACGGACCGTCACCCAGCCCGATCCCGCCCGCAGCCGGACCGCGCTCGACCCGAGGAGCGCCGGGCGCAGTTTCGCGACCATGGCCCGGGTGAGGTGGACGTCCGCCTCGTGTTCGCCGTGGAAGTGGACGATCTCCTGCGTCCCGGTGCCCAGTCCGAGCTCGGCGCCGCAATGGGCGCGGCCGGGGGTCAGCGAGGGCCAGCTCATCAGACGTTCACTGGCATGCCTGGCCGTGTTCATACGAGGAGCGTGCCGGGCCAGGGGGCCGCGCACAAGCGTCCTGCGGCAACAATCCCGCCGCAGCGCGAAACACGTCGTCGACGGTGGTGGTGTGACCGTGCGTCACGGCGCCGCGTGGAGAGGGTGTGACGCTGTGTCACGGTTTCGCCTGGGGAGGATGTGACTTTGCGTCATGGTGCCGGCCGGGCCCGGATGCGGGCCGCCAGGACGGCCACGTCGTCCTCCGCCCGGTGGGCGTCGAGCCGGTGGAGCACTTCGTCGACGACCTGCTCGGGGCCGGAGCCCGGGGGGAGCCGGAGGGCGGCGAGGCGGGCGAGCGAGACGTCGACGTCCTCCCCGCGGCGCTCGACGAGGCCGTCGGTGAACATCAGCAGGGTCTCCCCGGCGGCGAGCGGGCGGGTGGCCGCTTCGTAGCCGCCGACGCCGGTGCCCAGCGGCGGCCCCACCGGAAGGTCGACGAGCTCCACGGAACCGTCCGCGCCGAACACGGCGGGTGGCAGGTGCCCGGCGTTGGCGAAGGTGGCGGCGCCGCGGACGGGGTCCACCCGGACGATCAGACAGGTGGCGGGCCGGCGGGCGTCGTCCTCGGCGACCACGGAGTCGAGGTGGCGCAGCACCCGGTGCGGCGGCAGATCGGTTCCGGCGACCTCGCGGAGCAGTGCGCGGTACGCGTTCATGTCCACGGCCGCGTCGAGCCCGTGGCCCATCACGTCGCCCACGACGAGAAGGCTGCGGCCGAAGTGGAGCCGTACGGTCTCGAACCAGTCGCCGCCCACGAGGGCGCGGGGACCCGCCGGGAGGTAGCTGCCCGCGATCTCCAGGTTGGGGTGCGGCAGACCGGGTTCGGCGACGAGGGCCCGCTGGAGATGGAGGGCGGTCTCCTCGGTCTCGACGAGCCGGCGGGCATGGCCGAGGTGGCGGGCGGCGAGCCGCACCGCGTGCCGGAGGACCGCGACCTCGTCGGCGGTGAAACCGGGGCCATTGCGGCGCGTGACGATCACCGCCCCGAGGGGGCGCTCGTCGTGGACGGCGAGGGGTACGGCGAGGCTGGGTACGCGGTCGCCGGCACCGGTGTCCGCCGCTTCCACCGAGGCCGGATGCAGGGTGCCACCGCCGGTCTCCCCCGCTCCCTGAGGCCCTACCGCCCCCGCCGAGGCCGTGCGCCGGACCGGGCCTCCCGGTTCGTCGAGCAGGTCGACCGTGACGGAGCCGTGCAGATGACGGGCGAGGAAGGCCGCGAGCTCGCGGCACGTGGTCGGCCCGTCGAGCGTCGTGCCGATCTCGCCTATCGCCAGCTCCAGGGCCCGTGCCCTGGTCAGAGCGGCCTCGTCCTGTTCCGCCACGACACCTCTACCGCCGTGCGGGCCTCCGGGCGATGCACCCGGTCCCCCCATTGCACCAGCGGCGGCCCTCCCGCGCGCGGCACGGAGCTCACGCGGGACGGTTGTGCGGTGGTGTCCGATCTGATCAAGTACACCTGAGGCTACTGGCCAGTACGAGTTTTCGCTTCCCGGGGGGACAGCATGACGACCGGATCAGCCACCACGACCGGGTTCTTCGCCTCCGTCGACGACGTCGCCGAACGGCTCGCCACCACGGGCTACCTGGCGTCGCCCGCCGTCGCCACCACCGTCTTCCTCGCCGACCGGCTGGGCAAGCCGCTGCTCGTCGAAGGTCCCGCCGGCGTCGGCAAGACGGAGCTGGCCAAGGCCGTCACCGAGGTCACGGGGGCACGCCTGGTCCGGCTGCAGTGCTACGAGGGCGTCGACGAGTCCCGCGCGCTGTACGAGTGGAACCACGCCAAGCAGCTGCTGCGGATCACCGCAGGCCGGGGCGAGTCCTGGGACGAGACGCGGACGGACATCTTCGGCGAGGAGTTCCTGCTCCCCCGGCCGCTGCTCACCGCCATCCGGTCCGAGGAGCCCACGGTGCTGCTCATCGACGAGACCGACAAGGCGGACGTCGAGGTGGAGGGGCTGCTCCTGGAGGTGCTCAGCGACTTCCAGGTGACCGTGCCCGAACTCGGCACGATCACGGCGGCCCGGCGGCCGTTCACGGTCCTCACCTCGAACGCGAGCCGCGAGCTGTCCGAGGCGCTGCGGCGCCGCTGTCTCTTCCTGCACATCGGCTTCCCCGAGGAGGAGCTGGAGCGCCGGATCGTGACCCTCAAGGTGCCGGGCCTCGACGCCGCGCTCGCAGCGTCCGTCGTGCGGGTCGTCGGGGCGCTGCGGGCGATGGACCTGCGAAAGGTGCCGTCCGTGTCGGAGACGATCGACTGGGCCCGCACGCTGCTCGCGCTCGGCGCGGACCGGCTGGACGAGCGGGTCGTACGGGAGACCCTCGGCGTGCTCCTCAAGCACCAGGACGACATCGTGAAGGCGGCGGCCAAGCTCGACCTGGACGCGGTGTGAGCGGGGCGCGGGCGGCGGCCTCCGAGACGGGAGGTGCGGCCCGTCCCGCCGGGGTCGCGGTGCGGCTCACCGGGCTCGTGGCGGCGCTGCGCGCGCACGGGTTCGGGATCGGCACCGGCGAGACGGTGGACGCGGGGCTGGCCCTCGAAGCCGTCGGCTTCGGCGACCGGGAGCGGATCCGGGAGTCGCTGGCGGCGACGCTGCTCCACGGCCAGGGCGGGCGGACGGTGTTCGACCAGGTCTTCGACCTGTACTTTCCGCTCGGCGGCGTTCCCGGAGCGGCCGAGACGTACGAGAACACGCCCGCGGACCTCGCCGCACTCCGGGACCGGCTCGCGGAGGCCCTCACCGCCGGTGACGGCGCCGCGCTCGACCGGCTGGCCGCGGAGGCGGTGGGCGGGTTCGGGGGGTTCGGTTCCGGCCCGGAGTCGGACGGCTGGTCCTCGTACCAGACGCTCTCCCGGCTGCGCCCGGAGACCCTGCTCGCCCGGGTGCGCGACCGGCTGCGGGCGGCGGCCACCGACGGCGAGCCCGAGTTCACCGAGCGGCTCCTCGACGACGAGATCCGGCGGCGGATCGAGGCCTTCCGGGAGCGTGTGCGGACCGAGGCCCGGCGGCGCGTCGCCGAGCGGCAGGGCCGTGACCGGGTCGCGCGGCGGGCGGTCGCGGGGACCGCGGACGGCGTGGACTTCCTGATCGCCGGGCGGGCACAGCTGGACGAGCTGCGGCGTACGGTACGGCCGCTGGCGCGGAAGCTGGCCACCCGGCTCGCGGCGCGGCGGCGCCGGGCGGCGCGCGGGGAGATCGATCTGCGACGGACGCTGCGCGGCTCCCTTTCGACCGGCGGCGTGCCGGTGCGCCCGGTCCTGCGGCGGCGCCCTCCCCGGCGTCCCGAGCTGGTCCTGCTGTGCGACGTGTCGGGGTCGGTGGCCGGGTTCGCGCAGTTCACGATGCTGCTGGTGCAGGCCCTGCACGACCAGTTCAGCCGGGTGCGGGTCTTCGCCTTCGTCAACCGGGTGGACGAGGTCACCGGACTCATCGCGCGGGGCGCGGCGGACCCGGCGGGGCTGGGCGAGCGGATCCTCGCGGAGGCGGATCTCACGGGCTGGCACGGGCAGAGCGACTACGGGACGGCGCTCGGGGAGTTCGCCGAGCGGTACGCGGAGGCGATCGGCCCGCGCACGGTCGTCTTCGTCCTCGGCGACGCCCGCACCAACGGGGCCGACCCGAACCTCGCGGCGCTCAGGAGCATCGCGGACCGCGCGCGGCGGGTCCGCTGGCTCAATCCCGAACAGCCCTCGCTCTGGGGCACGGGCGACTCGGTGGCCCCGGCCTACGCGGAACTCGTGGAGATGCGCCCCTGCCGCAACGCCCGCCAGCTCGGGGAGCTGATCGGCCGGCTGCTGCCCGTGTGAGGACGGGGCACGGCCCCGTAGCGGCGGAACTGTTTCGCCGGTCCGGGACCCGCCCGGTTGTACGCCGGGCGGGCCCTCGAACTAGCGTGGCCCCCATGGAACTCTTGGGAGAGATCACCGCCGACCGGCCCCTGCTCGTGCTGGCCGTCAAGGAAGAGGCGCAGTTCCTCGACACGGAGCTGCCCGTCCTGCTCACCGGCATGGGCAAGGTGAACGCGGCCACCGCGCTCGCGACCGTGCTCGGCCGGGGGCCGCGGCCGTCCGGGATCGTGAACCTGGGGACGGCCGGGGCCCTGCGGCCCGGCTGGACCGGGACGCACGTCGTCGGCACGGTGCTGCAGCACGACCTCGACGGGCAGCTGCTCGCCACGCTGACCGGCGAGACGTACGGCGCGCCGCTGACGCTGCCGGACGGCGGTGACGTGGTCCTCGCCACCGGCGACGCGTTCATCTCGGACGAGGCGGCCCGGGCCCGGCTCGCGGAGCGGGCGCCGCTGGTCGACATGGAGGGGTACGCGCTCGCGGCGGCCGCGGAGCTCGCCGGGGTGCCGCTGCGCATCGTGAAGCACGTCAGCGACGAGGCCGGTGACGGCGCCGCGCGCACCTGGCGCGAATCGGTCGCCGAGTGCGCGCGGGCGCTGGCCGACTGGGCGGAGGCGAACACCCCGTACCGCTCCTGACCCCCGCCCTGCCGCGGCTCAGCGGTGCTGGAAGTGGACCTCCGGGTTCTCGGGCGTCGGGCCGTCGAGGACCGGGCGCGGGATTCCGCGCAGGTGCTGGTCGAAGAAGGCCGCGAGACAGGTCCGGGTGACGGCGACGGCCCGGTCGGCGGGCAGCTCGGGCTGGGGCAGTCCGAAGTGACGCTGGATCACGGGGCCGTCGGAGAAGGTGAAGTGCTCGGATCCGGCGACCGTGATCCAGCGCTTCCACCCGTCGAGCGCGGCCCACGCCCGGTCCCAGCTGGCGTCTCCCCCGCCGGCCCGGTGCATCTCGTCGGTTCCGAGCATCAGGAACGGGCGGCCCCGCAGGCCCTCCGCCGGGAGGTCCTCCCAGAAGAAGCCGTCCATGTTGACGCCGGCGTCGATCCTCGGGTCGGCCGCCATCGCGGTGGCCGCGCTCGCGCCGCCGATGGAGTGGCCGGCCATGCCGACGCGGCGCGCGTCGATCACACCGGCGTGTCGCCAGACGGGCTTCGGCCCGGTGAGCCGGTCCAGGACGTACCGCATGTCGGCGGCGCGGGTCGTGGTGACGACGCTCCCGTGCACCCCGCCCTCTTCGAGCGCCGTGCAGGCGACGCAGGTGAGGGTGCGGCCGCCGGGGAGGCTGATCCCGTACGACTCGTAGGCGTGGTCGACCGAGGCGACGACGTAGCCCCGCGAGGCGAGGTCCTCGGCGAGGTTCGTGAGCGTCCAGCGGGAGACGCTGAAGCCCGGCGAGAGCAGCACGAGGGGGTGCCGGCCCGGCGCGGGCAGGGCGTCGGTCCTGCTGTGGGTGCGGGTGCGGGCGAGGACGTCGCCGGAGACGCCGCGCCCGAGCTGTTCGGCGAGCAGGCGCGCCTCGTCGCGGGTGGCGTACGGGGCGGGGCGGCCGCCGCCGGGGTGGGCGGCCGGGTAGTGCAGCGTGACCATGAGCGCGCGGCCGTCGGCGGTGGGCACCCAGGGATCGGTGCGGGAGTGGTCGACGAGCGGCAGGACCGTGCTGCCGACGGTGTACGGCCCGGTCGGGGCCGGCAGCGTGGCGGGCCGGGCGGCCTGCGCCGGCGCGCCCGTGGCGGGCCTGTCCGTGTCGGCCGCCGTGGCGACGCCGGCGGGTAAGGCGAGGGAGCAGACGAGAACGGCGGCCGCGGCCGCCCTGGTGAATCGGATCATGCGGGCACGCTAGGCGCCGGGGCCGGTCCCGCACGTCCGTCCACGGGCCCACCTTCCGTCAGACCAGGGTCTGACGCGGCATCCGGACGAGGGCGCCCGGAGGGCTTGCCCGCCTTCACGTGTCGGGGCGTTCGTCACGCGCACCGCCCTCACATCCGTCGTTCGAGACGATCTTGACAGTTCCGAAGGCGGGCTGCCTATGGTTGAGGAGTCGCCGTCCGCGCCCCGGACGGGACCGGAACCCGGGGGGAGGCGCACGTGCTCGCGACGCTCACCACCGCGCTGGCCTCCGCCCGTTCGAGCACCCGACTCGTCTGCCGTCGGCACGTCGACTACTGCCGTACCTCCTCGGCCATCTGTCCTTCCGCTCGCGCCTGACCCCGCCCCGCGTGGGTCCGCGCGTCCCGTGACGTCCCGTCGCCCGACCCCCGGCCGCAGCCGTGTTCCGCACCGCTGCCGCGCCGTCGTGCGTCCCTGTCGTTCGGAAGGACTCCCCATGCCCCGCCCTGCCCTGCACCTGGCCGTCGAGATCGACGGCGACGGTGCCCACCCGGCCGCGTGGCGCCGTGCCACGCACTCGCCCGGCGAGCTGCTGACCCCGCGTCGGCTCGCCCGGGTCGCGGCCGCCGCCGAGAACGCCGGCTTCACCCTGATCACCCTTGAGGACTCGATCCTGCCGCCCGGCGCCGGGTCCCCCGCCGAGTCCGGCCCCGTGGGACGGATCGGCGCGGTCGAGCGGGCGGCGTTCGCGGCCGCGTCGACGAGCGTCCTCGGCATCGCTCCGGTCGTGGCGACCACGTACGCCGAGCCGTTCCACATCTCCTCGCAGCTCTCCACGCTCGACCACGTTTCGGCCGGCCGGGCCGGCTGGGTGGTCGGGGCCGAGGAGGACCCCGCCGCGGCCCGCGCCTGGGGGCGGCCGCTCGTCGAGGGAGCCGACGCGATCGCCCGCGAGGCCCGTGACGGCCTCCGGGTCGTGGGAGACCTCTGGGACTCGTGGGAGGACGACGCGGTGATCCGGTCGGTGGCCACCAGCCGCTACCTGGACCGCTCCCGGCTGCACGCCATCGACTTCACGGGCGAGACGTACTCCGTGAAGGGCCCGTCGATCGTGCCGCGCCCGCCACAGGGCCGGCCGGTGGTCTTCGCCCGTCCGGGTCTCGTCCCGGCCGGTCTCGTCGATGTGGCGCTGGTCGACGGTGCCACGCCGGCCGAGGTGGGCGAGGCGGCCGCGGCCGCGGCCGCCGGGAGGCCGCTCGCCTTCGCCGAGATCGAGGTCGCCCTCGACACCCCGGACGCCACGGCGCGGGAGCGCATCGCCGACCTGGAGCGGTACGCCCCGTGGGAGGGCGGCCGGGACCGGCTGCGGTACTCCGGTTCCGCCGCCGGCCTGCTGGACCTCCTGACGGAGCTGGCCGGCCATGTGGACGGGGTGCGGCTGCATCCGCTCGTCCTCGACGAGGACCTCGCCGTGCTGTCCCGGCTCGTCCTTCCCGAGCTGTTCGTCCGGCGGATCGCCGCACGCCCCCTCCCGGGCACCACCCTGCGCACCTCCCTGGGCCTCCCCCGGCCCCTCAGCCGCTTCACGACCGACGGTGCCCCCGCGCCCGTCCGGGAGGAGACCCGATGACCCGCACCGACCGCGACGACGTCCCGCGCCCTGACGCCCGGCTGCACTTCGGAGTCTTCGTCCAGGGCGTCAACCACTGGACGATCTGGTCGGACCCGGCCAGCGGTTCCCAGATCGACCCGGCGACCTTCCTGAGAGTGGCGAGGACCGCCGAACGCGGGCTCTTCGACGCCTTCTTCCTCGGGGACGGGCTGCGGCTGCGCGAGTCGCAGGGCGGCATCCACGAGCTGGACGTCGCAGGACGGCCGGACTCGATCACCCAGCTGTCGGCGCTCGCCGCCGCCACCGAGCGGATCGGGCTCGTCTCCACCTCCAACACCACCTTCAACGAGCCCGGCGACCTCGCCCGGCGGCTCGCCGGACTGGACCTGCTGTCGGGCGGCCGGGCCGGCTGGAACATGGTGACCACCCACAATGCCTGGACCGGCGAGAACTTCCGGCGCGGCGGCTTCCTGGACCACGCCGACCGCTACCGGCGCGCCGAGGAGTTCCTCTCCGTCGCGCGGGCCGTGTGGAACGGCTGGTCCGAGGGGGCGGTCGCCGCTTCCGCCGACGCCCGGTCCTGGTCGGTGCCGGACGCGGTGGGACGCGTACGGACACGGACGGACCACTTCGACCTCGATCTGGCGCCGACGCTGCCGCGCAGCGCGCAGGGCCATCCGGTGATCTTCCAGGCGGGCGACTCCGGTGAGGGCCGGGACTTCGCGGCCCGCAACGCGGACGTGATCTTCTCCGCGCACGGTGAGGACTTCGACGACGCCCTCGCCTTCGCCGAGGACATCCGGCGCCGCCTGCGGGCGGCCGGGCGGCCCGAGGACGCCCTGCGGATCCTGCCGGGGACGGAGATCGTCATCGGGGCGACCGAGAAGGAGGCGGAGGAGAAGGCCCGCTGGGTCCGTCTCCAGCAGGTCACCCCGGCGGTGGCGCTGGGCATCGCGAGCCGGCTGTGGGGCTTCGACCTGTCCGGGCGGGACGCGGACGGTCCGCTGCCCGCCGAGGACCCGGTGATCGCCGCGTACGACGGGAAGTTCGGCACCCGCCAGCTGGGCGAGACCCTTCAGACGGTGGCCGAATGGCGGGCGAAGGCCGACGCCAACGGCTGGTCGCTGCGCAAAACGGTCATCGAGCTCGGTCCGCAGCGCGGCCACGTCGGCACCCCGGCCGGGCTCGCGGACAGGTTCGCCCGGTTCGCGCGGCACGGCGCCGTCGACGGATTCAACATCTCGCCGTACCTGGTGCCGGACGGGCTCGACGACATCGTCGAGCTGCTCGTGCCGGAGCTCCAGGAGCGGGGCGTGTACCGGACGGCGTACACGGGGACGACGCTCCGGGAGCACCTGGGGCTCGCGCCCGTGGCGTGACCTTGCGGGGGCGGGTGCCCGGAACCTCCGGGCACCCGTCTCCGTCGTCCTGCCGCGCCCTCAGCCCAGGGGCAGTTCCAGGAAGGCCGGTGCGCCCTCCGGGGAGCTGATCACGGTCTGGGTCCAGGTGACGGAGGCGTCCCCGTACAGCGGGTCCTTGCTGTCGACGACCAGCATCAGCCGGTGTCCGGTGGCGATGTCGTACGCGGCGGCCTGGAGCCGCCAGGTGACGGTGCGGTCCTGGTCGGGCGTCAGCCCGTACACGTTGAGCGGCTCGTGGGTGATGATCCGGGCCGTGTCGTCCTCGGCGACGTCGAAGAGGTGGGCGACCAGTCCGGCGGAGGTCGCCGTGGAGCGGACCGTGAGGCGCAGTCGCGGGACGCCCCGGACGCGGCGACCGGACGCGCCGTCCCCTTCCGGGGCGGTGAGCGGTGCGGTGGTCCAGGCGAGGGCGTGCCGCCGGTCGATCTTGCGGGTGTCGTAGGTCTTCGGGTTCCCGGCCCGTTCCGCCTGGCCCGTCTCCATGAGCGCGTCCATGACGGTGGCCTCGGTGTCCACGCCCGCGAGGAACGCGCGGCGCCAGCCGGTGACCTCCGAGGGAGCCGCCGTCTCGCCGGCCGGGAGGAGCCGGCCGTCGGTGCCGGCCGCGCCGTCGCCGGTGAGGCCGAACACCTCGACGCCGGTGGTGACCCGGCTCCAGTCGGCGCGGCTCTCCCGGCGGGCCTCCTCGACGATCCGGTTCTCGCCGGTCGGCTCGCCGGTGCCGGGGTCGAGTACGGGTTCGGTGACGTAGGTGAACATGACCTGGCCGCAGACCTGTTCCCAGTCCTCCACGCCGTTGCGTTCGCCCTTGAGGTGGTGGTCGAGCCAGGCGTACGCCTCGGTCATGGGGACGTTGGTCCTGCCGGGCTCGGTGCCGATGAGGCCCGGGCCCTCGGGGGCGGCGTGGTCGCCGATCCAGAGGTTGAGCCGCTTGGGGACGTCGAGCCCGTCGAAGGTCTTCAGGAGCTGGTTCACGGCGAAGAGGCCCTCGTGCCAGGTGTTCGAGAAGAAGGTGGGCGTCTCGTTCTCGTTGGTGAGGTGGAGGTACGACTCGGGGGCGCGCAGCCGGCCCCACTCGACGACCCGGTCGAGGTTCCGGTCGGCGAGGAAGTCGGCGAGGATCTCCTGGTTCGCCTCGTCGAACTTGCTCTCCACCGGGCCGCCGGTGAGCGCGAGGAGGGCCTTCACGGCGGCGAGGTGACGGGTGCCGTGGTCGTAGAGGCTGCCGGCGAGGTTCCCCCAGGTGCTGAGCGCGACGACGGCGGCGACGCGGTCGTCGTGGGCGGCGACGAGCTGGCTGATGCCGGAGCCGTAGGACTCGCCGAGGAAACCGATCGCGCTCGGGGCGAGGTGCTCGACCGCGAAGTCGACGACGGCTGAGCCGTCGGCCCAGTCGTGCGGTCCCGCGACGTCGACGAAGCCCTCGGAGGTGGAGGGCAGTCCGGGGATGCCGAGGCCACGCGGGGTGTAGGCGAGGACGTGGTAGCCCCGGCGGGCGAGGGCGAGGTAGCACCAGAGGAACAGCGGCCAGCCGAAGGGGGTCCAGCCGGCCGGGACGACGACCAACGGGTGCGGGCCGGGTCCCAGCTGCCGGAGGCTGAAGGCGGAGAGCCGGATGCCGTCCGTGGCCTCGATGCGGTGGTACGCGGGCAGGGCGAGGGCTCGTACCTCCTGGAGGGGCGCGGCGAGGTCGGCGGGGAGTTCGGGGTCGCCTCCGTCGAGGAGGGCGGTGGTGAGGGTCTGGCCGAGCCGGACGACGTCGGGGTCGACGGTTCCGTCGGCGGCCCAGAGGCCGCGGCCGGTCATGCGGGAGGCCTCGGCGGCGGTGAGGCTCGCCGTGATGCCCGGGAAGCCGGGGAAATCCTCGGACGATCCGTTGACGAAGGGCGTGTCCTGGGGCACGTGCACCCGTTCCTCTCGACTGGGCTGCTGGCTGTCCGCTCTGCGGATGCCCGCAAGCCTCACGTACCGGGAACGGGGCGACCAGAGCGCACGAACGGCGCACGGGACGCGCAACCGGGTGGCAACGACACAAGCCGCCCCGGAGTCGATGTTTGCCGGATGAGCCGGACCCGACGGGATGGGCCGGGCAGGACGCCCACGCCGATTGTTAAATCAAATTCAAAAGAATCACCGCGAGGCCTTGACCATACACGAGCGGCTTCCTTAAATCTCCATTTAACAAACGCGGCACGTCCGTACGCTTTCCCCAGGAGGCCCTCATGACCAGCGCATCCGACACCTCACCCCCCGCGGCACCACCCGGTGCGAAGGGCCTGCGGGGTGACTCCGTCGGCCTCCTCGCCACGATCGCCCTCGGGCTCGCCTCCGTCGCCCCCGCGTACAGCATCGCGATCACTCTGGGCCTGGTGACCCTCGTGGTGGGCGACCTGGCCCCGGCCGCCCTGCTCCTCGGCTTCGTGCCGATCCTCCTCACAGCCTTCGCGTTCCGGGAGCTCAACCGGCAGATGCCGGACTGCGGCACGACCTTCGTCTGGAACACGCGGGCGTTCGGCCCCGCCGTCGGCTGGGTGGCGGGCGGCTGGACGGTCCTGGTCGCCACCGTCCTCGCGATGACCGCGCTCGCCCAGGTCGGGGCCACCGCGATCCTCGCCTTCCTCGGGCTCGACTCGGCGGCGGGCAACACCGTCGCCGTGACCGCCCTCGCCGTCGTCCTCATCGCCCTGGTCGTCACCGTCGCCTACCGGGGCATCCAGCTCGCCGCCCACGTGCAGTACGCGATGCTCGGCCTCCAGCTCCTCGCGATGCTCGCCTTCGGCGTCGCCGCCTTCGCCCGGGACGGTGCCGCCACCCCGTCCCTGAACTGGGTCTCCCCCTTCGCCTTCGACGACTTCGGCTCCTTCTCCGAGGCGGTGCTCCTCTGCCTCTTCATCTACTGGGGCTGGGACGCCCTGATCACCTTCAACGAGGAGACCGTCGACAGCGACCGCACCCCCGGCAGGGCCGCGGTCGCCTCCACCCTGATCCTGCTCGTCACCTACCTCTTCACCGCGTTCGCGGCGATCTCCTTCGCCGGGACCGGCACCGGGGGCCTCGGGCTCGGCAACGAGGAGAACGCCGCCGACGTCCTCAGCCACCTCGCGCCCACCGTCCTCGGCGGCGCCGCCGGCCGGGTCGTCACGCTCGCCATCGCCGTCTCGGCCGTGGGCGCCCTGCTGACCTGCGCGGGCTCCAGCCCCCGGAGCACGCTCTCGATGAGCGCGCACGGCGCCCTGCCCGCCGCGTTCGGCCGCATGCACCCGCGCTTCCGCACGCCCGCCTTCGGGACGGTGTTCTGCGGAGCCGTCGCGGCCGTCGCCCTGGTCCTGCTCACCCTGGTCTCCGCCGACTTCCTCGGCGACGCGATCCTGTCGATCGGCCTCCTGATCGCCTTCTACTACGGCGTCACCGGCTTCGCCTGCGCCTGGCACTTCCGCCGGCAGCTGCGGAACTCCCCGCGCGACCTGCTGGTCAAGGGCGTCCTCCCGGCCTCCGGCGGTCTGATGATGCTGGCGGCGTTCGTCCGCAGCGCCTACGACATGGCCGACCCCGCATACGGCTCCACGTCCGTCGGCGGAGTCGGCGGGGTCTTCCTCCTCGGCGTCGGCTCGATCGTCCTCGGCGGCCTCGTGATGCTGCTGGTCCGCACGCGCCACCGCCGCTTCTTCCAGGACGGCCGCACGGCCGTCACCGCCCTGTCCGTCACGGAGAACTGAACCCCATGCGCACCCTCGCCATCGCCGCCGTCCAGACCACCCCCGTCGCCCACGATCCGAAGGCCAGTTGGGAACGGTTCGCCGACCGGGTCCGCGCGGTACGCGGCCTCTTCCCGCACGTCCAGCTCGTCGTCGTCCCGGAACTGCTGCTCTCCGCGGAGGCACCGCTGCTCCAGGCGCGCGCGGCGTGGATGCGGGAGGCGGCCGTGCCGATCCCCGGCCCGCTGACGGACCAGCTGTGCGCCCTGGCCCGCGAGACCGGCCTCTGGCTGGTTCCCGGCAGCGTGTACGAGCAGGGCGACGACGGCCACGTCTACAACACGGCCCTCGCCGTCTCCCCCGAGGGCGAGATCGCCGCCCGCTACCGCAAGGTCTTCCCCTGGCAGCCGTACGAGCAGACCCGTCCCGGCAGCGAGTTCGTCGTCTTCGACCTGCCCGGCATCGGCCGCGCGGGCCTCGCCGTCTGCTACGACGGCTCGTTCCCCGAGACGGCGCGGCAGCTGGCCTGGCTGGGAGCCGAGGTGATCATCCAGCCGACGCTGACCACCACCCGCGACCGCGAGATGGAGCTGGTCTGCGCCCGGGCCAACGCCTGGACGAACCAGCTGTACGTCGTCAACGTCAACGCCGCCGACCCGGCCGGGGTCGGCGCAAGCGTCATCGTCGACCCGGAGGGGACGATCCGCCAGCAGGCGGGCAGCGGCGAGGAGGTCCTCGTCGACGTCCTCGACCTCGACACCGTCACGCGCGTGCGTACGTACGGCTCCGCCGGCATCAACCGTCCCTGGGAGCAGCTCGCCCGCTACGGCGAGCGGATCGATCTGCCCATGTACGGGGGTGCGTTCCGTCCCGTGCCGTCGCACGACCCGGCCTAGTCGGTCAGGGGCGGGCGGACCACGACGACGGCGGCGACGTCGTCGTCGAGGCCGTCCGCCCCGTAGGCGGCGAGGTCGCGGTGGAGGAGCGCGGGCAGCTCGGCGGCCGGCTCCCGGGCCCAGCCGCGCAGGCGCGGCTCCAGCGGGTAGAAGGTGCCGGACCGGTCGCGGGTCTCGCTGACGCCGTCGGTGTAGAGGAGCAGCCGGTCCCCCGGCCCGAAGGGCACCTCCTCGATCCGGTGGTGGTTCTCGGCGAGGCCCGCGAGGTTGACGGGCAGCGACGGATCGGCGAAGTGCACCGGCTCGACGCCGGTCGCGCGCTGGAGCAGCGGCGCCGGGTGGCCGCAGCTGAGGAGCCGTACGACGTCACGGCCGTCCGGGAGTTCCACCAGGACGACGGTGGCGAAGCGTTCGGAGGCGTCCGAGTCGGGGTCCCAGGCGCCGTAGCGGGCGAGGCCCTCGTCGAGCCGGTCCGCGAGGGCCGCGAGGTCACGGGCCTCGTGGACGGCGGCGCGGAAGGAACCGAGCAGGACGGAGGCGGTCTCGACGGCGCCGAGGCCCTTGCCCTGGACGTCGCCGAGTATGACGCGCACCGCGCCGGGGATCCTGACGGCCTCGTAGAAGTCGCCGCCGATCCTGGCCTTGGCCGCGGCCGCGACGTACAGCAGGTGCAGTTCGAACCGTCCGAGGCGTTCGGGCAGCGGGCGCAGGACGACCCGCTGGACGACGTCTGCGACGGCGGTGACCTCGCGCAGGTCCCGCTCGTAGCGGGTCCGGACCCGGCTGACCCAGGCGGAGGCGGCGGTCACCGCGGCGATGACGGCCTCGCTGGCGAGGAGTTCGGAGGCGAATCCTTCGCCCCTGCTGAAGCTGAGGAGTGCGCGGACGCCCATCGCCGTCAGCCCGATGGCGACGGTCTCCCGCACACTCCAGGTGACGGCGGCGAGCGCGGGTGCGGCGACGAGGAGCCGGTCGAAGCGCTCCCGGTCGGGGGTGACCAGATCGACGACGACTGTCACGACCAGGACCAGGAAGGGCAGGGCGCGACCGAGGTTGAACTGGGTGCGCGTCGCCGTGCCGGGAGGGCTACGGTGGCCGGCTGCGGGCATCTCATGATCGTACGCAGGCCTGTCCGCCGGGCCGGGGTGCCGCCGGCTCCGGGCGTGTCCCCCTACCGTCGCGGCCGGGCAGCGCGAGTGCTGCGGGGATCGCGAGCGCGGCGATCACCGCGAGCGCCGGGAGGGCTGCTCCCCTGGCCGGCACGAAACCGCCGTCCGGGACGAGGGCGAGCAGAAGGCTCGCGGTGGCGACGCCCAGCGCCGGACCGACGTTCATCGCGGTCTGCTGGAGGCCGCCGGCGACCCCCGCGTGCCCCTCGGGAGCCCGGTGCACGACGACGGAGGTCGCGGTGACCATGAGCGTGACGAACCCGGCCCCGAGGAGTGCGGACGCGACGCCCACGGAGGCCGCGCCGGCCGTGGCGTCCAGCCGGGCGAGCCCCAGGACCCCCAGCGTGAAGAGCGCTGCCCCCGCCGTCGCCGTCCGCCGGGGCCCGAAGCGTCGCTGGAGCGGCGGGCAGAGCGGCGCGCCGAGGATCATGAGGGCGGCGAGGGGCAGGAAGCGCAGAGCGCAGCCGAGGGGGTCGAGGCCCTGGACGTCCTGGAGGAAGTACGTCGCGACGAACAGCGACCCGGACAATGCCGCCGAGGCCGCGAGCAGCACGGCGAGCCCGGCGACGACCGGCCGGCTCCGGAGCAGCACCGGGGGCAGCAGGGGCCGCTCGACGCGACGCTCGTGCCACGCGAAGACCACCCCGGCACCGAGGGCCGCGGCGCACGCGAGGACGGCGGAGCGGGTGCCCCCGTGCCGGGAGGCGGCGTCGAGCCCGTGAACCAGCAGCCCGAGGGTGGCGCCGAGCAGGAGGGCCCCGAGGGGGTCGAGCGCGGCGAGGCGGGAGGGGTTGGCGGCGCCGGAGGGGATGGCGGGGCCAGAGGGGGTGGCGGGGCCAGACAGGGTGGCGGGGCCAGACGGGGTGGCGGGGCCAGACGGGGTGGCGGGGCCAGACGGGGTGGCGGGGCCAGAGGCGGTCGCCACGCGGTCCGGCGACGCCACGGGCTCCCGCGACGCCAGGCCGTCCGACGACGACAAGCCGTCCCGCGACGCAAGGCCGTCCGACGACGACAAGCCGTCCCGCGACGCCACCCGCTCCCGCGACCCCGAGCCGTCCGACGGCTCCGCGGGCTCCCGCGACCCCGAGCCGTCCGACGGCTCCGCGGGCTCCCGCGACCCCGAGCCGTCCCGCGTCGTCAGGGCCAGCAGGCCGATCGCGAGGGTCGGGGGGACGCCGAGGAGGAACACCGCGCGCCAGCCGTACGAGGAGACGAGCGCGCCCCCGACGAGGGGGCCGGCCGCCGCGGCGAGGCCGATGGCCGCGGTGCGTACGGCGATCGGGGTCGCGAGCCGGTCGGGCGGGTAGGCGGTGCGCAGCATGCCGAGCGTGGCGGGCTGGAGGAGCGCCCCGCAGACGCCCTGGAGCACCCGCAGCGCGATGACGGTGCCGATCCCGGGGGCCAGGGCGATCCCGGCGGAGGCCGCGGCGAAGCCGAGGGCGCCGACGGCGAACACCCGGCGGTGGCCGTAGTGGTCGCCGAGGCGGCCCGCGAAGACGAGGAGGCTCGCGACGGCGACGAGGTAGCCGGTGCTGGTCCACTGGACCTGGCCGACGTGGGCGTGCAGGTCGCGCTGGAGGGCGGGCTGGGCGACGGTCAGGACCGTGCCGTCGAGGGCGACGACGGCGGCGCCGACGACGCTGCAGGCGAGGGTGCGGTTCATGGGGCGGTCCGTCCCAGGTGGGCGTCGAGCGCGGCGGTCAGCAGGGGGCCGGGGTCGTCGCCGCCGGTGGCGAGGGGGAGGCTGCCCCAGTGCCAGAGCTGGGCGATGCCGTGCAGGTTGGCCCAGAGGACGCCGGCGAGGAGGACGGGGTCGGCGTCCGGGCGGACCCGGGCGACGAGTCCGGTGAGGTGGGCGAAGAGCGGCAGGCTGGTCTCGCGCAGCCCGAGCCGTCCGCTCTCGAGCAGGTCGTGCCGGAACATCAGCTCGTACATGCCGCGCCGGGTCCCGGCGTAGTCGAGGTAGACGCGGGCGAGGGTCTCGATCCGCTGGCGGGCCGGGGCGCCTTCGGGGTCCTCCTCGGCGACGCGCGCGGCCAGTTCGGCGAAGCCCTGGCGGGCGATGGCGGACAGCAGGTCCAGGTGGGCGGGGAAGTACCGCCGGGGGGCTCCGTGGGAGACGCCGGCGCGCCGGGCGATCTCGCGCAGGGACAGGGCGTCGGCGCCCTCGGCGTTCACCAGCTCGACGCCGACGCGGACGAGCCGCTCGCGCAACCCGTCCGCGCCATGGCCTCCGGGACCGCTCTCACGCACCTCGGGGCTGTTCTCGTACAGGGACATAGACACTGTCTACCAAGATCGAGTAGACACTGTCTACCCATCCTCGCGCCCCGGTCCGTTACACTGGGCGACAGCGAAGGGGAGTAGCCCTGCGAACCGGTCGTCGACACACTGGAACCCTCGGGTTCCCGGTGACCGGGTCCGCGCACGACGCGGACGGGCGAGACCTTCGGCCAGGCAACAGCCACGTCCGCGTTCCCGTGGGCGTGGTCCGTCATGCCGGGCCGAGTGGTCCTCCCGTCGCCCACCGAGGTGGCGCCCGGAGCCGCAGGGCCCGGACCGAGCAGAGAGCCCCGGTATGCACCTCGACCCCTTGGCGATCCTCACCGCCTTCGGGCTGATCTTCCTCGCCGAGCTTCCCGACAAGACGATGTTCGCGTCCCTCGCCATGGGCACGCGCATGCGTCCGCTGTACGTGTGGATCGGCACCTCCACCGCCTTCCTGGCCCATGTCACCATCGCGGTGGGCGCCGGCAGCCTGCTCGGGCTGCTGCCGGGCTGGACCGTGAAGCTGGTCTCGGCCCTGATGTTCGGCTTCGGCGCGTTCATGCTGCTGCGCGGCGGGGGCGACGACGACGAGTCCGACGAGGGCGGGCGGACGGTCAGCGGCTTCTGGCCCGTCTTCTCGACCGCGTTCATGGCCGTCTTCATCAGCGAGTGGGGCGACCTGACCCAGATCACCACCGCCAACCTGGCCGCGACCAACGGCACCTGGTCGACGGCGATCGGATCCTTCGCCGCCCTGACGACCGTCTCGGCCCTCGCCCTGGTCGCGGGCCGCTTCATCGCCAAGCGCGTCCCCCTCAAGACCGTGCAGCGCATCGGCGGCGTCTGCATGGCGGGACTCGCGATCTGGTCCCTGACCGAGGTCTTCACCGGCTGAGCACACCGCCCTTCCGCGCACGCCCCTTTCCGTCCCGGGAAGGGGCGTGCCGCGTCCCCGGGCGCCGCTCCCCCTAAGCGGGAGCCCCGGTCCGGCCTCTTGATGAAGCAATGAATCACTGCTTCACTCCTTCCATGCCCTACCGACGCACTCCCGCCGTGCAGGCCCGGCTCGACGCCCAGCGCGCCTCGGTCGTCGACGCGGCCCTCGGGCTGCTCGCCGAGCAGGGGTACGCGGGCTGCACGATGGCCGCCGTCGCCGCGCGCGCCGGAATCGCCACGGGCAGCGTGTACCGCCACTTCCCGAGCAAGGCCGAACTCGCCGTCGAGCTCTTCAGGACCGTCGTCGGCCGGGAGGTCGCGGCCGTCTCCGAGGCGGCCGGGCACCCCGGGCACGGTGCGGCGGCCGAGCGTGTGGTCGCCGTCATCGAGACCTTCGCGCAGCGCGCGCTGAAGTCGCCGCGCCTGGCCTACGCCCTGCTGGCCGAACCGGTCGACCCCGCCGTGGACGCGGAACGGCTCGTCTTCCGGCGCGCGTTCCGGGACGTGTTCGCCGCGCGCGTCGAGGAGGGCGTGCGCTCGGGCGAGCTGCCGCCCCAGGACCCGGTCCTGACGGCCTCGGCGCTGGTCGGGGCGGGCGCGGAAGCGCTCGTCGGACCGCTGGCGGAGGGGTCCGTGGGGCCCGAGACCGTACCCGCACTCGTCACTTTCACCCTGCGAGCACTGGGAGTTCCCGATGCCGACCACGCATGAGGTCACCAACCAGGTACCGCCGCTGACCGGTTACGACGTCTCCGCCGACCCCGCGCTCCTGGAGGCGCTGCGCCGGGAGGGCGCCGGCTGGGCAGAGGCCGAGGTCCGCGAGCTCGGGGCGAGGGCGGGAGGCGAGGAGGCCCAGGAGTGGGGGCGGCTCGCCGAGCGCCACTCCCCCGTCCTGCACACCCACGACCGGTACGGGCACCGGATCGACGAGGTCGAGTTCCACCCCTACTGGCACGAACTGATGGACGTCGCCGTACGGCACGGGCTGCACGGCGCTCCCTGGCGCGACGAGCGACCGGGCGCGCACGTGGCCCGGGCGGCGAAGGTCTTCGTCTGGGGGCAGGCCGACGCGGGGCACCTGTGTCCGGTCTCGATGACGTACGCGGCGGTGCCGGCGCTGCGCGTCCAGCCCGAGCTCGCCGAGGTGTACGAGCCGCTGCTGACCTCGGAGACGTACGACTTCGGCCTCCGGGTGCCGGCGGAGAAGCGCGGGATCATCGCCGGGATGTCGATGACCGAGAAGCAGGGCGGTTCGGACGTCCGGGCGAACACGACCCGGGCCGTGCCCACCGGCGAGCCCGGCACGTACGCGCTGACCGGCCACAAGTGGTTCACCTCGGCGCCGATGTCGGACGTCTTCCTCACCCTGGCACAGGCTCCCGGCGGCCTGTCCTGCTTCCTGGTGCCCCGGGTGCTGCCCGACGGCAGCCGCAACGCGATCCGGCTGCAGCGCCTCAAGGACAAGCTGGGCAACCGGTCGAACGCCTCCTCCGAGATCGAGTACGAGGGTGCCCTCGGCCGCCTGGTCGGCGAGGAGGGGCGCGGGGTGGCCACCATCATCCGGATGGTCAACATGACGCGGCTCGACTGCGCCATCAGCTCGGCCTCCGGCATGCGTCTCGGGCTCGTGCACGCCGTGCACCACGCCACGCACCGCTCCGCGTTCGGGGCGAGGCTCGTGGACCAGCCCCTGATGCGGAACGTCCTCGCCGACCTGGCGGTGGAGGCGGAGGCCGCCACGGTCGCTGCGCTGCGCCTCGCGGGCGCGGTGGACCGGGCGGCGCGCGGCGACGCGGAGGAGGAGCAGCTGCGGCGGCTCGGGCTCGCGGTCACCAAGTACTGGGTGTGCAAGCGGGCGCCCGCGCACGCGGCGGAGGCCCTGGAGTGCCTGGGCGGCAACGGCTACGTCGAGGACTCGGGCCTGCCGAGGCTCTACCGGGAGTCGCCGCTACCGTCCATCTGGGAGGGCTCCGGGAACGTCGCCGCCCTCGACGTGCTGCGGGCGATGGCCCGTCAGCCGGAGGCGATGGAGGCGTACTTCGCGGAGGTCGACCGCGGCGCGGGGGCCGACCGGCGGCTCGACGCGGCGGTCGCGGGCCTCCGCAAGGACCTGGCAGGGCTCGGCGACGCCGACGCGGTGGCGTACGGGGCGCGGCGGCTGGTGGAGCGGCTCGCGCTGGTGCTCCAGGGTTCGCTGCTCGTCCGGCACGGTCACCCGGCGGTCGCCGACGCGTTCTGCGCCTCGCGTCTCGAGGGCGACCGCGGCCTCGCCTTCGGCACTCTGCCGGCGGGCGTGGACACGGCGGCCATCATCGCCCGCAGCGGCCCGGACGCGGTGAGCACGCCGGCCTGACCCGTCATGTCGGACAGTCCCCGACCAGGACGTGCCGGTCCATCCGCCGTTCGAAGGCCGGCACGAGGGTGTCGCCGACCGGCTGACCGGAGCAGTGCCGTGGGCCGTCCCGGGTGGCAGTCTGGTCGGGCACGGTTCCGCGCCGGTACGAGAGGGAGTCCCCTTGGGCAGCGAGGCGATCCACGGTGAACTGGACGAGCGGGCGGCCGGGGTGGCCGAGCAGGTGGTGGCCTGGCGGCGGCATCTGCACCGGCATCCGGAGCTGTCCAACCGGGAGGTGAACACGGCCGCCTGGTGGCGGACCACCTGCGCGCCCTGGGCCTCGACGAGGTCCGCACGGGCATCGCGGGGCACGGGGTCGTGGGGGTCCTGCGCGGGTCGGCGGCGCCGGGCGGTGCAGATGTGCTGTCGGGCGGCGAGCAGGTGGGGGCCTCCGGTGGTGGGCGGCGGGTGGTGGCCCTGCGGGCGGACATGGACGCGCTGCCGGTGAAGGACCTCTGCGGGGCCGACTTCGCCTCCGAGGTGGTGGACGCCGGTTACCCGGGCGGCCCCTTCCCCGTCTCGCACGCCTGCGGGCACGACTGCCACACCGCGATGCTGATGGGTGCGGCGACGGTGCTCGCGGGCGTCCGGGACCGGCTTCCCGGCACGGTCCTCTTCGTCTTCCAGCCCGCCGAGGAGGGCCCTCCGGTGACCGAGGAGGGCGGGGCGCGGGCGATGGTCGAGGCGGGGGCCTTCGCCGATCCGGTGCCGACGATGGCGTTCGGCCTGCACGTGACGCCGTATCCGAAGGGGTACGTGGGGTACAGGGTCGGCAACCAGTACGGCGCGTCCACCCTGGTCCGCATCGTCGTCACCGGAAAGCAGGTCCACGGTTCGACCCCGTGGGAGGGGATCGACCCGATGCCCGCGGTGGGCGCGGTCCTCACCGGCATCGGCCAGCTGTACCGGCAGGTCTCGGCCTTCGACCCGGTCACGGTGACGATCGGTCATGTCGAGGACGTGGGCCGGTTCAACATCATCGGCCAGAAGGTGACGCTGTGGGGGACGGTCCGCTGTGCCGTGGAGTCCGACATGGCCGAGGTCCGGCGGCGGCTGACGACACTGGTCGAGCACTCCGCGGCCGCGTACGGCGCGACGGCGACCGTGGAGTACCTGCAGTCCGTGCCGCCCGTGCACAACAGCGGGCCGTGGGTGGAGGCCGCGCTGCCCGCCCTGCGCCGGGTGGCAGGGGAGCGTGTGGTGGAGACGGGTGCGACGCTCGGGTACGACGACGTCTCCGAGTTGGTCGGCAGGTTCGGCGGCCTGTACGTGATGCTCGGTGTCCAGGACGCGACGCTCGACGCCTCCGGCCGCCCGGTTCCGGTCGAGGGCGGGCGCGGCCTGGTCACCAACCACAACCCGCACTTCTACGCGGACGACGACACCCTCGTCACCGGCGTCCGCCTCCACGCGCACGTGGCGTACGACCACCTGACGGGCGCCCTGGTGGCCCGGCGGGACGTCTAGAGGGCCGCGCCGACCGCCGCGACGAAGGCCCTGAGCAGAGCCGAGTCGGAGGCGGTGGGCCAGACGAGGCCGTATTCGAGGGGCGGGATGCCGTGCAGGGGGACGTAGGCGATGCCGGGACGGGGGTGGTACCGGGCGCCCCGGGCCGCGCCCGGGGAGGCGCCGCGGCCGGCCGTCACATGGGAGAGGACCTCCTGCCAGCTGCCGGCGACCGGTCCCCGGCCGACGGGGGCGCCGGACGGGGTGCTGCGGGGGTAGTGGTGGTCGACCCAGTAGCGGGGGACGCTGCCGCCGGGGGCGATCAGGTCGAGGCCCGCGAGGTCCTCCGGGCCGAGGGACGCCCGGCCGGCCAGTGGATGGCCGGCGGGCAGGAGCAGGACCCGCTCATCGGTGACGAGGACGGGACCGGTGGTGAGGTCCGCTTCCCGGACGGGAAAGGCGGCCTCCTGGACGTCGAACGTCCCTTCCTGGAGGAGGCGCACTCCGCCGTCGAGCGGCACCTCCCGGACGGTGATCTCGCATCCCGGGTGGAGCGCGGCCAGCGCTTCGGCGGCGGCCGTGAGCAGCTCTCCGCCCCACGGCGTGGCGAAGCCGGCGCGCAGGGTGCCGTGGACGCCGCGCCCGGCGGCGGTGGCGCGTTCGAGGGCCTCGCGCATCTGCCGGTACGCGGGCAGGAGCTCCTCGTGGAGGGCCTGGCCGACGGCGGTGAGCCGGACGCTGCGGCTGGTGCGGGCGAAGAGCGGGGTGCCGACGCGGCGCTCCAGCTTCTTCACGGTCTGGCTGATCCTGCCGGTGGAGACGCCGAGGCGCTCGGCGGTGCGCCCGAAGTGGAGCTCTTCGGCGAGCGTGAGGAACGCCTCCAGTTCGTACCGCTCGAGCACCGGCCCCGTCCCCTCCCCATCGACTGATCGTTGAGCGTGACTCAACGCCGGTTTCATGATGACACCTTGATGCCCGGGGGCGGGGGCGAGGAGCCTTGAGGCGACCCCCTCCCCCGCACGGAAAGGCCTCCATGGCCCCGCATCCCCTCGCTCCCGACGCCCCCGCCCGGCCCGTGAGCGTCCTGCTCCTCGCCGTCGCGGGGGCCGCCACCGTCGCGAACATCTACTTCCCGCAGCCGCTGCTCGCCGCCGTGGCGCGCGGCCTCGACGTGTCGGAGCGGACGGCGGGCCTGATCGCCTCGGCCGCCCAGATCGGCTACGCGCTCGGCATCCTGCTGCTCGTGCCGCTCGCCGACTCCGCACGGCTGCGCCGCCTCACCTCGGTGCTGCTCGCCCTGACCAGTGCCGCCCTGCTCGTCGCCGCGGCGGCGCCCGACATCGTCACCCTCACCCTCGCGACGCTCGCGCTCTCCACCACGACGGTGCTGCCGCAGATCCTCACCCCCGTGGCGGCGGTGCTCGCGGGCCCGGGACGGCAGGGCCGGGTGGTGGGCCTGGTGGGCCTCGGCCTGACGCTCGGCTCGACCCTGTCCCGTACGGTCTCGGGCGCCGTGGCCGACGCGAGCGGCAGCTGGCGGCCGGCCTACGTGGTGGCGGCCGTGGCGACGGCGGCGCTGCTCCTCGTCCTGCCCCGCCGGCTGCCCGAGCGGCTCGGGCAGCGGGGACACACCTCGTACCTCCGCCTTCTGGCCGGACTTCCCCGGCTGCTCGCGGCCCACCGGGAGCTGCGGATCTCGGCGCTGCTCGGGGCCTGTGTCTTCGCCGCGTTCAGTGTCTTCTGGTCGGTGCTCGCCTTCCATCTGGCGGCGCCTCCGCTCGGGTACGGTCCGGGGGCAGCGGGCCTCTTCGGGGTGCTGACCCTGCCCGCGGCGCTGCTGTCGGCGACGGCAGGCCCGCTGTCCGACCGGTACGGGGCTTCGGCGGTCGGCTCCGGAGGGCTGGCCTGCGCGGGGCTCGGCCTCGCGGTGGCCGGGCTCGCCCCGTACTCCCCCGTGGCCCTGGTGGCCGGGGCGAACCTCCTGGTGGTCGGGGTCAGCTCGTGCCAGGTCGCCCATCAGGCCCGGATCTTCGGGCTCGGCCGGTCGGTTGCGGCCCGGGTCAACACGGTCTTCATGCTGGCCACCTTCGGCGGCGGCGCCCTCGGCTCGCTCTCCGGGTCCTGGCTGTACGCGGCGCACGGCTGGCCGGCCGCACTGCTCGCCGCGGGGGCGTGCGTCGCCGTCGCCGGGCTCGCGGTGACGGTCGCGGCGCGACCGGCTGCCCCGAGTTGCGTCCGGGACGTGAGACGGGAGGCTGGGGGTATCCGCCCCCGCATCCCGCAGGGAGAGTCATGAAGCAGGACCTCACCGCCCTCGCCGACGAACACCTGGCCGCGGCCCGTACGGCACCGCACGGGCGCAGCTCCCACCGGATCATGCACGACGGCGTGCTGCGGCAGACCGTCATCGCCCTCACCTCGGGCACCTCCCTGGACGAGCACAACGCGCCGCCCGCCGCGAGCCTCCAGGTGCTGCGGGGCAAGGTCAACCTGACGGCCGCCGGATGGGCGGAGGAGCTGTCGGCGGGCACGCTCCGGATGCTCCCCAAGGAGCGGCACGGGCTGACGGCCCTGGAGGACGCGGTGGTGCTGCTGACGGCCGTGAACGACTGAGCGCCGGATATTGCCGTGCCGTCCGGGTGCGGGGCCGTGCAGACTCGCCCCATGGCAGACATGAGGGCGTTCCAGGACGAGGTGGGCCGCTGGGCGGCCGGCGGTTCCGGTGGAGACACGGCGAGGGAACTGGCTACCGGCCTGGGACTGCGGACGGCGGTGCTCCTGGAGGGCCCGAGTGACTTCGCGGCGGTCGAGACGCTGGCCGCGCGGCGCGGCCGGGACCTCGCCGCGGACGGCGTGTGCGTGGTGTCGATGGGCGGGGCGATGAGCATCGCCCGCTACGCCGAGCTCCTCGGACCGCCCGGTCTCGACCTGCGTCTGACGGGTCTGTGCGACGAACGCGAGCGGGGCTTCTACGAACGCGGCCTGCGGCGGGCCGGAGCGCCGCAGGAGGACTTCTTCGTCTGTGTGGCGGACCTGGAGGACGAACTCATCCGCGCGCTCGGCCCGGCGAGGGTCGAGGAGATCATCCGGGTGGAGGGGGACGAGCGCCCCTGGCAGACCTTCCTCAGCCAGCCCGCCCAGCACGGCCGGCCCCGTGCTCAGCAGCTGCGGCGCTTCCTCGGCACGAAGAAGGGCCGCAAGATCCGCTACGGGACGCTCCTGGTGGAAGCGCTCGAACCCGACCGGGTACCCGTACCGCTCGACGACCTCCTGGCGAGCCTGTGAGGTGGACCGCCCGCTCCCGGGTGCCCGGCGCAGGTCAGCTGCTCATCGCCGGGCCCAGGGCGCTGTTGTGGACGTCTCCGGACACGGCGTCCACCCACAAGATGTCGGGCGAGTTCGGGGTCGGCGGTGCGGTCTCCCGCGGCGTCGCCCCGTCCGTCACCCGCACCAGCCACTCCGCGCGCCACTCGCCGTCCCGTTCCACGGCCTTGAGCGCGAACGCGTGGAAACGCACGCCGTCCGGCAGTCCCCTCCCCCCGGACCGGGCGGCCATTCCCTCCCGTACGGCGCGCTCGGCCCGGTCCGCGCCCAGCTTCGCCTTCTCCAGCTCCAGGTGCGTGGGCCCGAGGGTCACATCGAGCTGGGAGACCCGCCCCTTCCGGTCGATCTGCACGTCCAGCGCCCGTGGCATCAGGACGCCGTGGTCCTCCCAGGTCCAGCCGGTCGTCCACCCCAGCTCCGCCTCCTCCCCCACGGGGTACGTCGCGTGGGCCCCGGCCTCGCGCGCCCAGGGGTAGTGCGCCCCCATGTACCGCTGTGCCGCCTCGTACGCCTCCTTCTCGTCGGAGGGCGGCTCGGCGCCGGAGACGGGGAAACCCATGGCGGTGGGGCGTTCGCCGTCCTCGAACACGATGGTCAGGCGCTTCCTGTCCGGCCAGGACAGGGTTCCGTCGCCGTAGCCCTCCGCCTGCGCGTCGTCGCGGCGGAGGAGGCTGAAGATCACGTTCGTGCAGGGCACGCCGGTGCACGGCTGGTTGTACACCCGCCCGAACACGTACCGGTCGCCGAACGCCTCCCGCACCGCCTCCTCCACCGCCTTCCGCTGCTCATCGACCGCCTCGGAGAGGCCCGTGTCGTCCACATGCGTGAAGGACACCAGCGGACGCGCCACAACCGCGCCGATGACCAGGAGAGCCGCGGACGCGACCAGCGCGGCCTTGGCTCCCGCGCGCCAGCGGAGGCGTCCGCGCACGGCGAGCGCCAGGGCGGCGACGGCGGCGCCCGCGACGCCTCCGAGAATGTTCATCTCGGCGTCCGTGCTGTCGCAGACGCGCCCGAGCCCGTCCACGCGCCCCTGGGTGAACTCGACGGCCAGGGGCAGCGCGACGACACCGACGAGGACGGGGAGGGGGCGGCGGGACGCCAGCATCGCGAACAGTCCGAGCGGCACCGTCATGGCGAGGTTCCACAGGCCCTGGGTGGTGCGGAAGGGCTCGAGGGCGTCGTGGTTGATGACGCACTGGCCGTCGGCGGGGCCGCTTCCCATGAAGGTGACGCCGAGCATCAGGGTCACGGTGGCGGCGAGTCCGGCCCACCACCTGCCGTGCCGGCTGCCCAGCCGGTGGGCAGCCCCCATGCCGCGCCCGCGAGGGCGAGGGCGGCGAGTACGCAGCCGGCCAGATAGCCGTAGTGGTCTTGGAAGATCGCGCTGAACACAGGTGCGTTCCTTGCCGGTTCGGGATGGCTGAGCAAGCCGAAGGGCTCCGTCCGCGCAGACGGAGCCTTCGTGCCGAACGGTTTCAGCAGCCCCACACGTCTGTCAGGTCCACCGTGGCGCCTTCGTCGCGGCACGCCGCCTCAGTCGTCCGTCGTCACCAGGACGAGCGGGGTGTCGCCGCAGGGGCGCAGCCGCAGGCCGTCGGCGCGGTGTTCGGCCGGAGGGCCGGCGAGGACGGCGGCGAAGTCCGGGCCCTTGGTGAGGGATCCGGCGAGATGCGCCGGGTCGGTCGAGGCGGCGACCCGGCCCCGTGCGTTGACGAGCCGGGCCGGTGCGGGGAGCCGCTGGAGCACGGGCAGTACGGCCGCCTCGAAGTGCCGGAGGTAGACGTCGGCGGCGGCCACGCCCGTGAACCGGCCGCCGAGCTCGACCGGCGCGGAGAGCGTGAGGCTGTACTCGTCGGAGCAGAGGTAGTCCACGTACGGTCCGGCGACGGCCCGGCGGCCGGTCTCGCGGGGGAGCGTGTACCAGTCCCAGTGCGTGTAGTCGGAGTACGCCGAGTGCTGCGGGTCGAGGTCGAGCAGGAGCGGGCGTACGGAGCCGTCGGGGCCGCGCTGCCACCACTCCAGCCATCCCGGCACGTCGGCCAGGAGGCCCGGTGCGGCGACGAAGCCGACGCCGGAGACGAGCGGGTGGGCGGCGAGCCGGGCCCGCAGGCCGGGACGGAGGCCCGCCAGGTCGGCGGCGACGGGCTCGCGCCCGGGGCCGGCCGCCTCGGCGAGCAGGGCTCCGGTGTCGGCGCCGGTCTCGGCGACGGCGGCGAAGACCTCTTCGAGGGTGTCCCGGACGCACCGGACGACCTCCCCGACGGGGTCCGCGTCACGTGCGGGGATCACCGCCGCGTCGACGTGTCGGACGGTCCCGTCGGCCGCCTCCGTGTCAGCGATGACCCCCGCGGGGCCCGCGAGCCCGGTGCTCCTGCCCATGCGTGTCCTCCTCGGGACGAGGCTCGGGTGCGCGGCCGGGGGTGCCGAGGCGCAGCGCGATCAGGCGCCCCACCGACTCCCGTACGCACGTCTCGGCGAGCGTCCTGGCCCGCTCGTCGGCCTCATCCTGCACGGCGGAGATCACGGCGCGGTGACGATCCGACACATTGCCGAGATGGACGGGGTCGTCGAGGACGAGACAGAGGAGCGCGCCCAGGTCCGTCTGGAGGGCGATCTCCTCGCGGGTGAGCCTGGCGGACTGCGCGGCGGCGGCCAGTTCGACGTGGAAGCGCCCGTAGAGCCGGCTGCGGGTGGCCGGGTCTCCGGCGGCCACGAATTCCTCGACGGTACGGGTCAGGGGGCGCAGGTCTCCGGGCTGGGTGCGGCGGGCGGCGAGCAGGGCGGCGGCGCCGGAGACGGCGGCCCAGTGGTCGCCGAGGTCGCGGAGTTCCTCGGTGGACCAGTCGGCGAGGCGGGCGCGCAGGCGCTCCTCGGGCGGGTTGTCGGGCAGCGTGACGAAGCTGCCGCCGCCGCGGCCCCTGCGGGTGGTGACGAGGCCTTGCTGCCGCAGGGCCATGAGGGCCTCGCGCAGGGTGACGGTGGAGACGCCGAGCTGTCCGGCGAGTTCGGTCTCGCCGGGCAACTGCTCCCCGTCGGCGAGGAGTCCGAGTTCGATGGCGTCGCCGATGCGGCGGACGACGGTGTCGACCCGGGCCCGGGTGTCGACGGGCGTGAAGACGGCCCTGCGGGCCGCGCCCGTCCCGGCCGCGCCGCCGCCGTCGTCCGGCCTGCCGTTCGGTCTCACGGTTAACCACCTCGCGCGTCGAGCGTTGACTCAGGCTTTACCTTAAAGGGGTCTTGAGATTTGAACTATGACTTCATATGTTTACGCCCACGCCCGAACAACGCTCCACCGCACCAGAAAGGTTCCCGCCCATGGAGGGAATGGCGATCCGGCTGACGGGACTGCGCAAGACCTACGGCCGGACCGAGGCCGTGGCCGGGGTGGACCTGGAGATCGCGGACGGCGAGTTCTTCTCGATGCTCGGCCCCTCCGGTTCCGGGAAGACGACCGTTCTGCGGATGATCGCCGGTTTCGAGGAGCCGAGCGCCGGCACCGTCGAACTGGCCGGCCGCGACGTCACCCGGCTCGCGCCCTTCGAACGGGACGTGCACACCGTCTTCCAGGACTACGCGCTCTTCCCGCACATGACGGTCGAACAGAACGTGGCCTACGGCCTGAAGGTCCGCGGCGTCCCCCGCGCCGAGCGCCTGGTGCGGGCCCGCGCCGCCCTCGCGCAGGTCGGCCTCGACGGGCTCGGCAGGCGCCGGCCCGCCGAGCTCTCCGGAGGCCAGCGCCAGCGGGTCGCCCTGGCCCGCGCCCTCGTCGGCCGCCCCAGCGTGCTCCTGCTCGACGAGCCCCTCGGGGCGCTCGACCTCAAGCTCCGCGAGCGGATGCAGGTCGAACTCAAGGAGATCCAGCGGGAGGTCGGCATCACCTTCGTGTTCGTCACCCACGACCAGGAGGAGGCGCTGACGATGAGCGACCGGATCGCCGTCTTCCACCAGGGCCGGATCGAGCAGGTCGCCTCCCCCGCCGAGATCTACGAGCGCCCCGCGACCCCGTTCGTCGCCGGATTCGTCGGCACCTCCAACCTGCTCACCGGGGACACCGCCCGACGGGTTGTCGGAGCCCCGGGCACGTACAGCATCCGGCCGGAGAAGATCCGGATCCTCCCCGACCACAAGGCGCCCACGGAACCCGATCACACCACCGCCACGGGCACGGTCGCCGAGGTCGTCTACCTGGGCGACTCCACCCGCTTCCTGGTCGACCTCGACGGCGGCGGCCGGCTCACCGCCCTCCAGCAGAACCTGGAGACCTCCTCCGCCGACCTCGCCGCCTACCGGGGCGCCCGGATCGGCCTCCAGTGGCACCCGAGCCACGCGGTGCTCGTCCCGGACACGCCGTAGGCGACACGCCCGGTGGGCGATGCGGTCCTGAAGCGACACGCCCCGCAATCGCAACACCCCTTGAGCGACACCCCCCGTCCCCTCACGCAACGGAGAACCACGTGCGCCCGCACCGCTCCCTCCTGACCGCAGCCGCCCTCTCCGGGCTGCTCCTCGTCACCGCCTGCGGATCGGCCGACCCGGCGGGTTCCGGAAAGTCCGGCGGCCTCAACCCGCCCGACCTCAAGGCGCCGACCGCGCTCGGAAAGGCCGAGGGCGAGGTCAATCTGATCGCCTGGGCCGGATACGTGGAGGACGGCAGCAACGACCCGAAGGTCGACTGGGTCAGCGCCTTCGAGAAACAGACCGGCTGCCAGGTCAACGCCAAGACGGCCGCGACCTCGGACGAGATGGTCTCGCTGATGAAGACCGGCGCGTACGACGCCGTCTCCGCCTCCGGCGACGCCTCCCTCCGCCTCATCGCCTCCGGCGACGCCGCACCGGTGAACACGGCGCTCGTGCCGAACTACGCCGACGTGTTCGCCGGGCTCAAGAACAAGGAGTGGAACTCCGTCAAGGGCGTCACCTACGGCATCCCGCACGGCCGCGGCGCCAACCTCCTCATGTACGACACGGAGAAGGTGAAGCCGGCCCCCGACTCCTGGTCCGCCGTCTTCGACAAGGCCTCGGCGCACAGCGGCAAGGTCACCGCCTACGACTCCCCCATCTACCTCGCGGACGCCGCCCTGTACCTCAAGGCGACCAAGCCCGAGCTCGGCATCAAGAACCCGTACGCGCTCGACCAGAAGCAGTTCGACGCCTCCGTGGCCCTGCTCAAGGAGCAGAACGGGCACATCGGCGAGTACTGGAGCGACTACCTCAAGGAGATCTCCGCCTTCAAGAGCGGCGACTCCGTCGTCGGCACCAGCTGGCAGGTGATCGCCAACCTCGCGAAGGCCGAGGGCGCGAAGGTCGAGGCGGTGCTGCCGAAGGAGGGCTCCACCGGCTGGTCCGACACCTGGATGGTCTCGGCCAAGGCCAAGCACCCCACCTGCGCCTACAAGTGGCTCGACTGGATCGTCTCGCCGAAGGTCAACGCCCAGGTCGCCGAGTACTTCGGCGAGGCCCCGGCCAACGCCAAGTCCTGCGCCGAGACGACCGACAAGAACCACTGCACCGTCTTCCACGCCACCGACGAGACGTACTGGAAGCAGGTCCACTTCTGGACCACGCCCATCGAGCAGTGCCTGGACGGCCGGACGGACGCGCGCTGCGTGCCGTACGCCAAGTGGGTCCAGGCCTGGAACGAGATCAAGGGCTGACCCCGACGCCATGACCGCACTCTCCCCCGGACTCTCCCCCGAGTCCGCGACGCGAGCCGCCGGCCCCGGCCGGAGCGCCGTCCGGCGGTTCGCCGGGGCCCTGCACCGGCGGCCCCGGCTGCGGCTCGCGGCCCTGCTCACGGCCCCGCTGCTCTGGCTGGTCCTCGCCTACCTCGGCTCCCTGGCCGCGCTGTTCCTGTCCGCGTTCTGGTCGACCGACAGCTTCACGTCCGAGGTCGTCCGCATCTGGACCACGGCGAACTTCGAGGAACTCGTCGGCTCGCCCGTCTACCGCACGGTCGCCCTGCGCACCGTCGGCGTCGCCCTCGCGGTGACCGCGCTCTGCGCCGTCATCGCCTTCCCCCTCGCCTTCTACACGGCGCGCGTGGCGCACCCGCGCCGCCGGCCGCTCTTCGTGGTGGCGCTGCTCATGCCGCTGTGGGCCGGCTATCTGGTGAAGGTGTACGCGTGGCGGCTCATCCTCTCCGAAGGCGGGCCGCTCGACTGGGCGCTGAGCCCGTTCGGCCTGAGCGGACCCGGGTACGGGCTCACGGCGACGGTGCTCGTCCTCACGTACCTCTGGCTGCCGTACATGGTGCTGCCCATCCACACCGCGCTCGCCCAGCTCCCCGACAACCTCCTGAACGCCTCGGCGGACCTCGGGGCGAAGTCCTGGCGGACCTTCGTCTCGGTGGTACTGCCGCTGGTGCTGCCGGCCGTGGCCGCGGGGTCCGTCTTCACCTTCTCCCTCAGCCTCGGCGACTACATCACGGTGCAGATCGTCGGCGGCAAGACCCAGCTGATCGGCAACCTCGTCTACTCCAACGTCACCCTGAACCTGCCGCTGGCGGCCGCGCTCGGCACCGTGCCGGTCGCCGTCATCGTGGTGTACCTGCTCGCGGTGCGGCGCTCCGGCGCGCTGCGCAGCCTGTGACCGGCCGGAAGGACCGCGACCGATGAACCTCTCCCGTCCCGCGCGGATCGCGCTGCGCACCGCGGCCGGTCTCGGCTTCGCGGCGATCTACCTGCCGCTGCTGCTCGTCCTGCTCGGCTCGCTCAACCCGGACCGCTCGGCGAGCTGGCCGCCGCCCGGCCTCACGCTCGACTGGTGGGCGGCGGCCTGGGACAACGAGGGCGCCCGCGCGGCGCTGTGGACCTCGGTCCGGGCCGGTCTGGCGGCGACGGCGGTGGCCCTCGTGCTCGGCACGCTCATCGCCTTCGCGGTGCAGCGGTACTCCTTCTTCGGGCGCGAGGCCGTCTCCTTCGCCGTGGTGCTGCCGATCGCCCTGCCCGGCATCGTCACGGGCATCGCCCTCAACTCGGCCTTCGGCACGGTCCTGGAACCCCTCGGGGTCGGTCTCGGGATGTTCACCGTGGTCGTGGGCCACGCCACCTTCTGCATCGTGGTCGTCTTCAACAACGTCGTCGCGCGGCTGCGGCGGCTGCCCGGCTCGTACGAGGAGGCCGCGATGGACCTGGGGGCGCACACGTTCCGCGTCTTCTGGGACATCACCTTCCCACTGCTGCGGTCGGCGCTGCTCGCGGGCGGGCTGCTCGCCTTCGCGCTGTCCTTCGACGAGATCGTGGTGACGACGTTCACGGCGGGGCCCGGGGTGCAGACCCTGCCGGTGTGGATCTTCAACAACATGACCCGCCCTCAGCAGGCCCCCGTGGTCAACGTGGTGGCGGCGGCGCTCGTCCTGCTCTCGGTGATCCCGATCTACGCGGCCCAGCGGCTCTCCTCGGACACCCCGGGCGGCGGACGGGTGTGAGGAGCGGGCCGGTCGGCGGTGGGATGTCGGCACCTCGGGCCGCGCACGGGTGCGAGGGCGTCAGGAGGGCGGTGCACCCGTCACCCTGCTAGTTTTCCCGAATGCGCTCTCTGCCCCGTTTCGATGTGCGTGCGCTCGCCCGCAGGGCCGCCGCGCTGCGGCCGGGCCGGCGCGGCGGGGACACCGTCACCGTGCCGGAGGCGGAGGGCGCCGGCCGCGAACGGCTGCGGGACCTGGCGGCGTTGCCGTGCGAACTCGGCGCCGCGCTGCTGCGTGCCGGGGAGCGGACCGCCGAGGTGGAGCGGGTGCTGCACGACGTGGCCGCCCGGTACGGGATGCGGGTGCGCTCCTTCGTGGTCCCGACGGGCCTCTTCGTACGGGTCGGGGGCCCGACGGGCGGGGCGGCGAGCTGGACTTCGCCCCGGTCGAGGGCCCTGACCTCCGGCTCGACCAGGTCGAGGCGCTGCAGTCGCTGGTCGAGCGGATGCGGGCGACGGAGGTGCCGTTCGAGGACGCGCGGCATCCTGCTGCTCCTGGCCCTCGGCATCCTGGTCGGCACCGAGCTCCTGCGGGCCCGGCCGGCGGCCGGGCCCGCGTCCGAGCCGCTGGGCGCCTGGGCGGCGTGGGTCGGGGTGCTGCTGCCCCCGATGGCGACCTGGATCGAGCGGCGCTCGCACATGCCGGACCAGGTGGTCTTCCTGCCCTGCTTCTGGCTCCTCGTGCCCGGCGCGGTCGGCCTCACCAGCGTCTCGGAGATCATCGTGCAGGGCGACACTGCAGGGGGCCTGGACAGTCTGGTGACGATGGTCATCACGGTGGCGTCGATCGCCCTGGGCGTCCTGGTGGGCGCCGGACTCCAGCGGCGCCCCCGGCTCAGCCTCGGCGAACCCGTCCCGGCCACCCAGCGGGACGTGACGGAGCCGGTGGATTCGGAGCCCGGGCGCTGACCGGTCACGGGGCCTCTGCACCGGCGCGAGGGCCACACGCCGCTTCCCTCGGTCGGACGGTCAGAGTGTCGGACTCAGGGCACCCGCGACGGACCTGCGGTCGGATCCCGCGGTGTCGGGGGTGGTGTCGGTGGCGACGGCGCTGCCCCGGAGCCACTCGGGCCAGCTGAGGTTCCAGTCGCCGAAGCCGTTGTCGAAGGGCGTCATGGGCTTCCCGTACCCGTTGACGACCCGTACGAGGTCGCCCTCGCGGACGGTGTGGAAGAGCCAGGCGGCGTCCTCGGTGCTCATCCCCGTACACCCGTGGCTGACGTCCTCGCTGCCCTGGGAGTCCAGCGACCAGGGCGCGGCGTGCAGGTACTCGCCGCTCCACGTCACCCGGGTGGCCCAGTGGACCTTGAGGTCGTAGAAGTCCTTGCTGCCGCGCGCGATCCCGATGGAGTCGCCGCGCATGCGGAC
Source organism: Streptomyces sp. NPDC002825 (assembly GCF_040295385.1). Taxonomy (NCBI): domain Bacteria; kingdom Bacillati; phylum Actinomycetota; class Actinomycetes; order Kitasatosporales; family Streptomycetaceae; genus Streptomyces; species Streptomyces sp. NPDC002825. The sequence goes on from NZ_JBEOVH010000003.1 coordinate 283,411, forward strand.
GAAGGACTCCTTGCCGAGGACGACCTTGATGCCGCCTCTGGTCCGGTAGCCGGACTTGCCGGTGGTGACCGGGACGCTGCGCAGGAGCTCCCCGTCGCGGAACACGCTCATCCTGTGGGCGGAGACGTCGGTGACGGCTTCGATCCGGGCTCCGGTCGTGAAGGTGAGGGGGTGTGAGGGGCCGCCGTAGAGGCCGCCGCCGAGGTGCGCTCCGTCGAGGCCGCTGTGGACGCGGACCGTGGCGTGGGCCGGCCAGTACGTGCGGGGCCGGTAGTGGAGGGTGGCGGCGTCGACCCAGTGCCAGGCGCCTTCGACGTGGGGCGAGCTCCGTACGTCGAGGGCGCGTTCCACGGCGCGGCGGGCGCCCGGGTCGTCCGCCGGGACGGGTCGGCTGAGCTCGGCGGTGACCGGTTGTCCCACCCCGTACGTGCCGCCGTCCTCCGGTCCGAAGGTGACGGTGAGCCGCTCCCCGGCAGGCATCGCGGCGGTCCGGAAGTCGAGGCGGGCGCGGTGCGGACCGTACGCGCCGGCCCCGTCGACGACCATCCGGGCGGCGTAGCGGGCTCCGGCCGGCAGGGGTGCGGCGCTGGTCCACCGGGTGTGGTCCGCGCTCTGCGCTCCGGCGATCCGGCGGCCGCGCTCGTCGGTGACGTTGATGTCGGCGAGCACTCCGGGGGTGCGGAGCGCGAGCTCCACGTGGCCGGTGGCCCTCGGGCCGAGCGTGAACGGCCGGCCCGTGAGGACACGGTCGCCGCCGAGCACGACCGTGTGGGCCGGGGCGGAGCACAGACCGCCGCCGGCGCAGCCGTCCAGGGAGACGACGGCGGTGGCGTCCCGGTCCGTGGCGGTCCCCTGCTCGCGTACGGAGTCGGGGCCGGGCGACTGGGCGGCTGTGCTGACGAGGACGGCTCCGACGGCGAGGGAGAGCGCTCCCCACCCCCGTGCGTATCGGCGTGACGACACGTCGGACAGCCTCCCGTTCGTGCGGCAACGTCGGCGGACGTTGCCGACCGCAGCATCAAAACGGATGAGAGGAGAAAAAGATGATCAAGGCGCCGGGCGTGGCGCGGAGTCGGGGGCGAGACGACTCGAATGGGTCAGCGGGCGCGGTGGGGCTTTCCGCTTTCGAGTGGGCCGGACGAGCGGGCGGAATGTCAGCGGGGCGGCTCGGGAAGTTCCTCGCCCGTCTCCAGAAGGGACTTGAGGCTGGAGATCAGCGCGGGCCAGCCCTCGCCGATCAGGCCCTTGATCGTGCCGTCGGGCTCCAGGTCGCCATGGGTGACCGTGAGCTTGACGGTGTCGCCGGACGGCTCGATCACGAAGGTGACCCGGGACCGGCGCTCGCGGGTGAGGCGTTCGTAGACCTCCCGGTCGAGCCGTACGGCCTCGGCCCAGTCCGGGGTGAAGGTGTGCCAGGTGTACGAGAGGAGCCGACCGGGCTTGGCCTCCAGGACCACCTGCTCGGGGTCGACGGTCCTGCGGCCCTGCTCGTCCCAGACCATGGACGCGCCCGGTGTCCACGTCGACTCGAAGGCCACGCCCCAGTAGCGGCGGGTCAGCTCCGGCTCGGTGAGGGCCTGCCAGAGCTCCTCGGGAGTGGTCCGGATATAGGTGGTGTACACGAACGTGTCGCTGTCCATCGCACTGCCCCTCGGATCTGCTCCCCCGCGGCCTGCCCCTCTCCAGCCTAGGCAGGCGCCGGACGGACCTGCCAGCGAAGGGACTCCGTCCGGCGTCCTCGGACGCCTGCACGGTTGAATAGGTGCGGAGGAAACTATTCAACATGCTGCTAGCGTGTCCGGATGTCCCTCAAGCACGCCGTCCTCGCAGCTCTCCTGGAGGGCGAGGCCTCCGGATACGACCTGGCCAAGATCTTCGACGTGTCCGTCGCCAACTTCTGGGCCGCCACCCCGCAGCAGCTCTACCGCGAGCTGGAGCGGCTCGCCGAGGCCGGCCTGATCACGGCCCGCGTGGTGGAGCAGGAACGGCGTCCCAACAAGCGGATGTTCAGCCTCACGGAGCCGGGCCGACAGGATCTGGTCGCCTACACGAGCACCCCGCCGCGCCCGAGCGCCGTCCGCGACGAGCTGCTGGTGCAGGTGCAGGCCTGCGACGAGGGCGACACCGCGGCCGTGCGGGAGTTCGTGGCGCAGCGGATGGAGACGGCCCGGGCGAAGCTCGCCCGCTACGACCGGCTGCGGGAGTGGATGCTCGACGGCCGCGACGAGGACACGTACCTGGGTGAGGCCGAGCGCGTCGGTCCGTATCTCACGCTGATGCGGGGGCGGTTCTTCGAGGAGGAGAACCTGCGCTGGGGCGAGCGGGCCCTCGCCGTGCTCGACCGGCGCGCCGCCGCACGGAGCGCCGCCCCGGAGACGGTACGCCAGGGGTGACGCCGCTCCTACCGTGCGGTAACGTCACGGCCCGGCCGCCGGAGGCACCGGTGGCGCCACGCGGACGGACCGAGGACGGGCTGAAATGAACGTCGGTGACCTCGTCGAGGACTTCACCCTTCCGGACGAGACGGGCGCGCCGCGCTCACTGACGGGCCTCCTCGCCGAAGGCCCGGTCGTCCTCTTCTTCTACCCGGCGGCCCTCACCCCGGGCTGCACCGCCGAGGCCTGTCACTTCCGTGACCTCGCGGCCGAGTTCCGTGCGGTCGGCGCCCTGCCGGTCGGCATCAGCTCGGACACGGTGGAGCGGCAGCAGGAGTTCACCGAGCGGCACTCGCTCGGCTACCCCCTGCTGTCCGACCCGGACGGTGCCATACGCGAACGGTTCGGAGTGAAGCGCGGCTTCTCGCTCGCGCCGACGAAGCGGGTCACCTTCGTGATCGGCCAGGACCGGCGGGTCCGGGAGGTCGTCCGCAGCGAACTGCGGATGAGCGCCCACGCGGACCGCGCGCTGGCGGCCCTGCGCAGCTCCTGACCGGCCGGCTCCTCGGACGCCCAGCCGCTTTCGGCCGCGTCCTCGGGGGGGCCGAGCAGATCGGCCTCGGCGCCGATCCCGGCGGTGGCCCATGACGCCCCCCGTTCCTCGTGCGGTTCGCGTCCTCCATCGGAACACGGCGGCGCCGGGCCCGCATGCGCAGACGTACGACATGCGGGCGCGCGGGGGCTGGGCGAAACTCTGTGCATCGCCGGGCCTTCCGCGGCCTGTGCGGGAACGGAGTGCAGGAATGGACGACTACCCCCTCCTCAACCTCTTCTGGACCATGCTGTGGTTCTTCCTCTGGATCATGTGGCTGTTCCTGCTGTTCAAGGTGATCACCGACATCTTCAGAGACCACTCCCTCAGCGGTTGGGGCAAGGCAGGCTGGCTCATCTTCTGCATCCTGCTCCCGTACCTCGGCGTGCTGGTCTACGTCATCGCACGCGGCAAGAGCATGGGCCAGCGGGACATCAAGCAGGCCAGGGAGAGCGAGGCGGCGTTCCAGGAGTACATCCGCAAGACCGCCGGGACGCAGGGCGGCGGCACGAGCGCGACGGACGAACTCGCCCGCCTGGCCGAGCTCAAGGAGAAGGGCGCCATCACGCCCGAGGAGTTCGAGAAGGCCAAGGCCAAGGTCCTGTCCTGAGACTGAGAAGGCGGCGGGCCGCGGGCCCGGAGGAAGGCGGGCGCGGTGCCGGGCTCTCGGGTTCCCTGCTGCGGGAGGTCGCAGCGGAACCCGGGAGGCTCCCGGAGGCGCTCGCCTCCTTCGCCCTGCGCCACCTCGGGCCGGGGGCCGGGCCCGCGGTCGAACGCCTCCGTGCCGCCCATCCGGAAGCCGACGCGGCGGCCCTGCGGTCCCTCGTCGTCCGCCGGGGCCGCCGGAGGGTCGTGGCGGAAGGCGCCTTCGTCGGCGGCCCGTTCCTCCTCTTCATCCCCGTCGCGTTCTGCGGCGCCCTCCTCTCCCAGGCGCGTACGGTGCTCGAACTCGCCGCCAGCGAGGGGCGGGATCCGACGGACCCGGAGCGGGCGGCCGAACTGCTCGTCCTGCAAGGGGTGTACGCGGACACCGTGACGGCCCTGGCCGCCCTCGACGCCCACGCGGCCGAGCCCCGCGGACGCGGCGGACGGGGGCGCACGGCCGCCCTGTGGGACCTGGTCATGCGGATGGCACGGCTCCTCGGACTGCTCACGCCGTCCGACGACGGCCCCGGCCGGCTCGCGCGGTTCGGCCAGTGGGCGCTCGTGGCCTGCGTGTTCGTCGTCGGCCTGGTGGCTCCGCTCGTCTGGCTGCCGTACATGGCGGTCTCGTACAACCGCGCCACGAACCAGCTGCTGGACCGGGCCACCGTCTTCTACGTCGGCTCGCGCGACCTGCGCGAGCCGCGCCGTGTCCGGGTCGACCCGTCCATGGCCGCGGCCGGGCTTCGTGCGCTGGGATCGGTGGTGCTCCCGCTGGGCGGCCTGCTGCTCGTCGCCGCCACGGACCTCCGGATCGCCGGCGGACAGTGGCCCGTGGCCGGGATCATCCTGGTGACCAGCTGCCTGCTCACGGGCGGCTGGTGGGTGTGGCACCGCCGGAGGCGGCGTCGAGAACCACCCCCTTAATACGCATCAGGGATACCGCTTTGATACGGTCATGGCGTGAGGCTGACGAAGTTCACCGACCTGGCGCTCCGTGCCGTGATGCGCCTGGCGGTCACCGCACCGCAGGAGTCCGTCACCACCCGCGAGGTGGCGGAGTCGATGGACGTGCCCTACGCCCATATGGCGAAGGTGGTGACACGGCTCCAGCATCTCGGCGTGGTCGAGGCGCGCCGGGGCCGTGGCGGCGGCCTGGCTCTCACGGACCTGGGCCGCCGCTCTTCGGTGGGCTGGCTGACCCGGACCCTGGAGGGCGAGGAGGAGGTCGTCGCCTGCGAGGGCGATCCGCCGTGCCCGCTGCGCACCGCGTGCCGGCTGCGGGGAGCGCTGCGCCAGGCCCAGGAGGCCTTCTACCGGTCCCTCGACCCGATCACCGTCGCGGAGCTCGTGGAGTCGCCCACCGGCCCGCTGCTCCTCACGCTCAGCCCACGGCCCCCACAGACCCCCTGACCGAGCGCAGACGCTCCCGACGGGCCACCGAGGGGCATCCGCACACCCTTTAATAGGTAGATCATCTACCAGATTGAGAGTTCTCATGCTGTCCGAGCAGGCCGCCCCGGTCGTCCGCGCCACCCTGCCCGCCGTCGGCGGCGCGCTCGACGAGATCACCGAGCGCTTCTACGGGCGCCTCTTCGCCGCGCACCCCGAGCTCCTTCGCGATCTGTTCAACCGGGGCAACCAGGCCAACGGCGAGCAGCGGAAGGCGCTCGCCGGGTCGATAGCCGCCTTCGCCGTCGCCCTGCTCGAGAACCCCGACAGCCGGCCCGACGCCATTCTGTCCCAGATCGCGCACAAGCACGCCTCGCTGGGCGTCACCTCCGAGCAGTACAAGACCGTGCACGAGCACCTCTTCGCCGCGATCGTGGAAGTCCTCGGCGAGGCGGTGACCCCCGAGGTCGCACGGGCCTGGGACGAGGTCTACTGGCTGATGGCGAACGCGCTCATCGCCGTCGAGGCCCGCCTCTACCAGGAGGCCGGTGTCGCCGAGGGCCAGGTCTGGCGACCGATGGAGATCGCCGAACGGCGGGAGGAGACGGCCGACACGGTGTCCTTCGTCCTGCGCCCCGCCGACGGCACCCCGACGAGCCCCTTCCGGCCGGGCCAGTACGTGAGCGTCCGCGTCGCCCTGCCCGACGGCGCCCGGCAGATCCGCCAGTACAGCCTGTCCGCCGCACCCGGGCACCCGCAGTGGCGGATCACAGTGAAGCGGGTCGACGGCGACCCGGCGGGCGAGGTCTCCTCCTGGCTGCACGAGCACGCCTGCGCGGGCGACACCGTGGAGGTCTCGGCCCCGTTCGGCGACCTCGTCCTGCCCGAGGGCGACAGCCCCCTGCTGCTCGCCTCCGCCGGCATCGGCAGCACCCCGATGCTGGCGATGCTCCACCACCTCGTCGCCACCGGATCGACCCGGCCGGTCGTCGTGGTGCACGCCGACCGCACGCCCGACTCCCACGCGCACGCCGAGGAGCTGCGGCGCCTGGTGGACGCACTCCCGGAGGGGACGCTGCACCTCTGGTACGAGGAGCCGGGCGAGTCCGGCGCCCGGTCGGGCCGCGCGGACGTCACGCTGATCGACCTGCCCGCGGGCACCACCGCGTACCTGTGCGGGCCGCTGCCCTTCCTGCGGGCGGTGCGCGGCGACCTCATCGGCCGCGGCACCGCCGCGGCCGACATCCACTACGAGGTGTTCGGCCCCGACCTGTGGCTCGGCGCCGAGAGCTGAGCACCGCCGTCCACGAGACCGACGGGGCGGTCAGCAGCCGGTGGACCAGATGTGGGAGTCTCCGCGGTCGTTGGCGGCGCCGTTGTAGCCGACCTCCTGCCCCGGGGCGAGACAGATGGTCATGCTGCCGCCCTGCCAGGCGTTTTCGTAGACCCGGACGTGGTCCTTGATGCCTGGCCCCGAGATGCCGTGGTTCGCCCAGGAGGAGTCGGTGTCGGCGATCCAGCTCTCCCACCAGCCGTCGTCTCCGGCCCAGTTGGCGCGCTGTCCTCCGAAGTTCGCTTCCTGCCAGACGCAGAACTCGCCGGCGGGGCATTCGGCTGCGCCGGCGGCGGTGGCGAGGGCGAGTCCGGACGTGACGGCAAGGAGTGCGGCGGCGGAGATGGCGATGAGTCGCTTCACGAGTGGGTGGATCCCTTCTGCGGAGGAGTGGACGCGGACAGTTCGACTGCCCGCCGCAGAGCGCGGTCGCGCAGCTGCCGGTAGGTGGTGAGTTCGCCGCGGTGCAGGGTGCGCACCGTGACCAGTTCGGCGGCCTCCAGCCGGGCGCGGACGTCCTCGAGTCCGCTCTCGCGGGCGCAGCGGGCCGCGACGGCCGGATCGGGTCGGCTGCCGGAGCGTGGGTGGCCGGGTGGGCTCGCGCACCGGGTCCAGCGGGCGAGCGCCGCCTGGTGCTCGGGGTCCTCGCGCATCCGGGCCTGGGCCTCGGCGCGGAGGTTGTCGACGGTGACCTGCGCCCGGAACCAGCGGCGCTGGTCGCCGTAGAGCCGTCGGCGGGCGGTGGCGAGGCAGCCGTCCTCATGGGCGGTGACGGTGGCGCCCGTGGCGAGGGTGACCGAGAGCTCGCGGGGTCCGGCGCCGAAGAGCGCCGCCTGGAGGGCGCGGTCCTCGTCCGGAGCGCGGGGCCGGGCCGTGAGGGTGAGTCCCCGGGCGTCGAGGCAGTCCACCGCGAGGCGGTGCTCGGCGGCCTTGAGGAGCTCGTCCTGGGCCGCGGCGCTCGCCGGGCCCCCTGGGGGCGCGGGACCGCCGGGTCCGACGGTGGCGCAGCCCGAGAGCAGGAGAGCGGCGACCGTGGCGAGGACGGCGCGACGGGCGCGGGAGGTGGTGCGGACCATGGGTTCCCCCTTGGATCGTCCCTGGCCGGAGTGGCCGGCGGTGATCGTCTTGACCGGCTCGGGAAGATCACTGCCCGGTGGTCGGGCCACCATGCCGAGGCTCACTCGAACGGGTCGAACGCGCCGGGGCGCGCGCCCCTCACGCGTCGCCCAGCGCCGGGCGGACACCGCCGACGCGCCGGCGAGCGGCAAGAAGGAGCGAGCGAGAAGGAGCGAGCAGGCAGAGCGGACGCCCGCACGACAAAGCCCCGGTTGGACGGGGGATTCCAACCGGGGCCGATCGCCGTGACGGACGAAGAGCGGTCACCTCTCGGGGGGGGACCTTGGGGACCGGACCCCTTCGCAGTCACATACGTATGAACGGTAAACCTTTCCCGAATGTTCCGAGAAATCCCCAGAGGCCGATGTGAGGCACCTCACCCGTTTTCGACAGGTCCGTCAGTCCCTCTCGGGGCGGTAGACCTCACCCGGCTCGGCCTTGCCGGGAGCGAGCAGCTCCGGCACCGTCACGAACGTGAAGCCGCGCCGCTTGAGCTCGTCGATGATCGAGGGCACGGCCGGCACCGTGCCGTCGTAGATGTCGTGGAGCAGGATGATCCCGTCGCGGTGCGCGACCTCCAGGACCCGCTGGCGTATCAGGGCCGAGTCGGTGGTGGAGTAGTCCTTGGCCGTGATGCTCCACAGGACCTGGGCGAGTCCGAGCTCGCGGCTGACGTCGGAGACCGTGTCGTCGGTGCGGCCCTGCGGCGGGCGCATGAGCGTGGGCTTCCGGCCGGTGATCTTCGCTATCGCGTCCTGGGTCTTCGACAGCTCCTCGCGGACCTCCGACTCGTCGAGATCGGTCAGGATCCGGTGCGACCAGGTGTGGTTGGCCACCTCGTGGCCCTCGTCGGAGATGCGCCTGACCACGTCGGGATAGCGGTCGACGTGCTTGCTGCCCAGAAGGAAGAAGGTCGCCGGAACCCGCTTCTCCTTGAGGACGTCGAGGAGGTGCGGGGTGTCCTTGCCCGGTCCCGCGTCGAAGGTCAGGGCTATGCACTTGGCCTTGGCGCAGTCGACTCGACGGGCCGCGCCGCCCGCCTTGTCGTCCGTCCGGGCCTCGCCCCGGGCCTCCTGCGGTGTGACCGGGTCGACTCCGCAGCCGCCCAGCGTCAGCATCAGCGACGCCGCGGCGAGCAGGGCGGTGGTCACGGCCCTGCCGCGGCCAGGCCTGGTTCGGAACATGGTGGACCCGCTTTCCCCGTGGTGTCTTCGGTCGGCTGTCACCGCTGGTCAGGGCGGCGCGCTTGATCGAGAGGCACTCTACACACGGTGTATACCGGGGAGGTCGGCGGGGGTCCACCGACCCTTCACGGGCACAGGAGAACCCCGGGCGGCGCCCGTCCGCGCCGCCCGGAGCGTCCACGCGTCCCGCTCAGCGGGACGCGAGCAACAGTCGGGCCTCGGTCTCCTGGTCTCCGGAGACGGACTGCAGCGACTGGATGTCGAAGCCGCTGGCGAGCACCTTCTCGACCTCGTCGACGGCGTGGTAGCCGCCGGTGAGCGTGGCGCCGACCGGGGCGGTCAGGTGGGGGGGTTCCACATCCTGGTGCCGTCCGGCGGCGGTGTCGAACGTGGCGCTCCAGACGGTGGGGGCCGGTCCCGTGGCGGCCTGCGGGCTCACCGTCTCCATGTCCTCCAACTGGTAGACGCGGTCGAGGACGTCGAACACGGCCTGGGCGTCCTCCTTGCAGCAGTCGCTGAGCTGCACGGTGACGTCGGTGTCGATGTGCAAGTCGTACACGTCGCTCATCTCCTCGCGGCCCGCCGGCCGGTCGTGGTGCCACGCGCTCCTCGTGCCGGGCGCTCGTCGTGCCACGTCTCCAGCATCCCTCGCGGGAGGCCGCCCCGCGAGGGCCGCCGGCCGTGGTCAGCGGCCCTCGATGATCCGCTCCACGGTGTCGGCCTCCGAGGCCGGCTTGTCGGGCCGGTGCCGTACGACCCGGGCGAAGCGGAGCGTGACGCCTGCCGGATAGCGCGTCGAGGCCTGCAGCCCGTCGTACGCGATCTCCACGACGAGCTCGGGCCGTACGCGCACGGTGAAGCCGTCGTCCGACTCGGCGAGCTCGCCGAGCCGCTCGGTCTGCCAGCGCAACATGCTGTCCGTAAGCCCTTTGAAGGTCTTCCCCAGCATGACGAAGCCGCCGTCGGCTGTCCGCGCGCCGAGGTGGAGGTTGGAGAGCAGCCCGGTTCTGCGGCCGTGGCCCCTCTCCACCGCGAGCACGACGAGGTCGACGGTGTGGACCGGTTTCACCTTCAGCCAGGTGCGCCCCCGGCGCCCCGCCACGTAGGGCGCCTCCAAGGCTTTGACCAGCACCCCTTCGTGCCCCCGGGCCAGGGTGTCCGTGTAGAAGGCCTCGGCTCCCGCGGTCTGCCCGGGTTCGGCCGGGTCGTTGACGACGGTACGGCGGACCCGCTGGGACTCGGGCAGCAGACGGACGAGGACGGCATGCCGCTCCACGCCCGGCCGGTCGATCAGACTCTCGCCCTCCGCCGCGAGGACGTCGAAGAAGACCGGCGTCAGGGGAAGCGCGGCGTGCGCACCGGCCACGTCGGCACGGGAACCGACCCGGGAGGAGATCAACTGGAACGACACGGGCCGCCCGGTTGCGGGGTCGAGGGCGATCACCTCGCCGTCCAGGATGAACGCGTCGGCGTCGACCGCGCGGGCCGTCGCGATCACCTCGGGCAGGCGGCCGGTGATGTCGTCGAGCGAGCGCGTGTACACCCGGACGTCCTCGCCGCGCCGATGCACCTGGATCCGGATCCCGTCGAGTTTCTCCTCCACCGCGCAGGCACCCAGGTCGGCGATCGCCTCGGCGACGGAAGCGGCGGTGTGCGCGAGCATGGGCTGCACGGGACTGCCGACCCGGAGGGTGAACCGGTCGAGCGCGGACGGTCCTTCGGCGAGCACGGCCTGGGCGACCGGGGGCAGCGAGCCTTCGAGCATCACCGCGCGCCGCAGCTCGACGGCCGGCACCCCCGCGGCCTTGGCCACACCTTCCAGGGCGATGGCGTCGAGAGCTCCCTGCCGCACCTCGCCGGCCAGCAACCGCAGCAGGAGTTCCTGCTCGTCGAGGGTCGCGGCCGCCAACAGCGCGTGGACGAGCCGGGTCCGCCCGGCGCGGGCCCCGGCGCCGGACACGGCCGCGAGCTCCGCCATCACCTCGTCGACCTGTTCGAGTGTGAGCCCGGGTGCGGCGGCGGGGGGAACGGCCGGCGGGATGACCTCCTTGAGGATGCTCCACCCGACCCCGATCCGCCCCTGCGGCAGCCGCCCGGACAGATACGCGATGACGAGCGGGCTCTCCTCGGGCCCCGCCTCGGCGAACAGCTCGCCCAACAGCGCGATCTTGCGCGAGCGCGCGGACGTGGCGGCGACCTCCCGGGACACCTCCGCGACACGCGCAAGCAGCATGGGCCCATCCTCTCGACCCTGCGCCACGACCGCACGCTGGAGCGCCCCCTCACGGCCAGGCCACCGGCCCCCTACGCCGCCGTCGCCGTCCCGCGCCCACCGCCCTCCCCCGCCGGAAACGCTCCAGCAGCCTGGCCCGCCTGGCCCGCCCCTGCGGCCGGTCGAGCGCGGCCGGCCGGCCCGTCGGACCTGCTGCGGCAACATCCGGCACGCCACGAATTCGTGGCGCGGCATCCGACACGCCACGAACCCGTTGCGCGGCATCCGGCACGGCGGGCACCACCGACGGCACCCACGACGTCACCGGCACCCCCGGCACCCCCGGCATCCCCGGCACCTGGGAAGCGCCTCCCGTCCCGCCCGGATGAGGCGCCTGTCGTTCCGCGCGCGCCTCGTCAAGCGCCAGAGCCAGGCTCAGTCGCATCCAGAGGATCTCGTCCGGGTCGTCCGCCAGGTTCAGCCGTTCGGCGAGCTCGCGCGCGACCGGTGCCACGGGCATCCCGGGCGGCGGAGGCGGCCACAACCGGTCGAGGTGGGTGCGCTCATACGGATCGTCGACGACCTCGGCCACCTGGACCGGGTCGAGCAGCGAGGCGATGGCGGCGGCCCGTGCCCACGGGTCCTCGGTGGCACGGAGCAGCAGGGCGAGCCGCCGCGCCCGCCAGTTCCTGGCCCGCCGGTCCTCGTGCGCGGCAAGACGCGCGCGGATCTCCAGCGGCAGCCGTCCGGTGAGCAGGTCCGGGCGCGTGTGGCCGAACTCGGCGACCTCCTGCGCCAGATACATCCAGACCACCGCCCGGTAGCGGTTGAGCGAGAACCGCACCGGACTGACGTGCCCGGTCCGGGCCAGCCGGGTGAACCGGTCGCCCGTGATCCCGAGGAGGGCGGCGGCCTCCGCCGTACCGACCGCACGCACCCGCTCGCGCAGGCCGGCGGGGAAGTCCGGGGCCGCCCTGAGGCGGTCGAGCTCGCGCCGCTCGACCCGTCGCCGCTCCCCCTCACCGGCCGGCACCGTCCTCACCAGGCCGAGCTGGACCGCGAGCCGGAACTCGTCGCGCCTCAGTTCCAGTTCCTGCGCGGCCCGCCCCGGCGTCACCGTGCGCGCTCCCTCGTCCACCGTCATTGCGCGGCCCTCCCCCTTGCGTCCGTGCTCTCTCCCGAGCGTGGGCCCCTCGGACCCACACGGAAGAACGTAACGCAGAGTGACGACACTCGCACGACCTGTGGACAACGCCTTGTGGGCAACCGTCCGCCGGTGGCGTCAGAGCACGCCGCCGTCCGGGATCCCGGGCTGTCGCGCCGCGACACCGAGGTGTTCGCCGACCCGGTTGACCAGCAGCGTCATCTCGTACGCCACCTGGCCGACGTCCGCCTCCGCCGCGCTCAGGACACACAGGCAGCTGCCCTCGCCTGCCGCCGTCACGAAGAGCAGGGCGTCGTCGAACTCCACCATCGTCTGCCGTGCCCTGCCCGCCCGGAAGTGCCGGCCGGAGCCCCTGGCGAGGCTGTGCAGGCCCGAGGAGACGGCCGCCAGGTGCTCGGCGTCCTCACGGACGAGTCCGCTGCTCGCGCCCGTCACCAGACCGTCGTTCGACAGCACCAGCGCGTGCCGTATGTATCCGACCCGCTGCGTCAGGTCGTCCAGAAGCCAGTCCAGTCCCTTGTCCAAGGCCATCAGTGGTCCTCCCCCTAGCCGGTACGTCCCCCTCGGGCGGACCTTGTTGGTCCGCACGGCCCTCGTGGTTCGTACCGTCGTCGTCCGCGTATCGCCGCAAGCCTTACGCACTGTCGTGGACAGGGCAAGCACCGCACCACGCCCGCGCGTGCCGCAGGACGGACCGATGACGCGGCCGGGTGGCCCTCCGCGTCGACGACGACCTCTCTCAGCCGACCGTGTCCAGGAGGCGGGCGGTGTGCATCCGCCCCGCGTGCTCGACCAGGCGGATCAGCACTTCCTTCCCCGAATCGCGGTCGCGCGCGTCGCACAGGACCACCGGCGTGCCGCGGTCCAGGTCGAGCGCCCGGGACACGTCGTGCGCCCCGTACGTACGCGCGCCCGTGAAGCAGTTGACCGCGACCACGAACGGGATCTTCCGGTGCTCGAAGTAGTCGACCGCCGGGAAGCAGTCCTCGAGGCGCCGGGTGTCCGCGAGGACCACGGCTCCCAGGGCGCCCTGCGAGAGCTCGTCCCACAGGAACCAGAACCGGTCCTGCCCGGGCGTGCCGAAGAGGTAGAGGGAGAGGCCGGAGCGGATCGTGATGCGCCCGAAGTCCATGGCGACGGTCGTGGTGGTCTTCTGGTCGACGCCCCCCGTGTCGTCGACCAGTTCACCGGCCCTGCTGAGCTGTTCCTCGGTGCGCAGGGGCCGTATCTCGCTGACCGCGCCGACGAGGGTGGTCTTGCCCACGCCGAATCCGCCAGCGACCAGGATCTTCAGGGCGAGGGCGGTGTCCGCGCCGTCCTCGGCGCCGGTGCTCTCAGAGCGCTCGTAGGCCATCGATTACTTCCCTCAGGATTCTTTCGTCGGGGAGCTGTGCGGGGGGTACGGGCCGGCTGACGCGCACGAAACCCGATTCGAGGAGGTCGCCGAGGAGGACCCGGACGACGCCGACGGGCAGGTCGGCGTCGGCGGCGAGTTCGGCCACCGACTGGGTCTCTGCCCGGCACAGGGTGAGCAGGGACCGGTGCTCGGGGCCGAGGAGCGTCTCCTCGGCCGGTCCGGGCGGCTCGTCGTCCACGACGACGAGGGCGATGAGATCGAACCGTACGTTGCTGGGGCCCGGTTTGGTCCGTCCGCCGGTCATCGCGTACGGACGTACGAGCGGTCCCGCTTCGGCGTCGTACCACTGACTGCCCGGCACGGTCGGTTCGGCGCCGGTGCTGTCGTCGTTCATGGGCTTCTCCGGTCAGCCGACGGCCGGTGGGGTCACCGTGACGCGCGGCGGGGTGTGGAGGTGCTCGCCGACGCGCTTCACGAGGCGGGCCATCTCGTAGGCGATGAGACCGATGTCGGCGCTCACGGAGCTGAGGACGGCGAGGCAGGAGCCGTCCCCCGCCGCGGCGACGAAGAGGAAGCCGTCGTCCATCTCGACCATCGTCTGCCGGACTCCGCCGGTGTGGAACTGGCGTCCCGCGCCCTTGGCGAGGCTGTGGAAGCCGGAGGCGATGGCGGCCAGGTGTTCGGCGTCCTCGCGGCTGAGCCCGCTGGAGGCGCCGACGGCGAGTCCGTCGTTGGAGAGCACCACGGTGTGGCGGACCTCGCGGACCCGCATGACGAGGTCGTCGAGGAGCCAGTCCAGTTCGCCGGACCGGTGGTGCGAGATCCGCTCGTGGTCGATCATGCGTCGTCTCCTTCGGAGCGAGGGTCGAGGCGAGGGGCGAGGGGTGCGGTGCCATGGCCGGGGTCGTGAGCCGGGTCGGTGGCGAAGCCCGCACCGAGGGGTCGTCTGGTGCCCGGGGCGGCGCCACCGCCCCGCTGCCAGCCGTCCCGGTACGCCGCCATGCGGTCCCGGACCTGTTCCGGGGTACGGGGGACGGTGCCGGGTGCGACCGGTACGGGCGCCGGCTGCGGGGCAGGCGCTTCCCGCAGCTGCGGTACGAGGCTCGCCTGCCGTACGCGTCGGGGCAGTTCGCCCTCGGAGTCGCCGTGCCCGGCGGGTCCTTCGCCCGTCGGTGTGGCAGGCGCCTGTTCCCGCGCGGGCGGTGGTACGGAGGGGCCTCGGCGGCGCAGTTCGGTGACGCCGGCGGGTGCCGGGCCGGGGCCGGGCTCCGGCCGCGTCCCGAGCGCGGGCACGGCGGTCGGGCGCGCCGACGGCTGCGGGCGGGCGGGCGTCTGAGGCTGTGGAGGGTTCGACGGGCGGGACCCGTCCGTCTGCCGGGGCGTGCTCCCGGGCCGCGCGCCCGGCGACGGCTGGGGGGCCGGGCCTCCGGTGAGCGCGGGGCCGACCGGTGCGGGCGGGCCGACCTGCGGGGCCGGCTGCGGCGCCGGTGGGCGGCCGAAGCGGCGGGCCTCGGCGCGGTGCGCCTCCTCGCGTTCACGCGCGGCGCGCGCGTTGTCGGTGTGCGGCGCCTGTCCGGTCCTGCCGTCGACGGCAGGACCGCCCGACACGTGCGCACGGGGGTTCCCCGCGCGCGGGGTTCCGGCGTGAGGGGTGTCGGACGCGTTCGGCGACGCACCGCGGCCTGGGGGCAGGGCGCCCTGGAGGAGGTCGGTCGGGAGCAGGACGACCGCGGTCGTGCCGCCGTAGGGGGAGGTCCGCAGATGGACCTTGATGTCGTGGCGGGAGGAGAGGCGGCTGACCACGAAGAGGCCGAGCCGGTCGCTGTCGAAGAGGTCGAGGGCCTCGGACTGGGCGATGCGCGCGTTCGCCTCGGCGAGGGTGTCCTTGCCCATGCCGAGCCCCCGGTCCTCGATCTCCAGGGCGTAGCCGTTGCCGACGGGTTCGCCGCTGACCCGCACCTTGGTGTGGGGAGGGGAGAACTGGGCGGCGTTCTCGATGAGTTCGGCCAGGAGGTGGGTGAGGTCGGCGACGGCTCCGCCGACGACGGCCGTCTCGGGGAGCCGGCGTACCTCCACGCGCGCGTAGTCCTCGATTTCGGAGACGGCGGCGCGGACGACGTTGGTGAGGAGGACGGGCATGCGCCAGGCCCGGCCGGGGGCGGCTCCGGAGAGGATGATCAGGCTTTCGGCGTGGCGCCGCATGCGGGTGGTGAGGTGGTCGAGGCGGAAGAGGTCGCCGAGCTCGTTGGGGTCGTCGGCCCGCCGTTCCATGCTGTCGAGGAGGTTGAGCTGGCGGTGGACGAGGACCTGGCTGCGGCGGGCGAGGTTGACGAAGACCCCGGAGATTCCGCTGGCGAGTTCGGCGCGTTCGACGGCTGCGGAGAGCGCCGCGCGGTGGACCGTGGTGAGAGCCTCGCCGACCTGGCCGATCTCGTCCTGGGAGACGGGTCCGGGCGGTGCCTCGGCCTGGACGTCGATCTCCTCGCCGGCGCGGAGTCGGCGCATGGCGGCGGGGAGTTTGCGGCGGGCGATGCCGAGGGCGGTGTTGCGGAGGCTGACGAGCTCGACGACGAGGCCGCGGCCGATCCGTACGGAGATGACGAGGGAGGCGGCGACGGCGGCGAGGCCCAGGACGACCGCCGCACCGCCCGCGGTGAGGGCGCCGCCGGCGAAGGGGTCGGCGCGGTTGGCCGCCGCACCGCGCGCGTCGGTCTCGATCGCGGTGAGTCCGCCGCGCACGGCCGCGAGGGTTTCGTCCCACTCGGCGGAGGTGACCGCCTGGGCGGCGGGGCGGCCCGGGCTCGCGGCCGCCACCCGGTCCTCGGCCCGGGTGAGCCTGGCGTGGTCGCCGCCGGTGGAGAGCCGGGCCCACGCGGCGCGTTCGGCGGCGGGCAGGTCGGCGGTGGCCGAGGCGGTGAGGGTGCGCCGGGTCTCGACGGCCCCGGAGAAGGCCCGGAGCCGGTCCGCGGTGAGCCGGCCGGTGAGGTGCGCGGAGGTGAGGAGGGCGTCCTCGCGGGACAGCATCTCGCCGGCCCGGCCGAATTCGAGGAGTACGCGCGCGTCGGAGCCCTGCTCGGCCTCCTGGATGCCGGTGAGGGCGCCGCCGACCGCGAAGGCGGCGGAGATGGTGTCCGTGTACGCCGTGTAGACCTGGTCCCAGTCTGCGCGCCCGTCGGACGCGGCCGTACGCAGCCGGGCGAGACCCTCGGCCTTGCCCACGAAGACGCTCACCCGGTCGGCGACGTCGCCGGGCAGGTCCCCAATGTCGCCGACGGTGTGGGTGCCGTCCAGGCGCAGCCGGTCGACGGCCTCGTCCGTACGGCGGATCCGGTCCTTGAGCTCGGCGGCACGGGTGGCTCCGGGCGCCGCGACCTGCCGTACGGCGGCGCGCCGTTCGGCCTGGAGCGCGGTGAGGGCGGCCGTGACGGGCTCACGGATCTCGGCGTCGACGCGCTGCAGCTGGCGGAGGCGGGCCACGTCCTGCGCGGTGGTGACGGTGGCGAAGCCCCAGAGGGCGAGGAGCGAGACGACCGGGACCATCAGGAGCGAGACGATCTTGGCGCGGACCGTACGCGGGCGCAGCCCCTGGAACGTGGGGCGGACACGGGGCCCGTCGGACGCCTGCGGTCCGGCGGAGGTCTCGGAGCGCCCGGAGGCCTGGGGACGCCCGGAGTCCCGGGCGGCCGCCGTGTCGGTGCCCCCCGCCGCGGAGGGCCCGGCGGGCTGGGCGGCGGTTCCCTGCACCGAGGTGCCCGCGTGACCGACGTGGCCCGCGTACCCCCCTGGGTCCGCGTGACCCGCGTGGCTCGCGTGAGTGACGTGGTCCGCCTGACCCGCCTGGCCGGCCCTCGCGGGGGCCTCGGGGGTCCGTTCCCCCGGCTCGTCGGCGGGCGGGCCCGCGTGTGCGCGCCGCCCGCGCGCGGCCGCCGGCGGCGGCGTGACCGCCTCGGCGTCCTTGTTCTTGCGGGGAGTTCGCATGGCCTCCTCGTTCCGGCTGCGTCTGTCTCTGGTGCGGTGTGGCATACGTGAAGGAGGGTCAGGTCGTGGGGGTGCGGGCCGCTTCCGCGGTGCGGAAGCCGGGCGGCGCGACGTCGACCGCGCGGTCGTCCGGTTCGGTGAGGCGTCCGGCGGAGGCGTACGCGGCGCGTTCCCTGGCCGTCGGGGAGAGCGCGACGAAGGCGGAGGTGATGAAGAGGTACGAGCCGAGGCCGACGGCGAGCGGGAAGATGAACTGCATGACGGTGGCGCCTGGGAGGGTGGCACCGGAGGGGACGACCTCGACCCGCACGGCGAACATGCCGGTGTAGTGCATGCTGCTGACGGCCGCGCCCATGACGAGCGAGGCGACGGCCACGGCCGCCGGCGAGTGGATGTTGAGCGCGGCCCAGAGCGCGGCCGTGGCGGCGACGACGGCGATCAGCACGGAGAGGCCGACGAGCAGCGGGTCGTACCGCACCTGGCCGTGGAGCCGGAGGGCGGCCATGCCCATGTAGTGCATGCTCGCGACGCCGATGCCGGTGGTCAGTCCGCCGATCAGGAGCGAGCGGACCCGGTCGCGTCCGTAGCCGACCGAGAAGACTCCGACGCCGACGACGGCCATCGCGATGACGAGGCTGAGGATGGTGAGCGGTACGTCGTAGCGGATGTCGGTGCCCGTCACGCCGAATCCGAGCATCGCCACGAAGTGCATCGTCCAGATGCCGGTGCCGATCGCGGAGGCGGCGGTCAGCAGCCAGTTGCGCCGCGACCTGCCGGTCGCGTCGAGCGCTCGTACGGTGCAGCGCAGCCCGAGGGCGGCGCCGATGCAGGCCATCGCGTACGACAGCACGGGTGTCAGCCAGCCGAAGGTGGCGTGGTCCAGGTGTCCCATGGCTCAGGGACGCTAGTGCGCACCGGGGGGCGCACTGGGGGCGCATTTCGAAAGCTGCTGGAATATGACAGAGAGATGGTCCCGAACGATCACGCCGGGCTCGAACGTGCACACAGAACGTTCACCCCTCCGTGTGCACCAGGGGTGCGGGATCATGGACGCATGAGCGATGACCCCACACAGGTACGAGAGTTCTTCGGCGCCCGGGCCGCCGACTGGGACAGCCGGTTCCCCGACGACGGCCCCGCCTACGCCGCGGCCGTGGACGAACTCGGCCTCCGTCCCGGCGACGCCGTGCTCGACGCCGGCTGCGGCACCGGCCGCGCGCTCCCGCCGCTCCGGGCCGCCGTCGGCCCCTCCGGCACGGTACTCGGGGCGGACCTCACGCCCGAGATGATCGAACGGGCCGTCGGCGCCGGACGCGGCGGCGAGGCCGGCGGGACGCTGCTGCTCGCCGACGTCGGCCGGCTGCCGGTGCGCGACGGAGCGCTCGACGCCGTCTTCGGGGCGCGGCTCATCTCGCATCTCGCGGAACCCGTCGCCGACCTGCGGGAACTCGCCCGGGTCGTACGGCCCGGGGGCAAGCTGGCACTGTTCCACCCGATCGGGCGGGCCGCCCTCGCGGCCCGTCACGGCCGGCAGATCACGCCGGACGACCTGCGCGCCGAGCCGCAGCTGCGCCCCCTGCTCGCCGAGGCCGGCTGGCGGCTCGTCAGCTACGTCGACGAGGACGCGCGCTATCTGGCCCTCGCGGTCCGCGAGGACTGAAGCCCGCCCCGGGGACGGACGGGGGCGGGGGCGTCGCGGGGGCATCACAGATGCCAACGCACCCTTCTTTACCGGCACTTCACTGTCTACCGTAGAAATGCCGGGCAGTCGTGCCCGGGAAAGGCGGCGGGCCGTGGCACGAGTACCGGAAAGACTGCGCAGACTCCTCCCCTCCGGCCGGAAGGCGCCCGAAGCCGCCGCGCCGGCTCCACCGCGCCCCAGGCAGGGGCACAACCTCTTCGAGGCCGCCGCCGAGTACGTGGCGGCCTGCGC
This sequence comes from Streptomyces sp. NPDC002825, assembly GCF_040295385.1. Classification (NCBI taxonomy): domain Bacteria; kingdom Bacillati; phylum Actinomycetota; class Actinomycetes; order Kitasatosporales; family Streptomycetaceae; genus Streptomyces; species Streptomyces sp. NPDC002825. The sequence goes on from NZ_JBEOVH010000003.1 coordinate 302,690, forward strand.
CGAGGACGACCCGGCCCGTGCGGAGGAGGCGGCGAGCCGGGTCTCCCCCGGCATGCTCTCCTTCGGCGTCAACGAACTGGCCTGCCGGGCGCTGCTCACCCTCGCCAGGGAACGGAACGAGTCGCCTCGCACCGTCGCCCGCTCCCTGCTCGGCCTGCGGGACGCAACGGCGACCCGGCGGGCCGGTGACGCGTGACGGACCCGCCACGACGGCGCGAGGTTCCCTGGTGGAGACCCTCGACGCGCGGGTTACCCACTGGTTAAGGTGCGCCGACGACCAGATGGGGAGGAAGCCGTGGCTGGGACGGACCCGATCGCCGAGGCCGACGCCGACGCGCTCCTTGTGCTGACCGCGGCACTGCTCACGCCCGCGCGTTTCCCGAGCGTGCTCGGTGACGACTACCCGGCGGCCTGCGCCGCGCTGGGCCTTCAGCCCTACGCCGATGGGTACGGGCTCGTGTTCGGCCAGGACGGGCACGGGGCGCGCTGGACGGTCGTCGTCGACGACGTGTCGCTCGTCGCGGTGGCCATCTCCTCCTGGGACTGCGGCATGGCCTACGACCTCTCGCCCGACGAGCACTCGGTGGTGGCCGGGCTGCCCGGCTGGCCGCTCCCCGTGGCGACCGTCGCGCCCGGCGTCCCGGCCCCGCACGACCCGGAGCCGGAGGAGGGCGATCCCGCGCCGCTGGTCCCGCCCTCCGGCGAGGAGTGGGGCCCGGCGCAGCGCCGCCTGGGCGCCGACGAGGTGGCGGCCCAGTGGGAGGCCTGGCGAGCCCGGGTGGGCGACGAGGGCGGGGCCCCGGCGGCCGCTCGTGTCCCGGAGACCACGAAAGCCTCCGTCCCGCCGTCGCCCCAGGCCCAGGCTCCGGCCCCGGCACCTGGTGGCGCCACTGCCGAGGGCGCCGCCCCCGACCCGTACGCCGGCGTCAGGAGGGCCCTCGACGAGCTGCGCGGCTATCTGGAGGAGCCCCCGCCGGTCGGCAGGGTCCGTTCGTCCGCCGGAATGCTCCGTGCCGACGGTCCCGGCTGGTCGCTCGTGGCGAAGGCGGACGACATGGCGTTCGTCCTCCTCGACGAGGCGCCGCGCGAGGTGCTGCCCGTGACGCGGGGGCCCAAGCTGCCCGCCCTCCTCGAAGCGCTCGACGCGATGGCCGTACGCGCCGCCTGAGGACCCGGGTCCGTACGACCGGTCCTCCCCTTCCGACCGGACGACGGCACCCCGTCTCTCCCCCGCGCGCAGGATGACGGCACCCCGTCTGTATCCCCATAGGACGACCTCCCGCGGTGTGGTTCCGAACCATGGTCCAGCGGTGGTGGTGCGCCGCACGATGTGGCGCCGCACCCCTTTTCCGTCGTCCCATCGGAGGCTCACCATGCGCCTGTTCCCAGGCGTCTCCCTGTTCACCGCGCTCCTCACCGGGGTGACCGTCCTCGGCCCGGCGAGCCCCGCCGGGGCCGACGCCCCGGCCGCCGCGCACTGTGCGCGTCAGAACCGGGTCCATGTTCCCGGTGCCGAGCTCCAGCAGTCCGCCTGTCTGGACGACCTGACGACCACCGGGCTCGCCGGCACCCCGTACACCGACCTGGCCGACCAGGCCGGCCTGGCGTCGAAGGCGACCCGTAACCCCTCGGGAGTGCCGGGCGTCCAGATCGACGGCTACTTCCCCGACGACTCCCACCTCAACGCCACCCACGGCTGGGCCCATGACGCCCAGTTCGTCATCCGCCTGCCCGACCACTGGAACGGCGGGCTCGTCGTCACCGGCGCCCCGGGCTCACGCCGCCAGTACTCCACGGACGCGCTGATCTCCGACCAGGTGCTCGCCCGGGGCTTCGCCTACGCCGCCACCGACAAGGGCAACACCGGCCCGGACTTCTTCACCGACGGGCGGGAGCCCGGCGACGCCGTCGCCGAGTGGAACCGCCGGGTGACCGAGCTGACGCGGGCCGCCAAGAAGGTCGTACGGCAGCGCTACGGCCACGCGCCGGAGCGGACGTACATGACGGGCATCTCCAACGCCGGCTACCTCACGCGCTGGCAGCTGGAGAACCGGCCCGAGCTGTACGACGGCGGGGTCGACTGGGAAGGCGTGCTGTGGACGACACGCGGCCCGAACCTCCTGACGAGCCTGCCGGTGACGGTGGCCAGGTCCCAGGGGCTCGCCACCGACGAGGACCTGATCGCGGCGGGCTTCGCGCCCGGCTCGCGCTTCCTGTGGCCGTACCACGAGAAGGCCTACTGGGGTCTGACGCAGAAGCTCTTCCGGGCCGAGTTCGACCCCTCGTACGATCCGGCCTGCCCCGGCTCCACGGCCGGCGGGACCGTGGAGCAGATCTTCGCGGCCTGTGCCTCGGACGCCTCCTACGACTACGCCTCCCGGCCGGCGTCCGTCCACCGCGCGGTCGCGAAGGTCGCGCTCACCGGACGGATCGGCAAGCCGCTCATCACGCTCCACGGCGACCTCGACACGCTGCTGCCGATCGCCACGGACTCCGATGTGTACGCGCGGATGATCGACGCCCGGGGCCGGGGCGGGCTGCACCGCTATTACACGGTGCAGGACGGGACGCACACGGACGGCCTCTACGACACGTATCCGGACCGGCTGCGTCCGATCCTGCCGTGCTACCGCTCCGCGTTCGACGCCCTGACGCGCTGGGTCGAGGAGGGTGTGACGCCGCCCGCGGACCGTACGATCGCGCGGCCCACGAGCGGTGACGTGGTCAACACCTGCGCTCTGGAGGACTGAGTCCTCCGGACGCTCAGACCCGCTCCAGCGGGCGGTGCGGCCCGGCCGGCAGTTCGACCCTGACCGGGTCGCCGGGCCTCACCTCCCCGCCGATGAGCACGACGCCCATGATCCCCGCCTTGCGCACGATCTCGCCGTTCTCGTCGCGCCCGAGGACCTGCTTGAGCAGACCGTGCCGGAAGTTGTCGATCTGCGCGCAGGGGTTGCGCAGTCCGGTGACCTCGACGACGGCCTGCGCACCGAGGTGCAGAAGGGTGCCGGTGGGCAGGCCGAGGAGGTCGATCCCCCGGGTCGTGACGTTCTCGCCGAGGTCGCCGGGGGCGACCTCGAAGCCGGCGCCTGCGACCTCGTCGAAGAGCTCGGCGTGGATGAGGTGGACCTGCCGCAGGTTGGGCTGGGTGGGGTCCTGCGCCACCCGGGACCGGTGCTTCACGGTCACGCCCGCGTGGACGTCGGCCTCCACGCCGAGCCCGGCGAGGAGGGTGATGCTCTCCCTGTTGGGCTTGGTGAACGAGTACGTGCCGTTGCTGCTGACCGTGGTGACGGTGCCGCCGCTCATGGTGAGAGCTCCCCCTTCTCTGCCGCTCCGGGCGGCGATGCACCCGCCCGGAGTGATGATCACGTCGCGCCTCGGTGGACGACCCTACTCGGCGACCCCGGAGCGGAGCGGCGCGCCCACCTCGTGCAGATGGCCGAGGGCCTGGCGGTACGAGTCCACGAAACCGGTCTCGGTGTACGGGATGCCCAGCGCGGCGCAGTGCGCCCGGACGGCCGGCTGCGCCAGACGGAGGTTCGGGCGCGGCATGCTCGGGAACAGGTGGTGCTCGACCTGGTAGTTGAGCCCGCCGAGGAACCAGTCGGTCAGGGCGCCGCCCCGGATGTTGCGGGAGGTGAGCACCTGGCGGCGCAGATGGCCCCAGCTGTCGCCGTCCTCGTGCTCGTCGGGCCGGTCCATCCCCTTGTGGTTCGGGGCGAAGGCCATGCCGAGGTGCACGCCCAGGAGCATCTGGTGCAGGAGGGCGAAGACGAGGGCCTGGGCGGGCGTCAGGAGCGTGAGGAGCAGCGTCGCGTATCCGGCGAAGTGGGCGAGCAGGAAGGCGCCTTCGACCAGTCGCTCGCGCCGGCTGCGGCACGGGCCGTCCTCGGCGAGCAGGGCCTGGATCCCGTACACCTTGAGCGCGATGCCCTCCAGGGTGGTCAGCGGGAAGAACAGCCAGGCCTGGTGCCGGGTGAGGAATCCGCGCAGACCCGTGCGGCCCGCCGTCTGGTGCTCGGCGAAGACGAGGATGTCGGCGGCGACGTCCGGGTCCTTGTCGAGGTGGTTGGGGTTGGCGTGGTGGCGGTTGTGCTTGTCGTTCCACCACTCCCGGCTCATGCCGAGGAGGAGGTTGGCGTGGACGAGCTGGAGGATCCGGCTCGTCCTGCGGTTCGCGGTGATCTGGGCGTGGCCGGCGTCGTGACCGACGAAGGCGGCGCGGGCGGAGAACAGGGCGAGCGGGACGGCGAGCAGCAGGGCCCACCAGGAGGGCCCGATGAGGGCGAGTCCGGCCGCCACGGCGGCGATGCCGAGGAGGTTGACGACGATGCCGCGGGCGTACCAGCCGGGCCGGTGGTCGAGGAGGCCCTGTTCCCTGACCGTCCGCAGGAGCGGGCTGAACTCGCTGCCGCCCCGGGCTCGGGCGGGCGCCGCCACGAGTGCGGCGGCCGGGGGCAGGACGGTGGCCTGGGACATGGCGGGCTCCGGTTTCTGTCGGTCGGTGGGGTCGGTGGGCGCCTGTCAGAAACGTACGGATCCGTGATCGTCCGGGGCCATGGCGTCACCACCCGTCCGCTGCCGGGGGCGCGCCGGGGGGTGGGGGTGGGGCGAGCCCCACCCCCGCCGCGAGGGGTCGGCGCGTGTGGCGCGGATCACCTGGCAGAGGCGCACGTCCGGCGATTTCGTGGGGTAAACTCGGCGACTCGGTCTCAGGTAGTCAAATTTGAGGAATGCGTTGTCGCTCTCGCACGGATCCCATGAACCGGCCCGCGAACCCGCCCGCAAAGAACCCTCCCCCGCCCACGAACTCCCCCGTCACTCAGCCGTCTTCCTCCCCGCCGATCCGCCCCGCGCCGGACGGATCGCCTTCTGGTCGCCGGACGGCGAACCCCTGCCGGACGCCGACGCTCCCGGGGGTGACACGACGATCACGGTCGTCGACGGTGACTCGCTCCAGGTCGTCACCGTCCCCGCCCGCGCCCTGTCCGTACGGGACGCCCTGCCGTTGCTCGCCCGTGCCCGGTTCTCGGACACCGCCTCCCCCGCGGCCGCCTTCTGGGGCGCCGCGGCCCTTCTCGCCCTGGACCTCGTCTCGCGCGGACTGCTGCTGCCCGGCCTCACGGCCGGCGACCACGACGCCTGGCGCGCCGGGCCGCTGGGCCCCGCCGAGCTGGCCGAACTCCGCACCCTCGCCGCCTCGATGCCGCCCGCGGCGCACGCCGTACCGCTGCCCGTCTCCGTACCCCCGGCCGACGACGTACCCGGCGCAAACGACGAACCGTTGCTGCTGCCCGAGCCCGAGGCGCTGCTCCGGGCCTTCGCCGACGCGGTGGCCGACACGCTGCCCCGTACCCCCGCGGCCGCGCTCGCCGCCGGCGGGCCCGCCTTCGCCGCCGACGAACCGCAGCACGTGCCGGAACAGCGCGCCTGGGCCGCCGATGTGGCCGCGGTGCACGACGCGGGCGTCCGGCTCTCCCTCCGGCTCGAACTGCCCGGCTTCCGCGCGGATGCGCAGGAGGCGCCCGCCTTCCGGGCGGTGCTCCAGCTGCACGGGGTCGCCGACCCGAGCCTGGTCGCGGACGCGGCGGAGGTGTGGGCGGGCTCCGGCCGGGCCGGGGCCGCCTTCGGCCCCCGAACCCGGATGGACGCCCTCCTCGCGCTCCGGCGCGCCGCCCGCGCCTGGCCCCCGCTGTCCCCGCTCCTGTCGGCGGCCGTGCCCGACACCGTCGAACTCGCCGACGAGGAGGTCGCGGAGCTCCTGGGCCCGGCCGCCGAGGCCCTCGCGGCGTCCGGCGTCCAGGTCCACTGGCCGCGCGAACTCGCCGACCGGCTGACCGCCCGCGCGGAGATCGGCCCGGCGGAAGCCGCAGCCGCGGTCGCCGGGGTCGCCGGACTCGGCACCGATCCCGAGGACGGCACGAACCACGCCGCCGCCCGCGCCTCCGCGCTGCCCTCCTTCCTCGCCGCGGACTCCCTGCTCGCCTTCAACTGGCGCTTCGCCGTCGGCGACCACGAGCTGTCCCGGTCCGAGCTCGACCGGCTCGCCGAGGCCGGCCGGCCGCTCGTGCGGCTGCGCGACCGCTGGGTCCTCGTCGATCCGGCCGAGGTGCGCCGGGCCCGCGCCCACCAGGACCGCAAGGTCACTCCGGTGGACGCCCTCTCGGCCGTCCTCACCGGCACGACCGAGGTCGACGGACGGCCCGTCGAGGTGGCCGCCACCGGCTGGCTGGAGCGACTGCGGGAGCGCCTCGCCGAACCCGAGGGCGACCGGCCGGAGGTCACACAGCCTCCGGCGCTCGCCGCGACCCTGCGCGACTACCAGCTGCGCGGGCTCGACTGGCTCCACCGGATGACCTCGCTCGGCCTCGGCGGGTGTCTGGCCGACGACATGGGCCTCGGCAAGACGATCACCGTCATCGCCCTCCATCTGCACCGGCAGACCGACCCGGCGTCCGCCGGGCCCACCCTCGTCGTCTGCCCGACCTCCCTGATGGGCAACTGGCAGCGGGAGATCGAGAAGTTCGCGCCGGGCACACCCGTGCGCCGCTTCCACGGCGCGGCCCGTGACCTGGAGGAGCTCCCCGACGGCGGCTTCGTGCTGACCACGTACGGCACGATGCGGCTGGACGCCGAGCGGCTCACCGCCCTCGACTGGGGACTGGTCGTCGCGGACGAGGCACAGCACGTCAAGAACCCCTACTCGGCGACTGCCCGACAGCTGCGGACCATCGGTGCACGCGCACGCGTGGCCCTGTCCGGAACGCCGGTGGAGAACAACCTCTCCGAGCTGTGGGCGATCCTCGACTGGACCACGCCCGGACTGCTCGGCAGCCTGGGCGCCTTCCGGAACCGGTTCGCCACCGCCGTCGAGGGCGGGCAGGACCCGGCCGCCGCCGAGCGGCTCGGCGCACTCGTCCGCCCCTTCCTGCTGCGCCGGCGCAAATCCGACCCGGGCATCGCCCCCGAGCTGCCCCCGAAGACCGAGACCGACCGGAGCGTGTCCCTGACGCCCGAACAGACCGGTCTGTACGAGGCGGTGGTGCGGGAGACCCTCGCGGCGATCTCCGAGGCCGACGGCATGGAGCGCCGGGGCCTCGTCGTGAAGCTCCTGACGGGCCTCAAGCAGATCTGCAACCACCCCGCCCAGTACCTCAAGGAGGAGCGGCCGAGGATCGAGGGCCGCTCGGGCAAGCTGGAGCTGCTCGACGAGCTCCTCGACACGATCCTCGCCGAGGGCGCGTGCACCCTGGTCTTCACCCAGTACGTGGGGATGGCCCGGCTCCTGGAGGCGCATCTCGGGGCCCGGGGCGTGCGCACGCAGTTCCTGCACGGCGGCACGCCGGTCGCCGAACGAGAGGCGATGGTCGCCCGCTTCCAGAGCGGGGACGTCCCGGTCTTCCTGCTCTCCCTGAAGGCCGCCGGGACGGGGCTCAACCTGACCCGCGCCGAACACGTCGTGCACTACGACCGCTGGTGGAACCCGGCGGTGGAGGCACAGGCCACCGACCGCGCGTACCGGATCGGGCAGGACAGGCCGGTGCAGGTCCACCGGCTGATCGCCGAGGGCACGATCGAGGACCGGATCGCCGCGATGCTCGACCGCAAGCGCGAACTGGCGGACACCGTCCTCGGGACCGGCGGCGACACCCCGCCGGAACTGACCGAACTGACCGATGCCGAACTGGCGGAGCTGGTGCGACTGCGAGGGGACGGACGATGAGCGCGTACGGAGTGGGGCACGGTCACGGTCATGGCCATGGCCGTGGGGACGACGAACGGACCTTCGAGGCGCTGCCGCCCGTGGGCGGTGGCGGGTTCACCCGCACCTGGTGGGGACGGGCGTGGCTGAAGGCCCTGGAGGACTCCGCGCTCGGCGGAGAGCAGCTGCTCAAGGCGGGACGCCGCCACGCGCGCGCGGGGGCGGTGGGCGCCGTCTCGGTCCGTCCCGGCCGCATCACGGCCCTGGTCAAGGACCGCGACGGCACGGCGTACCGCGCCGACGTGCTGGTGCGGGAGTTCTCGGAGGAGCAGTGGGAGCGGCTCCTCGACCTCGCCGTCGACAGCGCGGGCCACATCGCCGCGCTCCTCGACCGCGACATGCCGCCGCACCTGGTGGAGGACGCGGCGGCGGCCGGGCTCGACCTGCTGCCGGGCATCGGGGATCTCGACCCGGAGTGCGGCTGCGAGGCGTGGGACCACTGCCCGCACACGGCGGCGCTCTGCTACCAGGTCGCGCGCCTCCTCGACGAGGACCCGTTCGTCCTCCTGCTGATGCGGGGGCGCGGCGAGCGGACGCTCCTGGAGCAGCTCCAGGAGCGCAGTACGGCACGGGCCGCCGCGCCGTCCGCGGGTGACGGGGAGGAGGCCGGCGGCCGGTTCGAGGAAGCCGGGGGCATGCCCGGCGTGTCGGCCGAGGAGGTGTTCGCGGCGGGGTTCCTCGTACCGCCGCTGCCCGCCCCTCCGGTGCTCCCGGCCGCGCCGGGGCGGTCGCCGTCCCTGGACACGGACACTCCCCCGGAGCCGGGGGTCGATCCGGCGGCCCTCGAGTTCCTCGCCCAGGACGCGGCGACGCGCGCGTGCCGGCTGCTCGGCGCGGTCCTGGGTGCGGGCGGCGCGCACGAGGCGGTGACGGACCCGACCGAGACTCATCTGACCACCGGTCAGGACGCGGTCCGGCTCGCGGCGGGCGCTCCCGTGCCCCGGATCGCGGAGCGCCTCGCCTCCGGTTCGGGCAGGTCGCGGACGGAGCTGGACCTGGCCACGCGCGCGTGGCGGTTCGGGGGCGCGGCCGCCCTCGCCGTACTGGAGGAGGAGTGGACGCCGGACGCGGAGGCGCTCGACCCGGCCGGGGTCCGGCTCGCCGGGGCCTGGGCGGACGACGAGCGGCCGGTGCTGCGGCGCGCGGGCGGCGCGCGGTGGACGGTCGTGGGCGCGGAGGCGCAGCTGCGGCTGGGCGAGGACGGGCGCTGGTGGCCGTACCTGAAGGCGGGGGCCCGCTGGTCCCCGGCCGGCCCGGCGGACCGTGACCCGTCGGCGGCCCTGGCGACGGCACTCGCCGGGGGCGCTACGGGAGCCGGGGGCTGAGGTTGGCGGTGGGCCGGCAGCCCGGGTGGGCGCGGCACGCCGGGGGGGGCGGCGACACGCTCCCCCGTTACCACCGCTCCCCCCCGGCGTCGGCGCCCACCCCGCCACCGGCACCGGCGCCGCCGGTCCGAGTGGCCGCCCCGTCACAGCCCGCGCCCGGTACAGCTGCCTACAGGCCGAGCTGGCGCTCCGCACCCTCGACCGTCTGGGCGAGCAGCACGGCGATGGTCATCGGGCCGACGCCGCCGGGGACCGGCGTGATGAGGGAGGCGCGCTCGGCGGCCGAGGCGAAGTCGACGTCGCCGATGTTGCCCGGGTTGTAGCCGGCGTCGATGACGACGGCGCCCGGCTTGATGTCCTCGCCCTTGATGAAGTTCGGCTTGCCGACGGCGGCGACGAGGACGTCGGCCTCGCGGACGACCGAGGAGAGGTCCTGGGTGCGGGAGTGGCAGTAGGTGACGGTGGCGTCGCGGCCGAGGAGGAGCAGGCCGGCGGGCTTGCCGAGGATGGCGCTGCGGCCGACGACGACCGCGCGCTTGCCGCTGAGTTCGACGTCGTACGCGTCGAGGAGGCGCATGATGCCGCCGGGCGTGCAGGAGACGAAGCCGGGCAGGCCGAAGCCCATGGCCGCGAAGGAGGCCATGGTGACGCCGTCGACGTCCTTCTCGGGGGCGATGGCCTCGAAGGCGGCGCGCTCGTCGATGTGCGGCCCGACCGGGTGCTGCAGCAGGATGCCGTGGACCTCGGGGTCCTCGGACAGGGCGGTGATGGCGGCGACGAGCTCCTCGGTGGTCGTCTCGGCGGGCAGCTCGACGTGCTTGGAGCGGATTCCGGCCTTCGCGCAGCGGTTCTGCTTCATCTTCACGTACGTGACGGAGGCCGGGTCCGCGCCGACCAGAACGGTCGCGAGGCACGGCGTGACGCCGGTGCGGCGGGTGATCTCGGCGGCTCGGGCGGCGGTCTCCTCGACCGTGCGGCGGGCGAGGGCCGTGCCGTCCATGAGGGTGGCGGTGCTGGTGGACATGGCAACTCCTGGGCGTCGTCTGTGACAGGTGGTTCGCCCAGGCGCACGGCATCGACACGGTCGCGTCACAGGGACGCCCCGCCGGGCCGCTCCCCGGTGGTGATCCACCTCAAGCGCCAGTCACGGCCCGGGCCCCACTCTACGTGAGGAGTGGGGGGCCGCTCCCGGACAGGGTGCATATGCCGTGCTGCGGGGTGGCTTGTCGGCGGCCCGCGGGCGCACCACGATGAGCGCGACGGGCCGGGACGACCTCGACGAGGAGGCCGAGTTGAACGATGCGTGGGTGGCCGGGGAACAACGGACGGGGCGGGCCCCGGTGGTGGATCCGGCAGAGGGCGTCGGCCCGGGCGCGGAGGCCGACCCGCACGGCCGGGAGGCCCGCCCGCTGGTGGCCGCGTCCTGGCGCCGGTCGGTACGCGCGCGCGTGAGCCGCGACGGGGAGGCGGGGGTCGAACTGGACGAGGACGAGCTGGCCGCGTACCGGGAGGAACATCCCCTGTCCGCGGCGATGCCGGTGATCCGGGAGCTGATGGGGGCCTACGCGACGGACGGGGAGCATCTCCTGGCGGTCTGCGACGCGGCCGGGCGGATGCTCTGGGTCGAGGGCCATCAGGGCACCCTGCGCAAGGCCCGCGGCATGAACTTCGTGGCCGGGGCCCGTTGGTCGGAGGCCGCGGTCGGGACGAACGCGCCGGGTACGGCCCTGGCCGTCGACCGTCCCGTCCAGGTGGTCTCCGCGGAGCACTTCCGGCGCTCGGTGCGGGCCTGGACCTGCGCCGCGGCCCCGGTGCACGACCCGCACACGGGGCGGGTGCTCGGCGCGGTCGACATCACCGGCGGGGAGCGGCTCGCGCATCCGCACAGCCTCGGCTTCGTCCAGGCGGTGGCACGGGCGGCGGAGTCCCAGCTGGCGCTGCTCGGGCCGGCTCCGGACCCGGGGCGGCTCCGGCTGTCGGCGCTGGGCCGGGACGAGGCGGTGCTGACGGTGGGCGGGCGGCGGCTGCGGCTGAGCCGCCGGCACAGCGAGATCCTGGTGGTCCTCGCGCACCGCCCGGAGGGCGTGGGCGGGGACGAACTCCTCACGCTCCTGTACGAGGACGAGTCGGTGACACCGGTGACGCTGCGGGCGGAGCTGTCCCGGCTGCGCGCGCTGCTGGGTCCCGACGCGCTGCGCTCACGTCCGTACCGCCTCGCGGGGGCGGTGGACGCGGACTTCGCGACGGTCGACCGTCGGCTCGCCTCGGGGGCCGTCGCGGCGGCGGCCGGGGACTACGCGGGGCCGCTGCTTCCGGCGTCGACCGCGCCCGGGGTCGTACGGCTGCGGGAACGGCTCGCGGACCGGCTGCGGGCCGCGCTGGTCGACCGGGGCGATCCGGGGCTGCTCGCGGACTGGGCGTACAGCGCGTGGGGCGAGGAGGACGTGGTGGTCTGGCGGGCGCTGTGCGCGGCCGTACCGGCGCCCCAGCTTCCTCCCGTACGGGCGAGGCTCGACTCCCTGGAGGCGGAACTGTCCGCCGGTGCAACGGGCTTGCAACGTACGGGTCTCCACACTCGGGCGTGAGCGCCGGCCAGGGACGGCCGGCGCGTCCCAGGGAGGCCATCCATGACCCGTTACGCCGCACCCGGCACCGAGGGCGCGCTCATGTCGTACCAGGCTCGCTACGACCACTGGATCGGTGGCGAGTACGTCGCTCCCGCGGCCGGGCGCTACTTCGAGAACCCCAGCCCGGTCGACGGTCGCCCCTTCACGGAGGTCGCGCGCGGCACCGCCGAGGACGTGGAGCGCGCCCTCGACGCGGCGCACGCTGCGGCCCCGGCGTGGGGGCGGACGGCGCCGGCGGAACGGGCGCAGGTCCTGCTGCGGATCGCGGACCGCATGGAACAGAACCTGGAGGCGCTCGCGGTCGCCGAGACCTGGGACAACGGCAAGCCGGTCCGGGAGACACTGGCCGCGGACATCCCGCTCGCGATCGACCACTTCCGCTACTTCGCGGGGGCACTGCGGGCCCAGGAGGGCGCGCTGAGCGAGATCGACGACGACACCGTGGCGTACCACTTCCACGAGCCGCTGGGTGTCGTCGCGCAGATCATCCCGTGGAACTTCCCGATCCTGATGGCGGTCTGGAAGCTGGCCCCGGCGCTGGCCGCCGGCAACGCGGTGATCCTCAAGCCGGCCGAACAGACCCCGGCCTCGGTGCACTTCTGGCTGAGTCTGGTCGCGGACCTGCTTCCGCCGGGCGTCCTCAACGTCGTCAACGGCTTCGGCGAGGAGGCCGGCAAACCGCTGGCGTCCAGCCCGCGCGTCGCGAAGATCGCGTTCACCGGGGAGACGACGACGGGCAGGCTGATCATGCAGTACGCCTCCGAGAACCTGAAGCCGGTCACCCTCGAACTCGGCGGCAAATCCCCCAACATCTTCTTCGACGACGTGTGGGCGGCGGACGACGACTTCCGCGACAAGGCGCTCGAAGGCTTCACGATGTTCGCCCTGAACCAGGGCGAGGTCTGCACCTGCCCCTCGCGCGCCCTGGTCCAGCGCGGCCACTACGCCGACTTCCTGGAGGCGGCGGTCGCCCGCACGGAGAAGATCCTCCCGGGCCACCCCCTGGACACGGACACGATGATCGGCGCGCAGGCCTCCGCCGACCAGCTCCGCAAGATCCTCTCGTACCTGGAGATCGGCCAGAAGGAGGGCGCCAAGATCCTGACGGGCGGCCAGATCGTCGAACACGGAGGCGAACTGTCGGGCGGCTACTACGTCCAGCCGACCATCTTCGAGGGCGACAACCGCATGCGGATCTTCCAGGAGGAGATCTTCGGCCCGGTGGTGGCGGTGACGTCCTTCACCGACTTCGACGACGCGATCCGCACGGCCAACGACACCCTCTACGGCCTCGGCGCCGGCGTCTGGACCCGCGACACGAACACCGCCTACCGAGCGGGCCGCGCGATCCAGGCGGGCCGCGTCTGGACGAACTGCTACCACGCCTACCCGGCCCACAGTGCTTTCGGAGGCTATAAGCAGTCAGGCATAGGTCGCGAGACCCACAAGATGATGCTGGAGCACTACCAGCAGACGAAGAATCTGCTGGTCAGCTACTCGCCGAAGAAGCTCGGCTTCTTCTAGCGGCACGAAAGAAGGCGCCTGACCTGGGGTTTTCCCCGGGGCAGGCGCCTTCTTGGAGCACTCGAGCCTTCCCGCGGGGGAGGCGTCGAGATATCCCCCCTTCTCCCAGTTCATCCCACCCGTATCCCAGTCCTGACCAGCACTTCCGGGCCATACACGGGCCAGATTGCGGCTCAGCCCGTGGGGCTGCTGTCTTCGCTGCGCCAGCTCCACTCCTGCATCGACTCCTCGATGAGCCGGTTGGAATGCTCCTGCAGACCGTCCAGGAACTTGGCGTAGTAATGGAAGAGCACTTGGATGCTCTGGCCGGCCCGGCGCGCGCATTCGGCAGGATCCACGCCGGAGTGCAGCCAGAACGAGATCCCGGCGTGCCGGAGGTCATAGGGCCTCTTGGCGAACAGCGTCGGCTGCTCATCGGGAGCCAGGACCTTCTTACGGGCCCGCTCCCACGTCTTGCCGTAGGCCGCTGCATCAACGTAGCCGCCGGCCTCATTGCGAAACACTCGGCCATCGGGCGCCACGCCGAAGCGATCGACGCGATTTCGCAGTGTGTGCACGAACGACGGCGGTACCGGCACGGGCCGTGTGACCTTCCTTGCCCCGGCCGTAGGTGTGGCACAGGATCCGCTCCGGTGAGGTGTGGGCGTCCGGCCGCAACCAGCACGTGACGTCGACGGCCAGGATCAGCCGGCCATCGGCCGCCCGCGGCAGAGGCACCGAGGCCAGAGCCTGCCGCATCCGGGCGGCGTCGATGCGGCCCTTTGAGACGGCGGCGTAGAGCCCTCCGTGTCCACGCCGGTGTTCGCCCACCAGCGACAGCTCTGCCATCGACCTCACCGGCCCATCACTGCACAACACCGCGTCGGCGAGCTCGAACAGAGCATCCGAACGAGGGGTGAGACAGGAGAAGAACTCGCCCCGGAAGCGTGGCAGCTCGGCCAACGGCTCCCGTCAGGCATCGTGATGCAGCAGAAGCTGGCGGGGAGCGTCATTCGAACCGTGCGGTATTCCTGCCCTGCGCTGGTTATTGAGGGGGCAAGCCAGCGTCTCTACTCGTGTGGCTGCGGCCCGGGCAGGAGCGCCCGGATGGCGTTCCGGTCCGGGGGAAGGCCGATGTCGTCGAACCATGAGGTGATGTGCTGGGTGTATCGCCAGCACACGTCACGGTTGACGAGAGCTTGCAGGTAACGGTGCTGGGCCGGAGTCAGTTTGGCACCTTCTTCATGGCCGGAAGGGAATGCCGCGGCGAGCAGCGGTCCCCAGTCGTCGGCGATGGTGAGGTTGCTGCAGAACGGTACGGAGGCCATCGCGGCCGGCAGAAGTTCCTCGAAGTCGGCAGCTCGTTCGATGGCCGCGGACAGGAGGGCGTGTCGCAGGCGGCCGTCGATGTGCGGCAGCTGGTCCCCGGCCCAAGGGTCAGTGGCGGTGGGTTCGAGGAACCAGGAGTCGATGGCCTCCGGATCGAGCAGGGCGCCGAGGATCTCCTGTGTCGCCACCGTGTTCCCGGCGGATCCGGGTGACAGCGCGGCGCAGGATCGGATGGCGGGGTCGGGGTCGGTGAGCCAGCGGGTGGTGTCCTCGCCCCAGGCGCCGATGGCCAGGACGGTGGTGGCGCGTTCACGGCGGTCGGTGCTCTCCGCGAGCAGCCGACGGAGTGTCCGGGTGGTTCCGGGGATTCGACCGGCCAGTTCGGGAGATTGAAGGAGCGCGGAGGTGGCGCTTAGGGCGGCCGCGCGCACGGTGGGGTCCGGGGCCAGGAGGTGGGCCGAGACGGCGTCGTGGATCGTGCCGCGGACTGCGCGGACTGCATCGGTGACGCCAGGGTCGTTGCCGTCCTCATCTTCGGTCGTCTCGCCGTATGCCGCCGAACCCGCGATCAGGCCCAGCCATTCCAGCAGAGCCGCGCGCAGTGGCCGAGGTCGGTCGTCCCAGGTTGAGTAGTCCTTATGGCAAGCCAGAGTGCGGCGGTCGTTCAACACCGCAGCCACGTACAACGCGGCCGGCACCGTCGCGGTGTACAAGGACTCCTGGTGCAGGACAGACATGTCCAACAGCCCCAGCGCTCCCGCTTGGACTTCAGGGTCAGCGTCCAGAAGCTGGAGCAAGCGAAGCGGCGTGTCATGGGCCGGCCCGTAGGCGTGCTCCAGCGCGGCCCAGTCGGGGCCCTCGATCACGGAAAGCGGATCAGGCAGTCGTCCACCCACGGCTTGGTCGAAGATCGGGTGCTCATCCTGTGTCGTCACACAGAAAGCATCACCCCTGCGACCCGCCGATATCGACGCGCCGGCGTGCTTCGAGGTAGGCGGTCCAGTCGGTGGCGGCTCGTCGGCGCCAGCGGGCGGCGGTGACGGGGTGGAGACCGAGCATCGGACCGAGGACCGCCGGGGGAAGATCCTGGGCGAGGGCGACGAGGGCGGTGGCCCGGGCGGGCCGGTTGGGAATCTGGTGGGCGGCCAGGCGGCGGCCGAGCACGGTGGCCGAGAGGTGCTGTCCGGGACGGCCTCCGGGAAACAGCCAGCCCCGAGAGGTGTTCGCCGCCCAGTTGGTGGGCGGCAGGCGGTTCGCGAGGTCGGCCAGCAGGCCGCCCAGGGGAGCGGGCAGAGGGATGGGGGTGCGGTCGAGAGTCAGGAAGGTTTCCTCGCCGGCGGTAGTCACGGCGCGGGTGGTCAGAGCAGCGATCCGGGTCAGGTGCTGACCGAAGAGAAGAAGGATCGAACCGGCTCCGCGGACTTCGAGCGGCCGGTCGGTATCCGTGAGGCACTGGCGGAGGAGTTCCCAGTGGGAGTCTTCGTCCATCGCGACCGGGTCCTTCTTCGGCCAGTGCGGGACGTCGAGAGTTCGGGCGTGTCCGCGGCGGGTGGCCCAGACGGCGAAGTCGCGGACGGTAAAGCGGCTTCCAGGGTTCACCGCGAGCCAGGTGTCGACCTCGTGCTGGGTCACTTCCTGCAGGAGCAGTCATCGTTACCAGCGCAGGCTGAAGGACCTTCCGCTGGCTGAGCAGGGCTTTGTGATCCGGCTGACGGTCCGGCGTTTCATCTGCGGGTCGGCGGACTGTCCGCGCCGGACGTTCGCCGAGCCGTTCTCCCGGCTGGCCGCGCCGTACGCGCGGTTCACCACGCGGCTCAACCGCGCCTTGGAGCGGGTGGGTCTCGCCCTCGCGGGGCGGGCCGGTGCCCGGCTGGCTGCCCAGCTGGGCTTCGGTGCAGGAAGGATGACCCTGTTACGCAGGGTCATGGCATTGCCCGATCCGCGGTTCAGTACCTCGCGTGTGCTGGGCGTGGACGACTTTGCGATCCGTCGCGGCCAGACCTACTCCACCGTCTTGACCAGTGTCGAAGACCATCGCGTGGTCGATGTGCTTCCGACTCGTGAAGCCGGGCCGCTGGCTGCCTGGCTGATCGGCCATCCCGGCGTGGAGATCATCTGTCGGGACCGGGCGGGCGCCTATGCCGAGGGCGCCCGGCGTGGTGCCCCCGGCGCTCTGCAGGTCGCCGACCGGTTCCATCTGTGGCAGGGCCTCGGCCGGGCCGTGGAGACCTGCGTCGCCGCCCACCGCGACTGCCTGCGCAACCCGACACCCAGCGGAATGTTGCCGGAGGTCACCCGACCGACTTCCGGTCGGCCGCAGGGCGACTCGGAACCGCTCGGCCGGCGGGCCGAGCGGAAGAAGGCTGCACACGCCCTGGTCCACGAGATGCTCGCCCAGGGCCACTCGCGCCGGGCGATCGCCCGGCACCTGGGCTGGGGGCTCAACGCCGTGCTCCGGTACGCGAACGCCGCACTCTGGCAGGAGACCATCCGCGAGAACCGGCCCCGGCCCAGCAGGCTGGACCCCTACAAGCCCTACCTGGAGCGACGCTTCGCCGAGGGATGCACCAGCGTCACCCGACTGCACGGCGAGCTGGTTGCCGAGCACGCTCCTGTCACCTACGGCATGGTCCGCGCCCACATCGCCACCTTGCGCGAGGCTCCCGCCGCCGCACCGCCACGGCCGCCGACGGTGCGGCAGGTGACCGGCTGGCTCACCCGCCACCCCACGACCTTGGCCGAGGAGGACCGGGCCGGTCTGAAGGAGGTCCTGACCCGTTGTCCCGAACTGGATACGGCCGCCGGACACGTCCGCGACTTCGGCGAGATGCTCACCGGCCGCCTCGGCGCCACGCTCCCTACCTGGATCGACGCCGTCGACGCCAGCCAGCTGCCCGGGCTCACCGGCTTCGCACTCCACCTGCTCCGAGACCTTGAAACCGTGACAGCCGGCCTCACCCTGGACTGGAACTCGGGCAGCATCGGGGGCGCCGTGAACCGCATCAAGAAGATCAAGCGGCAGCTCTACGGTCGGGCCGGATTCGAACTACTCCGCAAGATGATCCTGCTTCAGTGATTCCTCACCGCTGTGCCAGTCTGTGACAGCTGCACCGTAGTGAAGCGGCCTGGGTCAGCCCGCTCGCCGGCTGGCGTTGGACTGTTCAGCGTCGTTCCACATGATGGGCATGGCGCCGACCGGTGCGAATTCGATCTGCGGATCGGAGCTGTGGACCAGACACATGACGCGGCGTCCGAACAACGCGGCCCGGCGGGCGTTGTCGGCGACGATGTCCAGGATGATCTGCGCGCTCTCCGGATGTGTTGCGGCGAAGACATCGAAGTCGGTGAAGACCAGGACCAGGCCGGTGGCCTCCGGGGCGATCCCGTAAGCGGCGTAAGCGGCGACATCGCCGAAGCAGTCGTCGAACGCGTCCAAGCTGCGTCCGTGGAAGTCGGGGAAGTCCAGTGCGGCGCCGATCTCTCTAAGGAGGTCTCCCTCCGATGAACAGGCAGCCGCGTCCAGACTCGTGACCTGGTAGCCGTGCTCGTCCAGCCACGCTGTGCACTCCTCCAGCAGGTTACGGCGCCAGAAGAGCGTGACGAAAGTGTTCATCACGAGGCGGAAATCGAGGTCGGACGCGGGTCGGGGGTGAAGGCGGCCATGCTGTTGACCCTAGCCGGTCATGGCGTCAGCAGGACGCAGCGTCTCGTCACACTCCGTGCTTGCTCCCCAAGATCTGTGCCAGAACCCCCTTCTCGTAAACAAAGCCAAGCGGGGGTGTTCCGGCCCTCGACCTGGACCCCGCCGGCCGCATCGCCTTCGAACGGACCGACAAGGCTTCACGGGCGTGGCCTGCTTGACCGGCCGGACAGCTGGCTACAGAGTCGGAACGCGGTCCCGTAACGACGCCCCCCTACCGGCCGGCCCTCTGTCCCTACGTGGCGAACAGCCCCGAGATCCAGGAGCGACTGGTCCGATGGTCCTCGACCTGATTGTGATCGGTACGGCCATCACCCTCGGGCCTTTGCACAACAGCGCCTTCGTCCTGCTGCTCTCCTCGCGGCGCGGCGTTCGTCAGGGTCTGGCGTTCCTGTTGTCGTGGCTGGCCAACCTGATCACGGTCATCGCCCTCGTCGTACTGCTGACCGGCGGTCAGCCCCCGGCCCGTCATAGCGCGCCCTCGACCGCCGCGATCGCCGTGAAACTCGCCATCGGCGTGGCACTGGTGCTGTTCGGCACGTACCGGCACCGCCGACCGCCCCGCCCACACGGCCCGCCACGCTGGGCCGCCCGGATCGACAACGCTTCCCCGGTCACGGCAGCCGGTCTGGCGTGGCTGCTGCAGCCCTGGGGGCTGGTCGGCGCCGGCGCCGCGACCGCCCTCGACTCGGACCTCTCCACCCTCACCGACTGGCTCGTACTGACCGGCTACCGCCTGCTGGCCACACGCAGCCTCATCGTTCATGGAGATGTACACGGTCTGGGTGCCCGCGTCCGCGAACGCCCGCTTGAACGCCCTACGGAGCTGGCTGGAGCGGCACCAGGAACAGTTGCTGGTCACGCTCTCCCTGCTGGTGGGCCTGTGGCTGACGGCCCGGAGCATTTACGAGCTGGTCGCCTGACGCAGGCAGCTGGTGCTTCGCCGTGCCGGCGGGGTCCAGTCGCCGGTAAGGGCGGATTGTTTGGGCCAACGCAGGCGAAGGAAGACGTTGAAACACCCCTGCGGGTGCGGGGGGCCAGTTGTTCTCGCGGCCGGGTCCAGGGGCTGTCGTGCGCCGCCCGGGAGATCCGACGCCCGCCCACCGGCCGGCCATACCTTCCGAGGGCAGGACAGTGCCCTACCCTCCACACTCGACCGTAAGGGCCGCCATCGTGACCGGACGCACCCCCGAGCCAACCGAGAGCCCGCGATCGGACGAGTCCTTCGGCGAGGCCCGATGGCCGATGGCGACGGCCGTCGTCGCCGCCATGGTGCTGACCCTCCTGCTCCCCGACGACCTCCGCCTGGCGCCTCGCTGGGTCATCCCTGCCGTCGAGGGACTGCTTCTACTGGCGCTCATCGCCGGCGACCCGGGCCGGATCGACCGACGCACGGCCGCCCTGCGAAGCATGTCGATCGCCCTGGTGGGAGTTCTGGCCCTCAGCGCCGTCTGGTCGACCGTTCAACTGGTCGACGACATCCTCCATGCCGGGAAGGAGACCAACTCCGCCGTCAGTCTGCTGCAGACCGGCGGCACGGTGTGGGCCTGTACGGTCCTCGCCTTCTCCCTGCTGTACTTCGAACTCGACAGCGGCGGGGCCGCCGCCCGCGCCCACCACATGCCCTCCACACCCGCGCTCGCCTTCCCCCAGCAGCTCAACCCCGAACTGGCAAGCGCCGACTGGCGACCCCTCTTCATCGACTACCTCTACCTCGCGCTCACCAACGCCACCGCCTTCAGCCCCACCGACGTCATGCCGCTGGCCCCGTGGGCCAAGATCACCATGGGCATTCAGTCCCTCGTCTCCCTGCTCATTCTCGGGCTCGTGGTCGCTCGTGCCGTCAATGTCCTCGCCTGACGAGCTGCCGGGACGATCGCGTCGGCCCGCACGGCTCCCGCGATGCGCGCCGGCGCGCCCATCAGCGCCGTCGTCGTACGAGACATCCAGCTTCACCGTGGTGACGGTGCCCGGCACGGTACCCCGGCCCATCGACACCGGCTTGAGCGCGATCTGCCGGGTCGCGTCGGCCTTGACGTCGCCGTGCAGGTCCGACTCCAGCTCGTAGTCCAGGTTCAGCACCGGGAACGGCTCGAAGCAGTCCGAATCGACGGTGTCGGACATGAACGTCCACTCGGTGTGGGTGCGCGTCGACAGCCGGAAGACGTCGGCGGGCCGCTCCGCGTCCAGGACGGCGCGGTAGGGCAGGTTGTCCTCCGGCACCTCGATCCACTGCATGTCCGTCCTGTTCGGGTCGTCGTGGATCAGTGCGTCGCCCTGGAAGACCTGCAGGTGGGTCGGCGTCTCCCCCCACGGCAGGTAGCCGCCCAGCCGCATTTCGTCGCTGGAGGAGGCCCATGCCTGGACGTTCCAGGTCATGTCGTTCTGCCAGCGGGAGTCGTACACGCCGAACGACTCGCTCTGGCCGGGCCTGGTCACCGGAGCGAACCAGTCCAGCCGGGTGGCGCTGCCCTTGGCGTACGTGTTGTCGCCCGACACCATCACCCACGGCAGGCCGCCGTCGACGCCCTGCGCGTGGAACTCCCTCCAGACCTGGCCCGGAGTCACCCATTCGGTGCGTGTGCCCGGGTGCCACTCGCGCTCGGGGAAGTTGAAGGACGGGCTGAGGGTGAAGTCGGACCGGTAGTTGCGCCAATCCTCGTGGGGTTCGTGACCCCAGGCGTACTTGTTGAAGGCCCAGGAGTACAGAGCCTCCCAGAACCGGACTTCGTAACTCAGACCCAAGTCGCGCCCTGCGTGGCGTCGTCGGTGCCGAGGTTGGTGTCGGCCAGGCACTGACCGCTGTGCTGTGCCACCGCGACCGTGGAGGCGGTGGTGTTCGACGGGGGCAGCAGGGTGACGGTGTAGCCGTCCGCGGCGTCCGCCCACGGGACGATCACCGAAGCCGAGTTGCCGCTGACGGTCAGCGTCCGGTCGGAGACCGTCACCGGACCCGTCACCGCGCCGCCGCCGTTGTTCGGGATGCGCTGGACGATCGCGCGCACCCGGCCGTTCTCCGCCACCGACGTGGTGTCGAGGCGTTCGAGGTCGACGGTGACGTTGCCGGTGTCGCCGTTGCTGCCCAGCAGGATCTTGGCGTTGCGCGCGGAATTGTCCTTCGTCGCCACCCCGTCGGTGTTCGTGCCGGGCGTGAGGTTCACGATGGTGCCGGTCTGCGAGCCGTAGTACCGGTACAGGAACCACTCACCCAGCGGCAGATACTGACCGCCGGTCCTGGTGAGCAGGGCCGCCGCGAAGTCGTGCAGGTCGGCGCCCCACGCCCAGTTGGCGCGCAGGCCGTCCGCCCCGGCGCGTTCCAGACGGGAGATGTACCAGCCGCCGCGGCCAGGGTTCTGCTCGGTGTCGGCCGCGTACTCGTTCACCTGGAACGGACGGCTCGTGGTCATCGAGCGTGCCGCCAGCTTGGCGTGAACGGCGTCGGCGTCGGCGACCGGGTCGCCCGGCAGGTCGTGCCAGCTGTATGTGTCGGGTTCGACGTCGTTGGCCTTCACGTAGTCGAGGTACGTGTTCCACCAGGGGCCGCCCCCTTCCGCGGAGGGCCTGCCGGCTGTGCTGGCACCGACGATGACGGCGCCCGGGAAGGCGGCCCGGATCCGCTGGTGGGCCCGCTTCCACATCTCCAGGTACTGGTCCTGCGGCCGGTCCCAGAAGGAGGAGTAGTCGGGCTCGTTCCAGATGTCCCACTGGATGTCGGTCATGCCGACCGCCTTCGCGTCGGCGAGCAGCCGGTCGTAGAAGGCGTCGAAGCGGGACCAGTCGCCGTTGTCGCCGGGGAAGGTGGGCGAGGTGGTCCCGTCGGCGCCCCACAGGTCGTGCGGCAGGATGACGAAGGTGCCGCCCAGCGCCCTGGTGCTCTTGTACTGGGCGAGGGTGGAGTTCCACCGGCGGTCGTACGCGCCGGCGACCCAGCCGCCGGGGCTGTCCAGCTGGGCACCGCCGGCCCGCATGAACTTCCACTTGATGTCCCTGTAGAAGCTCTCCGGGGGCAGCGCCCCGTGCTCGGCCATCCCGTAGAGGGTGCCCGAGGCACGGTACGTGGGGGCGCCCCTGGTAGCGGAGAAGTCGACGGTGACGGCGGTGTCCGCGGCCTGGGTCGCAGGTCCTGAAGGTGTGGTGAGCGGCTTCATTCCGCGGCTCCTGGGGTGGACGGAGGAGAGGAACCGGGCCCGATCGGTCCCGGGCCTGGAGGAGGCGGCCGGTCGGCGGCCGTCTCGGGTGCGCGTGGGGCCACCGCGTCGACGACCGTGGCGAAAGCCTGCTCCGCGGCCGCCACGACGGCGTCGAACGTCTCCGAGGGCTTCTCCGCAAGCACGGGAGAGATGCCGGACCAGGAGCCGTGCGTGCTGAACGGGATGTCGTGGAGGGAGAAGGCGGGGCCGGATCGGGCGGCGGTCAGAGCTCCGGCGCGAGACCGCGCTCGCGCAGCCAGGAGAGCTGGACCGGCGGGTGGGAACCGTAGCCGCCGCCGTGGTCGCCGAAGGGCCAGACGGTCATGGTGCGGTCCTCGCCCCGGTAGTGGTTGTAGGCGGCGTAGACCGTGGAGGGTGGGCAGATCGGGTCCATCAGGGCGACGCTGAACAGCGCCGGTGCGGTGGCCCGTCGGGCGAAGTGGACGCCGTCGAAGTAGTCGAGGGTGGCGAGGGTCCGTTCCACGCGGTCGCGGCTGTGCCAGCGCAGGTACTCGGCGATCTCCGGGTACGGGCCGTCCCCGGTGATCTGCACGGCGCGGCGGAAGTGGCACAGGAACGGGACGTCCGGAAGTGCCGCCGCCACGCGGTCCCCGGCGAGAGCGGCGACGGCGAGGGTCAGGCCGCCGCCCTGGCTGCCTCCGGCCACCGTGATCCTGCGCGGGTCGAGGCCGGGCAGTTCGGCGACCGCGTCCACGGCGCGTACGCAGTCGGTGATCAGCCGCCGGTAGTAGTAGTTCTCGGGGGAGTCGACGCCCCGGGTCATGAACCCGCCGGCCCACTGCGTGCCGTCGCCCGTCGTCCGGTCCGGGGTGTCGTGGCCCTGGCCCCGGCTGTCGACGACGAGCTGGGCATAGCCGGCGGCGGACCAGAACAGGTGGTCGGTGGGCAGGCCGCGGCCGCCGCTGTAGCCGATGTACGTGACGACGACCGGCAGCGGGCCGTCCGCGCCGCGCGGGCGCAGGAGCCAGGCGGCCACCGGCTCGCCGTTCCAGCCGGGGAAGCGCACGTCGTCGACGTCGACGGTGTGCAGCAGGTGCGCGGGAGTGACCCGGTCGGCCTTGACCGTCCCGTCGTAGGCCCGGGCTTCGGCGAGGGTGCGGCGCCAGAATGCGTCGAAGTCGCTCGGAGCGGTCAGCTCCGGCCGGTAGCCGACGAGGTCGTCGGCCTCGAGGTCGGTGAGCGGCATGGGGATTCCTCCGGTCGGAGTGTGGACGAGGGGGCGGGAGTTCGTACGGCGTCGGGCCGCGCGCCTCCCGGGTCCCGGGCACGGCTGGGCGCGGGAGGCGGCCCGCCCTCCCCCTGTGGGACGGGCCGCCCGTTCGCGGGGCGGGCGCGAGCCGTCAGTCGGTTCCGCCGGTGCTGCCGGAGCCGGAGCCGGAGCCGGAGGCCGAAAAGCGGAAGGCGGAGAGGCGGAAGGCGCCGTGCAGGGTCAGGCTCAGGTCGTGGACGTCCTCGGGCGGGGTGGTGGCCAGCTCGCCTGCGACGGTCCGCCATGCGTAGCGGTCGCCGGTGCGAGGGACGTCGAGCTCGGCCAGCACCTGGTCGCCCGCCCGGACCACCAGCCGCGCCTCACCGGGTCCGGCGTCCTCGCGGGCGGTCTCGGCCTCGATCCGTACGGCCCCCGAGAGGTCGACGTCACGGAAGAGCAGCGTCCCGGGCCGGGCGGGGTCGGTGGGCGTGACCGCGTCACCGTCGGTCCGCGTCGCGTCGACGAGGGTGACGTCCGCGTAGTCGTCGAAGTCGACCGCCAGGGTCCGGCGTTCCACGACCACCCGGGGCGCCGAGGCCGGTCCGGTCACCGTCAGCGGTGCGGTGAGGACCGGGTGATCGGCGGAGCGGGCGACGACGATCTCGTAACCGCCGGGATCGACGGTGAAGGCGGAGGTGGCGACATCCCAGTGGGCGAGCCGTTCGGCGGGCAGCCGGAACGTCACCTCGCTGCTATCCCCCGGTTCCAGGCGCACCTTGCGGAAGTCGGCCAGGCGCAGTCTGGGCGCCTCGTGGCGGGCGTCCCGTGCCCGGACGTAGAGCTGCACCACCTCGCTGCCGGCCCGGGCACCGCCGTTGGCCAGGGTCACGGTGATGTCGACCGCGCCGTCCCGGCCGGTCGACGACCGCGACAGCCGCAGGTCGCGGTAGGCGAAGTCGGTGTACGACAGGCCGTGGCCGAAGGCGTAGAGAGGCGTCGGCCGGTGGTACTGGTAGGTCCAGCCGGCCTTGATGATGTCGTAGTCGAGCGGGGCCGGCAGCGGGTCGTCGCCCCGGTACCAGGTCTGCGGCAGGCGCCCGGCGGGCTCGGCCTGGCCCAGCAGCACGGCGGCCAGCGCGTGGCCCGTCTCCTGCCCGCCGTGGGAGGTCCACACCACGGCGGGCAGGTGCTCGTCGGCCCAGTCGACGGCGTACGGGTAGCTGCTCATCACCACGAGCGCCGTCTCCGGGCGCACGGCCGCGACCGTGCGGAGCAGCTCCTCCTGCCCCGCGGGCAGCTCGATGTCCGCGCGGTCCTCGGTCTCACGGCCGTTGATCATGGGCTGGTTGCCGAGGACGACGACCGCCGCGTCGGCCGCCTCGGCGGCCGCCCGGGCCTCGGCCGCGCCGTCGCGCAGCAGCTCGCGCGCCCAGCGTTCGGCGGAGTCGGGGGCGTCGGCGGTCGCGGTGACGCGGCCGTCGGTGGGATCCACGGCGGCGTAGCGGCCGGTGTGCACGGAGCGCAGCAGTACGTTGTCCTCACCGGCCGGTTCGAGCCGGAAGGTCTCCTTGACGAACCAGTTCTTGAGCGTCTGCTGGTCGGCCGCCACGGTGGCGTCGTCCTTGAGGCTCAGGTAGCGGCCGGTGTCGGCGGCACGGAGGGTCAGCATGCCGCGGCCCCAGTCGGTCGCGTCGAAGGCGGTCTTGCCGAGGAGGTCGCCGGTGGTGCGGGAGCGCAGCGCGATACGGTCGGCGCCCTCCACCCGGACCACCTCGCCGCCGTGGGCGCCGAGTGCGGCGGTGAGGCCGTCGGCGACGGTCGCCCGGTAGGGCATGGTGCCGCTGTACCAGTCCTCGCACAGGGTGTCGGCGAGGGGGCCGATGACGGCGATCCGGCGTGTCCGCGCGGGGTCGAGCGGCAGCAGGCCGTCGTTCTTGAGGAGCACCACCGACTCGGTCGCGGCGTGCCGCGCCAGGGCGCGGTGCTCGGGGCAGTCGATCGCCTCCGGGCCGATCCCGGCGTACGGGTCGAGGTCGGGATCGAACTCGGCGAGGCGGAAGCGGAGTTCGAGTTGGCGACGTACCGCGCGGTCCACGTCGGCCTGGTCCATCAGGCCGCGCTCCAGCGCCTCGCGGAGTCGGCCGACCGGCGTGGAGCTGTCCTCGTCGTGGTCGGTGAAGCTGTCGATGCCGGCCCTGAGGGCGGCGGCGTGGGACTCGGCGTGGTCGTCGAAGTAGTGTTCCGGGTCGACCAGGTTGGAGGGGGCCTCGGCGTCGCTGACCACGAACAGCTCGTGTCCGGTGGGCCTCGCCCAGCGGCGCAGCTCGGTCTCGATCAGCGGACTGATGTGGCAGGGGCGGCCGTTGACCAGGTTGTACGCGGCCATGACTCCGGTCGCGGCGCCGGAGGCGACGACGGGCCGGAAGGCGGCCAGGTCGTACTCGTGGAGGACGCGCGGGCGCAGTCCGGAGGAGGTGGTGCAGCGGTCGTCCTCGTTGTTGTAGGCGAGGAAGTGCTTGAGAACGGGTGCCGTCCGCAGGTATGCCGGGTGGTCGCCGGCAAGGCCCCGGCAGTACGCCTCGCCGAGCCGGGCGGTGTGCACCGGGTCTTCGGAGTAGCCCTCCTCGTTGCGCCCCCAGCGCGGGTCGCGCAGCAGGTTCACCACGGGCGCCCACGCCTGCAGGCCGTAGAGGCCGCCGCCGGCGGCGACGGGCCGGCGGTGGTGGTGGAAGGCCCGCAGCTCGACCGAGACGGCCTCGGCGACCCTGCGGACCAGGTCCTCGTCCCAGGTGGCGCCGAGGCCGACGGCCTGCGGGAAGACCGTCGCCACCCCCAGCCCGGAGACCCCGTGCAGGGCCTCGGTGCCCGTACGGAAGGCAGCGAGGCCGAGCCGCGGGACGGCCGGCGCGTACTGGTGCAGCATCGCGAGCCGCTCTTCGGGCGTGAGCCGTGAGAGCAGGTCGTCGACGCGGCTCCGCAGGGGCAGCGCGGGATCGCGGAAAGCGGGCGGCTCGGAAGTGGACGCGGGCACGGTCACGGAACTCACGTGGAAACCCCTCGGGCGAGCTGGTTGCGGTGGCCGTTCGTCGAAGCGCTTCGACGGTCCCATTAGCCTCCATGACCTGTCAATGACCTGTCACGGAAGGCGAGCGGTTCGACATCAGGGCCCCGTCTGCGCCCGCACGTCGACGAGCCGTTCGAAGAAGAATTCGTGCTTGAGGAAGGAGACGTCGTATTCGTGACCCGGATACGGCGGGATCAACTGGGCGGCCTGGAACAGCCGCCAGCCGTCCCGCAGCGCCGCCACCCCCGACTCGTACGGCGGCTCGTCACCGTCACCCGTGGTGGGCGAGGTGCGGCCGGTGCCGTCGTAGCGCGACCAGCCGACGACGTGGGAGTCCAGCGCCGAGTTCTCCAGGTACAGCACGAGCACCTGCTGCCGCAGCACCGGGGCGGCGGTGGCGTCCGCGGTGTCCGCCGGCGCGGGCGGGATCGCTCCGGTCGTCATGCCGCGGTCCCCTTCGGTCGGTTGGAGACCCTGGTCACCCAGTGGTCGAGGTCGAAGGTGTCGTCGCCGGTCAGTTCCCGCCACAGCAGGATGCGGTTGTACCTCTCCAGCCGGCCGGTCGCTCCCTCGTACCACGGGAACATCGCGTCCAGCTCGGCGGTCACCTGCGGGTCGTGGAGGTCCGAGGTGTCCCACAGACGTCGTTGACGCACCCTGGGATTGAAGCGGATCTTGAACATGTAGCGGAGGATGTCGCTGTCGTTGCGCCGGCCCCCGTGCCAGATTCCGTGGTGCAGAAGCACCACCGTGCCGGCCGGGCAGACCAACCGGTCCTGGCCGCGCAGGTTCTGGTAGCGGCCGGTGTCCGATTCGTTGGTCCGCCGCAGATGGCTGCCCGGCACGCTGAGCGTTCCACCCATCTCCAGCGTCACGGCCTGCGGGTAGTACATCAACTGGACGTCGAAGGCGTCCGGTCGGACGTCGATGATGGCGTCCCCGTGCAGCGCCTGCGCGGCGCCTTCGTGAGGCTCACGGGTGTGCACGAAGTGGTGGTCCACCCACGGCTCCGGCCCCACCAGGCTGTGCAGGGCCCCCGCCACCTGCGGCAGTTCCAGCAGCCTGCGGACGAAGGTGCCCTTCGCGTACGCGTCGGACAGCGGCGTCCCGTACGGCACATGCGGCACCCCGTCCGCCAGTACCGTCAGTCCCTCGGCGTTCATCTCCGCCGGCACGACCGCGTCCATCCGCAGTGACCCGCGCGCCACGAAGCGCGCCATCTGAACCGAGTTCAGCAGTGCTCGCCTGTTCTCCATGACGGCCACGCTAGGTCCGCCCCGCCGGGCACCGCGTGGGCCGCGTTCACCCTCCACTGGTCGATTCTCACCGTGCCGTCCGCCCCGTACGTCGACGTCCGCGTCCCACGGGCGGCCGCGTCCGCCGTGGTAGAACACGGGCCATGCGGACGGTCCTCGCCCATCTCGACACCCCTCCCGCTCTCGCCGCCGTCGGCATCGGCGTTCACGGTCCGGCCGGCCAGGTGGACGTGTTCTCGCTGCCGGACCTGTGGCAGCTCCATCTGTACGGCTACGAAGCCGACTTGACGGTCGACGGCACCGAGCACACGATCCGCCCCGGCCGGGTCAGCCTCGTACCGCCCGGAACCGAGGTGCGATACCGCTACCGGGGCCGCTCCGAGCACCTGTACGCCCACCTCCGCCTGGGCTCGTCGGGAACACCCCACAGCATTCCCGTGATCCAGCACACCGGCCCCGAACTCGACCTGATCACGCTGCAGTTGCGGCAGGCACTGGCCGCCTGGCCGAACACCCCGGCCCGGGCCACCGCCGAGGTGTGGGCCGCCCTGTGGCGGATCGCCCGGCTCACCCCGCAGCGGGAGCAGCGCGCCCGGGCCCTCCACCCGGCGGTGGCGGCCGCGACGGCCCTGATCGAGGCGCGACTGACGGAGTCCCTGACGGTGCCGGAGATCGCGAAGGCGGCCGGCGTCTCCCACAACCACCTGACCCGGCTCTTCCGCGCCGCCACCGGGGAAACCGTCGTCGGCTACATCCGGGCCCGCCGGATGGAACGCGCACGCCACTTCCTGCGGGCCACCACGCTCTCCATCCCCGCCGTCGCCGCCTCGGTCGGCATCCCCGACCTGCAGGCGTTCAACAAGGCATGCCGCCGTGAGCTCGGGGCGTCACCTCGCGGCATCCGTGCCGCCGGCCCCACCCCGCGCGACAGCGCGGTTCAGTAGGGCGGCAGCACCCTGCCCGTCGCGGGGCTACGCCCTTCGGGGGCCGTCCCCGTAATCGGGGACGGGCAGGCGCACGCCGGCCTGGAGGGCGGATCGGTGGGCGACGATGCCGGGGAGGGTGTAGCGGGCGGCGGTCCACGCGTGCAGCGGTGGAGGCGTTCGTGTGGTGACCGCGGCGGCGAAGTCGTCGGCGAGGAAGTGATGACTGCCCTCGTGGCCGTTGGGCGCGTGCGCGAACTCTCGCGGGAGCCGGGAGCGGTCGTGGACGGGTGCGGTACCGGAGGTGAAGGCGTCGCGCAGTTCCGGGGCGACGTGGGCGAGCGCCGGGTCGTCCGGTGCGAGGGTGGGCGCGGCGTGCAGGTGCGCGGTGACGTCACGCTCGCCCTTCTTGTCCTGCCACAGGCTGACCGAGCCGAGTTGTTCGAGGACCGCCTCCGTACCGAAGTAGCGGAAGCGTGACTCCTTGCCGATGTATCCGACCCTGCGGAACTCGTTCGTGCGGAAGCTGCCGCCACCGGCGACTTCGAACAGCGCGGTCGCGTTGGAGAAGTCGTTGTCGAACTGGCTGATCTCGCGGTCGAACACGCCGTCGCCGCGCTCGTCCGGAACGCCGATCGCCGAGACGCTCACGGCGTGCGTCTGCCAGGCGCCGAGGACTCCGCCGATCGAGTGCGTGGGGTAGAGCAGCGGCGGATAGCTGGCGGTGGACTTCCAGTTCTCGCCGCCGCTGTACTTGTACGCGTCGTAGAAGCCCCAGTCCATGTCGTGGACGTAGTCGCCCTCCGCGTAGAAGATCCGGCCGAACTCTCCCGCGGCGATCCGGGCTCGTGCGTAGACGGTCGCCGGGTGGTAGTAGCTCGTCTCGCCCATCATGTAGATCCGGCCGGTCTCCTCGACCGCCGCGATGATGTCCGCGATCTCGTCCTCGGTCACGCCCATGGGGACCGCGCTGTAGACGTCCTTGCCCGCGCGCAGCGCCTGCACGGCGAGGGGGCCGTGGGTCCAGCGCTGGGTGAAGAGCGCGACGGCGTCGAGGTCGGAGTCGAGCATGGACTCGAACGAGGGGAGCGTGCCGGCGAGGTCCTGCTCGGTGACGAGCCGTTCGGCGCGCTCGGGGAGCAGGTCGGTGACCTTGATGTCACCGACGTTCGGGTGCAGGCGCCAGAGTTTGGCGAACGAGCCGGCGAACTGGCCGGCGCCGACGATGCCGAGTGAGAACACGCGAAATCTCCATCGGGAAGGAGTGGGTGCGAGCTGGTGCCGGCCGCATGACGGTGCGGGCCTCGGCACTGCTCCACGACGATAGGATCCGACTCCACGCGATGTCTGCACCGTTTCGAAGCGAGAACTTCTTGGATCCTCAGGGTGCTCTGGTCGACGAACCCTCGTACCTGCGCGGCTGGTCCGGACGCCCGACGCTGATGGAGGCAGCGCACCGGCACGACGACCTGGAGATCAACTTCGTGTCCGGCGGTGGGTCGATGCTCTACCTCTACGGCGGCGAACTCCTCGAAGTCGCCGTGGGCGGCCTCGCCGTGTTCTGGGCCGCGATCCCGCACCAGTTGGTGGCGAGCCGGGCGACGCGCGCCCACTGGCTGCACGTGCCCTTCGACCGGTTCCTCGCCTGGGGACTGCCCCAACCGCTCCTCGCCCGTGTCCTCTCGGGCGTGCCGATGATCGCTCCCGCGGCCCGTGCCGACGCGAGCGATCCGGCGAAGTTCACCCAGTGGGCCGCCGATCTGGCCGCGGGCGACGACGAACTGCACCGCATCGCGATGCTGGAGGTCCAAGCGCGCGTCCGTCGCCTGGCGCTCGCCGCGGACGGCGATCCGGTACGCCGAGGCGTCGGTGCCGAACCGGCCCTGCGCCAGGCGGTGTCCATGGCGCGGTACATCGCACATCACTTCCGCGAGCCGATCACCGTCTCGGACGTCGCCGCGGCGGCGAACGTCCACCCGGCCTATGCCATGGCCCAGTTCCGCAAGGTCGTGCGTACCACGATCGGCGAGTACGTGAA
Source organism: Streptomyces sp. NPDC002825 (assembly GCF_040295385.1). NCBI lineage: Bacteria > Bacillati > Actinomycetota > Actinomycetes > Kitasatosporales > Streptomycetaceae > Streptomyces > Streptomyces sp. NPDC002825. Next base: position 333,620 of record NZ_JBEOVH010000003.1, read on the forward strand.
GCTGTACCGGCTCGCCGAGGCACGCCGGTTGCTGGTGACCACGGACCTTCCCGCGACCCAGGTGGCCGTGGCCGCCGGCTTCGGGTCTGTCAGCCGCTTCTACCGGGTCTTCACCGACGCGTGCGGAACCACCCCGGCACGATTCCGGCACGGGGGAGCTGCGGCGACGGTGCCAACCAGAAGTGAACCGCCCTGACCGCCGGATGACCCCACGTCGTGGAGCTCGGTCGGAAGCGAGCTGTCGAAGCGCTTCACTCCAAGCCCTTGCCCGTCGGAGAACCGGTCCGTTAGCTTACGCCTGGAATGGTGAAGCGCTTCGACAACGAGGAACCGTCCGGCACCGACCTCGAAAGGGCCGCCATGACCGGGGACCAGGGGACCTTTCACTGGGGGCACGAGGCCCTGCGCCTCGACTTCGTCCTCGATGACGACGGCCGCCCCCGCCTCACGCACCTCGGACCGCCCGGCGAAGCGCGGGGAGTCCCCCGTGCGTCCCTCCCCCTGGTGGAGGTGACGGCCGCGGGTCACGGCCGCGACTGGTCGGGCAGCCGTCTGGTCGGGACCGCTCTCGGCGGGAGGCTGCGTTACCGGGCCCACCGCGCGGCCCACGACGGCGACTGGCACACGCTGTCCGTTCAGCTCCACGACCCGGAGACCGGGCTGGTCGCGGAGGTGACCTACCGGTCGCCGGACGGCATCCCCGTGCTCCGCAGCGAAGTGACGCTGCTCAACGAGGGGCAGACCACCGTGCACCTGGAGTCGGTCAGCTCGCTCGTGGTGGGCTGTCTCACCCCACGGGACCCGGCGTCCGTCGACGCCGCCGACCTGATGTGGGCGGACAACGACTGGCTCGCCGAGTGCCGTTGGCGGCGACAGCCGATGCGCCGGACCACACCCGGCGTCAGCGGTCGCGTGACGTACGGGCACGGGAAGGCCGGCTTCGCGCTGAACGGAAGGGGCACCTGGTCCAGTTGCGGACACCTGCCCATGGGAGGCCTGACGGACCGGCGCACCGGCCGCAGTTGGGTGTGGCAGATCGAGCACAACGGCGGCGGCTGGCGCTGGGAGTGCCAGGAGCACGACGAGGCGGCCTACGCCGCGCTGTTCGGGCCCACCGACACCCACCACGGCTGGCGGCACCCCCTGGAACCCGGCGCCTCCTTCCGTACCGTACCCGTCGCGCTGGCCTTCAGCGCCGACGGCGGCCCCGACTCCGCGTTCGCCGCGCTGACCCGCTACCGCCGCGCCCGGCGCCGCCCCCATGCCGACCACCAGCGCCTGCCCGTCATCTTCAACGACTACATGAACTGCCTGATGGGTGACCCGACCACCGACAAGCTGCTGCCGCTGATCGACGCGGCGGCCGAGGCCGGCGCCGAGCACTTCGTCATCGACGCGGGCTGGTACGACGACGGTGACGGCGGCTGGTGGACCAGTGTCGGCGCCTGGGAGCCGGCCGCCTCGCGCTTCCCCGGCGAGAAGGGGATCCACGAGGTACTGGATCACATCCGCCGACGCGGCATGGTTCCCGGCCTGTGGCTGGAGCCGGAAGTCATCGGCGTCCACAGCCCCCTGGCCGAGTCCCTGCCCGACGAGGCGTTCTTCCGCCGCGACGGCGTCCGCCTGACGGAGACCGGCCGGCACCACCTGGACCTGCGCCACCCGGCCGCCCGCGCCCACCTGGACCGGGTCGTGGACCGCCTGGTCGGCGAGTGGGGCGTCGGCTACCTCAAGCTCGACCACAACATCGACCCCGGCTCCGGCACCAGCGCCCACCCCGGCGAGGCCCCGGGCGACGGCCTGCTCGGCCACAACCGGGCGCACCTCGACTGGCTCGACGGCGTCCTCGACCGGCACCCGCACCTGGTGGTGGAGAACTGCGCCTCCGGCGGCATGCGCTGGGACGACGCCATGCTCTCCCGGCTGCAGCTGCAGTCCACCAGCGACCAGCAGAACCTCCACCTCTACGCGCCCATCGCGGCCTCAGCTCCCACCGCCGTCACCCCCGAACAGGGTGCCGTCTGGGCGTATCCCCGGCCGGAGGACTCCCTCGACGAGGTGGCCTTCACCATGGTCAACGCGCTGCTCGGCCGGATCCACCTCTCCGGCCTGCTTCCCGAGCTCGACCCAGAGGCCCGCGCCCTGGTCCACGAGGCTGTGGCGGTCTACAAGACGGTCCGCGCCGACCTGCCGCACGCCGTGCCGTCCTGGCCGTTGGGCCTTCCCGCCTGGGACGACCCCTGGATCGCCCTGGCCCTGCGCACGCCCGCCACCACCTACCTCGCGGCCTGGCGCCGCCCGGGAACCGCCGCCACGGCGACGCTTCACCTGCCCCATCTGCGGGACACCCTCGCCCGTGTCGACCCGCTCTATCCCTCGGCCGGCCGGGCCGACTCCGCCTGGCTGCCCGACGCGGCCGAGCTGAGCCTGACCCTGCCCACCGCGCCGTCCGCCGCCCTGCTCCGCATCACCCCCACGGCCCCCGGCGCGCCCTGACCCCATCCGACCCATCACGCCACGACTCCCCCCCCCCCCCGAATCGACGAGAGGACCCCTCGGGTGCCACTACCGCACCGGCCGGAGCCACGCCCCACCAACCCCGTGATCCCCGGCTTCCACCCCGACCCCAGCGTCTGCCGCGTCGGCGACGACTACTACCTGGCCTGCTCCAGCTTCGAGTACTTCCCCGGCGTGCCGCTCTTCCACAGCCGCGACCTGGTGCACTGGACGCAGATCGGCAACGCCCTCGACCGGCCGGGCCAACTGCGTCTGCCCACCTCCATGCCGTCCTCCGGCGGGATCTACGCCCCCACGCTGCGCCACCACGACGGCCGCTTCTGGCTGATCGTCACCAACTGCTCCGAGGGCGGCGGCAATCTGATCGTCACGGCCACCGACCCCGCCGGCCCGTGGTCGGACCCCATCCTGGCTGCGGGCGTCCCCGGCATCGATCCGGACCTGGTCTGGGACGAGGACGGCACCTGCTGGTGCACGGTCGCCGGGGTCTCGCAGGTCCGTCTCGACCCGTCCACCGGGCAGACGTACGGAACACCGCACCGGCTCTGGTCCGGCGGGCCCGGCGCCAAGGCCCCGGAGGCCCCGCACCTGTACCGGGTCGGCGACTACTGGTACCTCCTCATCGCCGAGGGCGGCACCGAGCGCTGCCACGGCGTCTCGATCGCCCGCGGCCGTACGCCTGCCGGGCCGTTCGAGCCGTGCCCGGCCAACCCGATCCTCACCCACCGCGGCACCGACCATCCCGTCCAGAACACCGGCCACGCCGATCTGGTCCAAGGCCCCGACGGCTCCTGGTGGATGGTGTTCCTCGGCGTCCGGTCCGGCGGCGGCACGCCGGGCTGGCACGTGCTCGGCCGTGAGACCTTCCTGGCCCCCGTGACCTGGGTGGACGGATGGCCGGTCGTCGGCGAGGTCGCCCTGGACCTGCCCGAGCTCCCTTGGCCGCTCTCCCCCGGCCCCGTCGAGGAGCAGCGGGACGACTTCGACCTCGCCGAACTGCGACCGTCCTGGATCTCCGTGCGCGACCGGCCGGCCGAACACTGCACCACCAAGGAGCGCCCCGGCTGGCTGACCCTCCGCGCGCGGGGAGGTTCCCTGGACGAGCCCGACGTGGTGTTCACGGGCCGGCGCCAGCAGCACCGCGCGTGCCGGGCACGCACCCTGGTCGATGCCGCGGAGGGGGACGGCGGCCTCGCCGTCCGGCTCGACGAGCGGCACCACTACGCGATCGAGGTGTCCGGCACGGAGGTACGGGCCGTCGCGCGCATCGGCTCCCTGCGCACGGTCGTGGCCACGCGGTCCGTGCCCACCGGGCCGGTGGGCCTCGCCGTCACGATCACGGAACCTGCGACTCCGCCCGGACCGTGCACGGGACCCGACCTCGTCTCCCTCGGCGTCGAGCAGCCCGACGGCACGTTCACCGAGCTCGCGACCCTCGACGGCCGCTACCTGTCGACCGAGGTCGCCGGCGGCTTCACGGGCCGGGTCATCGGCATGTACGCCGCGGAGGGCACCGTCCACTTCGACTGGTTCGACTACGAGCCCCTCGCCGGCTGAACGGAGGCCCCTCCCCTTGCCGGCAGGAGCAAAGGACGGCCCGTCCATCGAAGCGCTTCAATGCAGGGATGGACAACGAGCTGGGCTGGGGCTAGGGTCGGCGTACATTTCCCGCAGGAATGATTCACCCACATGATCGAAGCGCTTCATAGGGCTGGGAGAGCTGGATGGTAACCCTCGCCGAGGTCGCCCGGCACGCCGGAGTGTCGGCGAGCACGGTGAGCTATGTCCTCAGCGGCAAGCGGCCCATCTCCGCGGCCACCCGGCTGCAGGTCGAGCAGAGCATCCGCGAGCTGGGATACCACCCGAACGCGGGCGCTCGGGCCCTGGCCAGCAGCAGGTCGAACATCATCGCGCTGATGGTTCCCCTGCGCACCGACATGTACGTTCCGGTGATGATGGAGATCGCCATGGCGGTCGCCACGACGGCCCGGACTCACGGGTACGACGTGCTGCTGCTGACCGGTGAGGAAGGTCCCGAAGCCGTGCGCCGCGTCACCGGCAGTGGGCTCGCCGACGCGATGATCCTCATGGATGTCGAGCTCGACGACGAGCGGTTGCCGCTGCTGCGCGGCAGCGGCCAGCCGTCCGTGCTGATCGGCCTGCCGGCCGACACGTCGGGGCTGACCTGCGTCGACCTCGACTTCAGGGCGACCGGCGCGCTGTGCGTCGAGCATCTGGCGACGCTCGGCCATCGCGACATCGCCGTCATCGGCGAGGCCCCCGCGGTCTACGAACGGCACACCGGATTCGCCGAGCGCACCCTCGACGGACTCCGTTCCCGGGCACGGGAGCTCGACATCAGGGTGTTGCACCGGCCGTGCGGTGGCGGCTACGACGCGATAGCCGCCACCCTCACCCGCATCCTCGACGAGCGCCCGGGCACCTCCGGGTTCGTCGTACAGAACGAGCAGGCAGTCGAGCCCCTGCTCGCCCTGCTGCGCCGGCAGGGCCGCGCCGTCCCCGAGGACGTGTCGGTGGTCGCGATCTGCCCGGAACAGGTGGCCGTACAAGCCTCGGTGCGGCTGACGTCGGTCTCCATCCCCGCGCAGGAGATGGGCCGGCTGGCGGTGGAGCGTCTGGTCGCCAAGATCGACGGTCGCGAGACCGACGAAGTCTCGCTGATCAGCCCCGAGTTGACGGTGCGGTCGAGTACCGGATCGGCGCCCTGACAAACGGCCTCCCCAGCCCGTGAGAGCGGCTGGAGAGGCCGTGGACGTCTCCCTCGACGAGTCAGGGCCGGAGCACCGCCACGCCGTAGCGGCCGAGGGTGATCCGGTCGGTGACGGCCGTCCCCGTGAGGAGATCGTGGTGGGTGCCGGGCACCTCGACGGTCACCGGATCGCGGCCGTGGTTGAGCAGGAACAGCGCTTCGCCCCGGCGGACGGCCTCGACCTGCTCGGGGAGGCCGTCGAGCGCCGGCCGGACTCCCGCGGCGGAGGCGATCCGGGCCAGGAGGTCGCGCAGCGCCGCCGGCTCCGGGAGCGTGGAGACGTACCAGGCCCGGCCCTTGCGCAGGACGGCGGGCAGTCCGTCCAGTTCACCGCCCTTGTACGGCACGGTCTCGTCGGCGGAACCGTCGGCCTCCAGCTCCTCCGACCACAGGGACGCCCCGAAGCCCTCGCAGGTGACGGTCTCCCCCGCGTCCAGCGGCCACCACTCGTGCAGGGTGCGGATGCCGAACAGCTCACGCAGCCGGGGATCCATGCCGCCGGGACGGACCCGGTCATCCTCGTCGGCGACGCCGGTCTGGAAGCCGCAGACGAGGGTGCCTCCCCTGCGGACATGGGCGACGAGATGGTCGATCGCCGTGTCGGTCAGGGCGTAGAGCTGCGGCACCACGACCACGGAGTACGGCGTCAGGTCGTGCTCCGGGTGAGCGAAGTCGGTGGTCAGATGTGCCTGCCAGAGGGCCCGGTGCCAGGCGCCCAGGACCTCCGGGTAGTCCACCCGGCCGGACAGGCGGCCGTCCTGGTCGCCGGCCCACCAGGCGTGCCAGTCGTGCAGGATCGCGACGTCCGCGGTGACGGTCCTGCCGGTCGTCTCGGCGGCGATCCGTTCCAGCTCCGCGCCGAGTTGCTTGACCTCCTGGTACGTCCGGCCCTCCTCCCCGGCATGGCTGACCATGCCGGAGTGGAACTTCTCCGCGCCCTGCCGGGACTGCCGCCACTGGAAGTAGCAGACGGCGTCGGCGCCCCTGGCGACGGCCTGCAGGGACCAGAGCCGGTTGAGGCCCCGGGGCTTGGGGTGGTTCACGCCCCGCCAGTTGACGGGCCCGGCGGCCTGCTCCATGAGCATCCACGGCCCGCGTGCCTGGGAGCGGGTCATGTCCTGGATGAGGGCGCCGCTCTGGGCGCCCAGCGGGTCGCCCGGATCGGCGTAGATGTCGATGGAGACGACGTCCTCCTCCTCGGCCCAGCGCCAGGCGTCCTGGCCCCTCCACAGCGGCATGAAGTTGGTGGTGACCGGGGTGTCCGGGGTGTGGCGGCGGACGATGTCCCGCTCGGCGACGAAGCACTCCAGGAGCATGTCGGAGGTGAAGCGCCTGAAGTCGAGGACGTGGGTGGGGTTGGGCATGTAGTGGGGCCGGCGGGGCGGCAGGATGCCGTCCCAGGTGTCGTACCCCTGGCTCCAGAAGGCGGTGCCCCAGGCCTCGTTGAGGGCGCCGAGGGTGCCGTATTTCTCGCGCAGCCAGCGGCGGAAGGCCGCCGCGGCCTCGTCTCCGTAGTCGTAGGTGCAGTACTCGTTGTTGATGTGCCACATCGTCAGCGCCGGGTGGCCGGCGTAGCGGGCGGCGAGGTCCTCGGTGACGGCGGCGGCGTAGCGCCGGTAGGTGGCGCTGGAGTGCGAGAAGTGCTGCCGGCCGCCCCACCACTCGGTGCGGCCGTCCTCGGTGACGGGCAGGGTGTCGGGGTGCAGCCGGCCCATCCACGGCGGCGGCGAGGCGGTCGGGGTGGCGAGGACGACGCCGATGCCGTTGTCGTGCATCAGATCCATCACCGTGTCATGGAGGCCGAACTCCCGTGCGCCGGGCTCCGGTTCCAGCATCGACCAGGAGAAGACGCCGAAGGTGACCGAGTTGACCCCGGCCTCCTTCATCAGCCGGACGTCCTCCCGCCAGGTCTTCTCCGGCCACTGCTCCGGGTTGTAGTCGCCGCCGAAGAGAAGGCGGCCGCGGGTCGCGTCGCTCAGGCCGGGCATCAGACCGGGTCCCCGTACTGCACGCCGCGCCCGTTGGTGCCGAGGTAGACCCGGCCGTAGACGCGTGGGTCGCCGGCGACGACCCGGCCGGTCCAGCCCCACTGGTGCTGGTCGTCGTTGATCCGTACCCAGCTCTTCGCCTCGTCGTCGGAGCGGTGGACGGCGTTGAAGCCCTCGGTCGCGCCGACCATGTAGATCGCCGGGTAGGCGGCGCCCGGGGCGGCCTTGCCGAAGCCCAGGGTGTGCGAGGACCGGCAGCTGCCGACCCGGGTGAAGGTGGCGCCGCCGTCGGTGGAGCGGTGCAATCCTCCCTCCTTCGCGCTGAGCCACAGGTCACCGGAGCGTCCCGGTGCCGCGGTCAGCTGGAACTGTGCGTCGCCCGAGGGCAGGCCGGTGGCCGAGGGGGTGAAGGTCAGGCCGCTGTCGGCGCTGGCGTGGACGGTCCCGGTGGTCGTGTCGTAGGCGTAGAAGCGTGCCGGGTCCACGGGGTCCGCGACCAGGACGGCGCCCTGCGGGACGGACCCGGCCTCGGACCAGGTGGCGCCGTTGTCCGTCGAGCGGTACGCCGGGTTGACGGTGCCGTTCGAGGAGCCGAGGGACCACAGGAGCACGCTGCCGTCGGCGTTGGTGACGATCGGGCCGGGCGCGTCCTTGGCGGCGGCCGGCTGTGAAGCGAAGGGCGACCAGCTCTGTCCGCCGTCGTTCGACCAGGCGCCGTTGCCGCTCCCGCTCCAGCCGGTGCGCACGACGTACGAGGGGCGGGCCGCGGCCTGGGCGAGCCCCGTCGTCGTACCGAACACGGGGTTCGACGCCATGCCGCGCGAGGGGGATGCCGTGAGCGACTCGTGGTACATCACGCCGATGTCGCCGTTGCCGCTGATCAGATGCGCCTCTCCGTCAGGCGGGGAGATCAGCTGGAGGATGGCGGTCTCCTCCAGGCCGCGGATCTGCGGCGCCCAGCGCGTGAGGTCGCGGGTGCCGTACAGGGTCGCGCCGGTGCCGTAGACGACGTGCCCGGAGTCGTACGGATCGAGGCCGAGGGCCTGGATCCACCAGCCGAACTTGGGCTTGGCGTCACCCCACGTCAGGTAGGGGGTCTCGGAGACGTCGAACACGGCGTGGTCCTTCAGGGACGTCCAGCTGCGTCCGCCGTCGGTGGAACGGAAGACGGTGTCGATCTCGGACCAACGGTTGTTGGTGGACACGACGAGCGTCCCGGCCCGGCGGGCGTCGACGGCGACGCCGCCGTAGCCGAAGGCGTCGGTCCCGCCGCCGCTCGTCGTCCCGCCGGGCTTCACGGGGGTCACCTCCGTCCAGGTCCCGTTCGTCGTCGACAGCTTGTGCACGCTGCCGTCGGACTGACCGTTGGGGCCGGGGCCGTTGGCGTACGTGACATACAGCTCGCGGGTGAGGCGGTCGTACGCGGCACGGATCGGCACGGTCGCGGCCCTGCCGGTCGGCTGTCCCGGGACGGGTTCCCAGGTCCTTCCGTCGGACGTTCGGTACAGGTTGGGCCGGCCGGCGGTGCCGTCCGAGTCGCCCCAGCCGGCGTAGACGGTACGGCCCGCGGCGACCAGGAGGGTGATGCCCTGGCCGGTGGCGTTCGGCGTGGCCGGGAAGGCCGCGGGCGCCCATGTGGCGCCTCGGTCGGTCGACTTGAGCAGCCCGTCGTGCCGGGTGCCGAGCCACAGCGTGTCGCTGTTCCGCGGGTCGACCAGGAGCCGTTCACCGCATCCGCGCCCGTCCTCGTTGGCTCCGAGCTTCACGGTGAGGTCCGTGCGCCGCCAGGTGGCACCCCGGTCCTCGGACCGCAGTACGGCCCCGTTGCCGGCCCAGGGCTGCGTGTACGTGCCGAGGGCCAGGTACAGCCGGTTCGGCTGGGCCGGGTCGACGGCCATGGCCTCGACGCCGAGGAGGTTCCAGTCGTCCCAGCCGAGGTGGTCGGTCAGCGGGATCCAGCGGGCGGTGACGTCGTCCCAGCGGTAGGCGCCCCCGATGTCGGTCCTGGCGTAGGCGAGTCCGCGCACCGACGGGTGGAACAGCACCCCGCTGATGAAGCCGGTGCCTCCCATGGCGACGGTGCGCCACCGGTAGACACTCTCGGCGACGGACGGGCGGACGGCGGCCTGCGCCTGCCCCGGTGTGGCGGGTAAGGCGACGGCCGCGGCGGCGGCAGCGGAACCGGCGAGAACGGAGCGCCTGTTGAGACGGTACCTGCTCATGACATACCTCTGTCGTGTCGAAGGGGGGAGAGCACGCTGGGGACCGGGGCGCGGGGCCGTGTCGGCGTACGGCTCCGTCGCGTGAGGGCGACCGGAGCGTCAGCCCTTGATGGCTCCCGTGAGCATGCCCTTCTTGAAGTGCCGCTGGACGAACGGGGAGGCCACGGCGACCGGGATCAGCGCGAGGACCATGACGGCCATCTGAAGTCCGAGGGAGGAGAGTTGGCCGGTGCGGACGGCTTGCTGGAGGCCGGTCGGGGCCTCGGTGTTCTTCTGGACCAGCTGGATGAGCACGTTCTGCAGCGGCATCATCCGCTGGTCGCTGAGGTAGATGGACGCGTTGAACCACGCGCTCCAGTACCCGACCGCGTAGAACAGCGAGATGACGGCCAGCACCGCGCGCGACAGCGGCACGATGATGGTCAGCAGGATGCGCATCTCACTGGCCCCGTCGATGCGGGCCGACTCGGTGAGTTCGGGCGAGATTCCCATGAAGAAGGCCCGCAGGACGAGGATGTTGAAGACGCTGACGGCGCTCGGCAGGATCAGCGACAGGTAGGTGTCGGTGAGGCCGAGTGACTGCACCAGCAGGTACGTCGGAATGAGGCCGGCCCCGAAGAACATGGTCGCCATGATGGCCATCAGGAAGAACCGATGGCCCAGACTCCCCGGCCGCGACAGGCCGTACGCCGCAAGGACCGACACCGTCATCGAGAACAGCGTGCCGAAGAGCGTGACACCGACCGAGACCATGATCGCCCGGCTGACCTGGCCACCGCCGAGCAGTTCCGTGTAGTTGACGAAGGTGATGCCCTGGGGGATCACGACGAGGCCGCCGACCCGGTCGATCACGGGCTTCGGGGAGAGGCTGGTGACGATCACGATCCACAGCGGAACGAGCACCCCCAGACAGCAGAGCACGAGGAAGGCGCCCTTGGCGGTGAGTCCCGCCTTGCTCGGCGGCTCCTCCCACGCGGGGCGGGCGGGGGCCTTGAGGCTGCGGACGAGCTGCGTGTTGAGGCTCACTTCTTGTACACCCCCTGCTCGCCCAGCAGGTGGGCGAACTTGTTGGCGCCCAGGACGAGACAGACTCCGATGAGCCCCTTGGCCAGGCCGACCGCGGCGGCGTAGCTGAAGTCGCCGTTCTGGATGCCGATGTTCCACACGTAGGTGTCGAGGACCTCGCTGGCCCCGGCGCCGACCGCGTACCGCTGGAGCAGGAACTGCTCGAATCCGACGCTCAGCGCGTCGCCCACCCTGAGGACGAGGAGCAGGGCGATCACCGGGCGCAGCGCGGGCAGCGTGACGTGCCACATGCGTCGCCAGCGCCCGGCGCCGTCCATGGCGGCTGCCTCGTACAGGTCGGTGCTGACGGCCGACAGCGCCGCGAGGAAGACGATGATCCCCCAGCCGGCGTCCTTCCACACCGCCTGCGCGGTGACCAGGTACTTGAAGAGGTCCGCGTCGGTCATCAGGTCGAAACCGCTCCACCCGTGCTCCTCCAGGGTCTGGGCGATGATGCCCGCGCCGCCGAGGATCTGCTGGAAGACGGTGACCACGAGGACCCACGAGAAGAAGTGCGGCAGATACATGATCGCCTGTGCCACGGCCCGCACGCGGGGCCGGATCACGCTGTTGATGACCAGCGCGAGGGCGATGGGGACGGGGAAGAACAGGACGAGTTGGAGCACGAACAGGACGATGGTGTTCTTCGTGGCGCTCCAGAACAGCGGGTCGTCGAGCATCCGCGCGAACTGCTCCACTCCCACCCACGGGCTGTGGAAGATCGCCGTGATGCCGTTGCCGGCGGCGTACGGGTCGTAGTCCTGGAAGGCGACGACGTTGCCGAGCAGCGGGACGTAGTTGAAGATCACGAGCAGGACGATCACGGGCGCCGTCATGAGGATGAGGGCGCGGTCGCGGCGCCACCGGACCCGGAGGGGGACCTTGCCCGCCTTTCCGGCCCTGCCCGCCTTGCCGGCCCTGCGCCGCGCGCTCTCCTTCACGGTGGCCGCGGCGACCGCGGCCCTTGGCTCGTCGACGGCCGCGGGGAGACGCGTCCCCTCCGGCCTGCTCCCGGCCGTGAGCGACATCAGTTGCCGCTGCCGTTCTTGTCGAGGAGCTCCTTGTACCAGTCGCGCAGCTTGTCGCCACCGGAGGACTTCCAGGTGGAGATGGCCTGCTGGACGTCGGAGAGCGTCTTGTTACCGCGCACGAAATCGATCTCCAGCTGCTCGAACTGGCTGGAGAGGGTGGCGTACCGGGTCGGCTCGACGATGTTCATGCCGTAGGTGGACGTCTTCTTCACGAAGGTGCCCTGCCGCTGCTGCCACTCGACCTGCTTGCGGGCGATCTCGGGCAGGTCGGGGTGGGCGAGGTAGGGCGCCGGGGCCGCCAGCAGCACCCAGGCGTTGTTCACCTCCTGGATACCCCGATCGTTCTTGACCGGGACGCCGTCCTTGACCGCGTAGTGGGTGCCCTCGACGCCGTAGTCGACGAACATCCGCTCCTTGGTGCCGTAGGGCGCTGCCGCGAAGTCGGCCGCGGCCAGCGCGTTCTCGACCGTCTCCTTCGAGGCGCCCTTGCGGATCATCGACCAGATGGAGGCGGGCTGGCCGGCGTACAGCGTCGGGGTGCCGCCGTCGGCGCCGAAGTAGTCCATGCCGTCGACCTCGAAGTCGGGGTTGGACTTGGCCTGCTCGGCGGTCATGCCGTACCAGCCGGACATGTCGCTGTTGCCGACCAGGGTCTGCCCGGCGGTGAACCGCTGGGTGGCATCGCCCGTGTTCGCCTTGTCGTCGGGGTGTACCACACCCGCGGCGAACAGCTTGCGGACCCACTCCAGGTGTTCGAGGTACTCGGGATGCTCGATGCGGTACGTCAGCTTGCCGTCGCTCCCGATGTTCCAACCGAGCGACCCGGCGGGCTGGACACCGAAGAAGCCCGCCGCCGACCACCTCATGTCACCGCAGGCCCACACCTTGGCCTTGGCGCTGGTGGCCTCCTTGGCCCAGCTGAGGAACTCGTCGGCCGACTTGGGGACGGTGTAGCCCTTCTTGTCGAAGATGTCCTTGCGGTAGAAGGGCACGATGCCGGGCACGGAGGCGGCGGGCATCGGGATGCCGCGCAGCGCGCCGCCGAAGAGGGACATGCGCCAGGCGTCGGACGGGATCGCGGCCAGGTTCGGGTACTTCTTGACGTTGTCGCCGGCCAGGTAGGGGCCGAGGTCCATGAACTTCGCGGTGACCGCGCTGGAGATCTTGCCGACGAGTTCCCAGCCCGGCACGACCACCATGTCGGGTATGGAGCTGGAGGCGAGGACGGCACCCAGCTTCTCCCCGTAGGTCATGCCGTCCTGGTTCTGCCAGGTGATCCTGGTGCCCGCCGCGGCGTCGAGCGCCGTGTAGTACGCGCAGTCGGGCTTCGGCGGGGTGCCCCAGAGAGGGGCCATGATCTTGAGGGGCGCGCCGGTGCCCTGCTTCGTCGGGACCGAGGAGGCGAGGGCCGCCAGGTCGACCTTGCTCGTGTACCCCGCCGACGAGCCGTTCTTCGACGGGATGTCCGGCTTGGCGACCGTACTGGCGACATAGGTCGGGAGCAGCTTGTCCGCGGCCTTGCCCGACGTGGCGCCCTCTCGCGACCCGCCGCCCCCCGCGTCGCTGCAGGCGGTGAGGAGCGGCATCCCCCCGGCCACCGCCGCGGTGGCGACCGCGGTGGAGGCGAGGAAGCTTCTCCGGCTCAGTCCGGAGGAGGCGGCATTCGGCGTCATTGCGTCAACCCTTCGTGGCGCACCTGAACACCCGGCGGTGGGCCGTCGGCTGCGGTGTCGTGACTGGAACTGGCTGAGCTGAAAGCGGATATACGACTACTGCGACGCGATGCATAGTCGAAGCGCTTCAATATTGCAGTGAGGTTAAGTGAACACCCAGGGGCGCACAAGGGTCGCTTCCAAGATTCCTCCGAGGGGCGGGAGGCACCTCCCGACCGTCCCCTGTCCGCCCTCGTGGTGGTGATGGCGCTGCTCTCTTGACAGTCACCCCGGGGCCTGAAGAGCATCGAAGCGCTTCACGAGCACCCACCGCTCCGTCTCGAGGGGATCCCACGTGTCCGCACACACGCCGCACACACCACTTCCTTTCCGCGATCAGCAGCTGCCCTTCGCGAAGCGCGTCGACGACCTCCTGTCACGGCTCACCCTCGACGAGAAGATCGGATTCCTGCACCAGTTCGCGCCCGCCGTGGAGCGGCTCGGCCTCGCCGCGTTCCGCACCGGCCAGGAGGCCCTGCACGGCGTGGCCTGGATGGGTCCGGCCACCGTCTTCCCGCAGGCGGTGGGCCTGGGCGCGACCTGGAACACGGATCTCGTACGACGGGTCGGCGAGGCGGTGTCCAAGGAGGTCCGCGCGATGCGCGCCCGCGACGACCGCGTGGGTCTGAACGTCTGGTCCCCGACCGTGAACCTGCTGCGCCACCCTCTGTGGGGCCGCAACGAGGAGGGCTACTCGGAGGACCCGAAGCTCACCTCGGCCATCGCCACCGCCTACACCCACGGCCTGCGCGGCGAGCACCCGACGTACTGGCGCACCGCGCCCGTCCTCAAGCACTGGCTGGCCCACAACAACGAGACGGGCCGCGACGTCACGTCCTCCTCGGTCCGCCCGCGCGTCCTGCACGAATACGACCTGCGCGCCTTCCGCGAGACGGTCGAGGCGGGCGCCGTGGCCGGTGTGATGCCGGCGTACAACCTGGTCAACGGCCGCCCCAACCACGTCTCGCCCTATCTGCGCGAGCATCTGCGCACCTGGACCGACGAGGACCTCCTCGTCTGCTCGGACGCGGGCGCGCCCTCCAACCTGGTCGACTCCGAGCACTACTTCGACACCCACGAGGAGGCGACGGCCGCCGCGCTCCACGCCGGCGTCGACAGCTTCACCGACCACGGCACCGACGGCTCGCAGATCACCGCACGGGTCCGCGGCGCCCTGGAACAGGGCCTGCTGACGGAGCCGGACGTCGACGCGGCCGTCCGCCGCCAGCTCTCCGTCCGTTTCCGCCTCGGCGAGTTCGACCCGGAGCACGACCCGCACGCGCTCACCACGGCCTTCGACACCCCGGACCACCGAGCCCTCGCCCAAGAGGCGGCCGAGCAGGCGGTCGTCCTGCTCAAGAACAGCGGTGACCTGCTGCCGCTCGCGCCCGGCACCCGGCTCGCGGTGGTCGGCCTGCTCGCCGACGAGTGCAAGCTCGACTGGTACAGCGGCACGCTCCTGCACCGCAGCACGCCGCTGGCCGGCCTGTCCGAGCGGTTCGGACCGGAGCGCGTGCACTTCGCGGAGGGCGTGGACCGGATCCTCCTGAAGACCTCGGCCGGAGCCTTCCTGCACGTCCCCGAGACGGACGCCGACGACGAGGTGCGCGGCGCGGAAGGCGCCCTCGACCCGGCCCTGCTCGCGGGCCGGACGGACCTGCCCCCGCTCACCACCGCGGCGACCGGCACCGAACTCTCCCTCGTCGACTGGGGTGAGGGCGTGCTGACGCTGCGCGCCCCCGACGGCCGCTATCTCTCCGTCGCCGAGGACGGCCGTGTCCGAGCCTCCGCCGACCAGCCCGGAGGCTGGGTCGTCCAGGAGACGTTCCGACTCGAACCGCACGAGAGCGGCCACCTCCTTCGGCACATCGGTACGGGTCACCCCCTCTCTGTCGCCGCCGACGGCCTGAAGGTTGCCGCCGGGGACGGGGACGCCTTCGAGGTCTTCGAGGTCGTCGTCGTCGAGCGCGGCGAGTCCGCGGTGAGCAGGGCCGCCTCGCAGGCGGACGTGGTGGTCGTGGTCGCGGGCAACGATCCGCACATCAACGGCCGCGAGACCGAGGACCGTACGACCCTCGCCCTCCCCGCCCACCAGGAGCGCCTCCTGCGCGCGGCCCGCGCGGCCAACCCGAACACGGTGCTCGCGCTGGTCTCGGCGTACCCGTACGCGGTCGATCACGCGGACGTGCCGGCGCTGCTGTGGACGGCCCACGGCGGCCAGGCGGCCGGCAGCGCCCTGGCGCGGATCCTGGCCGGCGACGTCTCCCCCGCCGGCCGCCTCCCGCAGACGTGGTACGCCGACGACTCGGACCTGCCCGGTCTCCTCGACTACGACGTGATCGGCGGCCGCCAGACGTACCTCTACTTCGAGGGCACGCCGCTCTTCCCGTTCGGCCACGGCCTGTCGTACGCGTCCTTCTCCTACGAGGACCTCACGACCCGCGTCGAGGACGGGACACTGCACGTGTCCTTCACGGTCGCCAACACCGGTGATGTCGCCGCGGACGAGGTCGCCCAGCTCTACACCCGGGCCGTGGAGCCGTCGGTGCCACGGCCGCGCAGGGAACTGGCCGCGCACCGACGGGTGACGCTCGCGCCCGGCGAGGCCACGGAGATCGCCTTCCGGGTGCCGATGTCGGCCTTCGCCTTCTGGGACGTCGCGCAGGGACGTCCGCGCGTGGCACCGGGCCTCTACGAGATCCTCGTCGGCACGTCCAGCGAGGACATCCGCCTGACCCGGACCGTCGGCCTCGACGGCGACCCGTCCGTCCCCCGGCCGGTCATGGTGGGCGGCCTGGAGGCGGTGGACTTCGACGACCAGAGCGACACGGAGATCGTGGACCGCGCGAAGACCTCGGGCGACTCCGTCACCCCTGCGACCGGCCTGAGGGGCGAGCTGGTGTTCCGTGACTGCGACTTCGGAGAGGGAGCCGCCGCGATCACGGTGGAGGCCGCGGGTGCGGGCACGGTCGAGTTCTCGCTGGACGAAGGACCGGTACTGGCGGTGCTCACGCTTTCCCCGGCTGCGGCGGCCGGGCCCTACGACTACGCCACGGCGAGCGCCCCTGTCGTCGCGGCCGGTGTGCACGACGTCCGCCTCGGACTGCACGGCCCGGTGCGACTCGCGCGCGTCGCCTTCACCGGCTGAGGTCATCGAATCGCTTCATCTCCGCCAAAAGACGCTACCGTCTGGGGCTCTTCTCCCTCCTGGGCATTGACATCATGTCTCGCAGGATGACAGCGTCGAAGCGCTTCAACTACACCCATGGGCGAGCTCAGCGCGAATCCGGAACAGGCCGCTCCTCGCCGGCGGCCACCTACCTCTCGCTCACCCGAACGCCCGGGGACAGCCACCACTGACACCGGGGCCCGATCACCGCGCACCGCGCGCGGACGGAGGAAACCAGCCGATGAAGTTCACCGACGGCTACTGGATGATGCGTCCCGGAGTGACCGCGCGCTACGCCACCGAGGTCGCGGACGTCCGGGCCGACGAGCACCGGGTGACCCTCTACGCGCCGGTGAAGCACGTGGGCGGCCGCAGCGGCATGCTCAACAGCGAGCTGCTGACGGTCGAGTGCTGGTCGCCGGCCGAGGGCGTGATCGGCGTACGCGCCACCCACCACGCCGGCTCGGTACGCCGGGGGCCGGAGTTCGCACTGCCCGGCGCGCGACCGGATGCGGGAAAGGTGTACCGGGACGGCACGGTGGTCGAGCTCGGCGCGGGTGAGCTGACGCTGCGCGTGGACACCTCCCAGCCGTGGCGCCTGGAGTTCTCCGCCGACGGCCGGGAGCTGACCTCCGTGGGCGGGCGCGGCATCGGCTTCGTCACCGACGCCGCCGGCCGGCACCACATGCTGGGCCAACTCGGCCTGGGCGTCGGCGAGCTGGTCTACGGACTCGGTGAGCGTTTCACCCCGTTCGTCAAGAACGGTCAGACGGTGGACATCTGGCAGGCGGACGGCGGCACGAGCAGCGAACAGGCGTACAAGAACGTCCCCTTCCACCTCACCAACCGCGGCTACGGAGTCTTCGTCAACCATCCCGGCAAGGTGAGTTACGAGGTCGGCTCCGAGGCGGTCGGCCAGGTCCAGTTCAGCGTCGAGGACCAGTCGCTGGAGTTCTTCGTCGTCCACGGCCCGACCCCGAAGCAGGTCCTGGAGCGTTACACGGCCCTCTCCGGCCGCCCCGCGCTCCCGCCTGCCTGGGCGCTCGGCCTGTGGCTGACCACCTCCTTCACCACCGACTACGACGAGGCCACAGTCAACCGTTTCGTGGGCGGTATGACAGAACGCGGCATCCCGCTCAGCGTGTTCCACTTCGACTGCTTCTGGATGCGCGGCTACCAGTGGTGCGACTTCGACTGGGACTCCGACACCTTCCCCGACCCGGCCGGCATGCTCGCCCGCCTCAAGGAGCAGGGGCTGCGGATCTCCGCCTGGATCAACCCGTACATCGCACAGAAGTCGGCGCTGTTCGAGGAGGGCATGCGCGAGGGCCACCTGGTGCGCCGGCCTGACGGCAGCGTCTGGCAGTGGGACCTGTGGCAGCCCGGCATGGCCCTGGTGGACTTCACCAACCCCGCCGCCCGCGCCTGGTACACCGACAAGCTCCGCCCGCTCCTCGACATGGGCGTGGACTGCTTCAAGACCGACTTCGGCGAGCGCATCCCCACCGACGTCGTCTGGCACGACGGATCCGACCCCGAGCGGATGCACAACTACTACACCCACCTCTACAACGAAGCCGTCTTCGAGCTGCTGCGCGAGGTGCGCGGCGAGGGCGAGGCGCTGCTGTTCGCCCGCTCCGCCACCGCCGGCGGCCAGCAGTACCCGGTGCACTGGGGCGGTGACTGCGAGTCCCACTTCAACGCCATGGCCGAGTCACTGCGCGGCGGACTCTCCCTCGGCCTGTCCGGCTTCGGCTTCTGGAGCCACGACATCGGCGGCTTCGAAGGCACCCCGACCCCCACCGTCTTCAAGCGCTGGGTGCAGTTCGGGCTGCTGTCCTCGCACAGCCGCCTGCACGGCAGCAAGTCCTACCGGGTGCCCTGGGACTACGGCGAGGAGGCCGTCGACGTCACCCGCGAGTTCACCCTGCTCAAGCACCGCCTCGCCCCGTACCTCCAGCGCGCCGCGCAGCAGGCGCACGCCACCGGCGTCCCGGTGATGCGCGCGATGGTGCTGGAGTTCCCCGACGACCCGGCCGCGGCCACGCTCGACCGGCAGTACCTGCTCGGCGACGACCTGCTCGTCGCCCCCGTCTTCACCGACGACGGCACGGTCGACTACTACGTGCCAGAGGGGACGTGGACCAACGTCCTGACCGGCGCCCAGGTCACCGGCCCCCGTTGGGTGCGCGAGCAGCACGGCTTCCACACCCTGCCGCTGCTCGCCCGCCCCGACTCCGTCATCCCGCTCGCCGCTGACGACCAGCGCCCGGTCTCCGCCTGGGCGGACGGCGTCGAACTGCGGGTGCACGCCTTCGCCGACGGCGCCGAGCGCACCGTCGTGATCCCCGGCAACGACGGCCCCGGTGAGACGGCCCGCTTCCACCTGCGCCGCCGTGGGGGCCGCCTGCAGGTGACCACCGACAGCCCGCACCCGTGGCGGCTGCGGATCGGCGGCCCGAACGCGACGTTGCACACCCAGCCGGCCGGCACCTCGAAGGCCGACCTGCCGTACCCGGCCTGAACCCTGCAGTCGGGGTGGGGTCCCCCCGGGCCCCACCCCGATGCGGCTCCTCGCCGACGCCGCCGATGCCCACCGGCGGACCGGCGGACCGCAGGTCTTCCCGGCGGGGGTGCCGACAGCCGAACTACTCCACGCGAGCCTCGCCGAAGAAGCTCGGGTTTGCCGGGTGGGTGCGTTCGCCGATGTGGGTCTGGAGCATCCACAGTGTGCCGTGCTCGATGGTGAACTCGATGTCGCAGAGGTCACGGTGGTGGGCCTCCAGTTGGTCCAGGTAGCCGAGCAGCCGCGTGAACGAGATGGGGTCGAGGGCTGCCAGGTGCTGGAGGGGCACGGTGTCGCGGGTGCCGGATACGACGTCCTCACCCTGGGCGTTGGGCAGGTAGTCGCCGTAGATGCCCGGCCGTCCGGTGGCCGGATCGCGGGTGAGGACGACGCCGCTGCCGGAGTCGGGACCGAAATTGCCGAACACCATGGTCTGGATGGTGACCGCGGCACCCAGGTCGTCCGGGATGTGCTCACGGCGGCGGTAGAGGCGTGCGCGTTCGCTGTTCCAGGAGGTGAAGACCGCGAGGACCGCCCGCCGCAGCTGTTCGGCCGGATCCTGCGGGAAATCCTCACCCGTCCGCTCCCGGATCAGGTCCTTGAAGGTCTCGACGAGCCTGATGAGGTCGCAGGTGTCCAGCTGCGTGTCGTCGCTGCGGTGGTGCTGCTCCTTGACGGCGACGAGGATCTCCTCGAAGTGCGAGCTGTCGACCCCCATGACCGTGCTGCCGAACATCTGCACCAGACGCCGGTAGGAGTCCCAGGCGAAACGTTCGCGCTCAGGCGTCTTGGCGAGGCCCAGGACCGCGTAGTCGTTCAGCCCGATGTCGAGGATGGTCTCCATCATGCCCGGCACCGAGAACTCCGCCCCCGAGCGGACCGAGAGCAGCAGCGGGTCGTCCACCTGCCCCAGCCGCTTCCCCGTCACCCGCTCCAGCGCCGCGAGATGCTCGCCGATCTCGCGGTCGAGGCCGGCCGGAGGCCGGCCCGTGGCGAGGAAGACCCGGCAGGCTTCGGTGGTGACGGTGAAACCGGGCGGGACGGGCAGGCCCATGTCCGCCATCTCCGCGAGGCTCGCGCCCTTGCCTCCCAGGAGACCGGCCGTGTCCCGGCCGCCGTCGGCGAAGTCGTACACGTAGGTGGTCATGCTGTTCGCCTGTCTCTTCGGCGGATTTCGGGTCCCCCGGGGGCGGGGCGGGCCTGTGGCCCGGTGGTCAGGAGCGGTCGGTCCGGTCAGTCGTGCGGCACCACTGCCACGGGTGCCAGGGAGTGGTGGACGACGGCGTGGGTGACAGCCCCGATGTGGGTGCCGATGCGCGCGCGCCGGTTCCTGCGACCCACCACGACCAGCCGGGCGTCTCGCGAAGCCTCCGCGAGGTCCCGTGCCGGCCAGCCCTGGTGGCATTCGCGGACGACGCGGACGCCCGGGTACTTCTGCGTCCAGGGGGCCAGCGCCTCGTCGAGCGCCCGGCGCGCGTCCTGGGCGAGTTCGGACGTGAGCAGCGGCACGGTGGCGCCCAGGTCAGGTCCGTAGAGCGCCGGAAGGGCCCAGGTGTGCAGCACCCGCAGATCGCAGCCGTACCGGTCGGCTTCGGCGAAGCCGAAGCCGAGGACCTCGTCGCCCGGTGCGGACACGTCAAGGCCGACCACGACCTCTCCCGCCGGTCCGTCCTCGTCGCGCGTCGGGCGGTCGCTGGGGCGGACCAGCACGACGGGGCGCCTGGTGCGGGCCAGCACGGCCAGCGAGACGGACCCGGCGAAGAAGCCGGCCAGGCCGCTCAGGCCCCGGGAGCCGAGCACCAGGAGCTCTGCCTTGTCACCGGCGGCGCACAGGGCCTCGACCGGGTCACCGGCGGCCTGTTCCGTAGCGACGTCCAGGCTCGGGTGGCACCGGCGCAGTCGGCTCTCCGCCGTGGCGAGCACCCGCTCGCCCCAGCCGCGGGCCGTCACCGGGTCCACCACGCGGGTACGCGGGTCGTCGTCCGTGCTCCAGACCTGGAGCAGTCGCAGCGGCACCGCGCGGCGCGCCGCCTCCTCGGCGGCCCAGTCCGCTGCGGCGAGGCTCTCACGGGATCCGTCGACGCCGACGGTGACGGTGCGGGACATGAACGACTCCTTGACAGGACGGGGCGGGATTGCACCTCCACCTTGGTCTCCCCGCGACAGGCTGGGGAGGGGCCACTGGTCCCTGCCGCGGGACCTGTGGGCCCCAAGGGCGGGGGCGGCGTCGCGGCCGAGCGGTGCACCCGTGCGCCTGCGCGGTCGTGCCGCACATGAACGTGGCTCGGCCCCGAAGGCGGGGCAGGCACGCGGAAGCAGCCCCTGCCCAGCACCCGCGAAGGGCGCCGAGCAGGGGCTGCACCGTTGGCGTGGGAAGCCCCGTGCTCAGATCCTCGGAGCGGCCGAGCCGACTCGCTCGTCCTGGGCGGCCTGTGCCTGGGTGGCGATGACGGCGGCCTGCACCCGGCGCTCCACGCCCAGCTTGGCCAGCAGCCGGGAGATGTTGTTCTTCACCGTCTTCTCCGCCAGGTAGAGCCGCTTGCCGATCTCCCGGTTGGTCAGCCCTTCCCCGACGAGGGCGAGGATCTGGCGCTCGCGGTCCGTCAGACCGGGCAGGCCCTGCGGCTGTTCCTCCTGGGAGGCTCCGCTGCGCAGCCGCGCCATCACGCGTGCTGTGGCGCCGGGATCCAGCATGGACTGGCCCGAGGCGACCGTGCGCACGGCGTTGACGAGGTCGGTGCCGGTGATCTGCTTGAGAACGTAACCGGACGCGCCGGCCATGATCGCGTCGAGCAGCGCCTCCTCGTCGTCGAACGACGTCAGCATCAGACACGCCAGGTCGGGCATGCGCGAGCGCAGCTCCCGGCAGACGCTCACACCGTCCCCGTCCGGCAGGCGCACGTCGAGAACCGCGACCCGGGGGCGCAGCGCGGGGACCCGTACGAGCGCCTGCTCGGCCGTGCCCGCCTCGCCCACCACGGTCAGATCCGGCTCGGCTTCCAGGAGATCGCGCACGCCACGGCGCACCACCTCGTGGTCGTCGAGGAGGAAGACCCTGACCGGCTCCTTCTCGAGAAGGCCGCCGCTGCTGTCCGTCATCGCACACTCCGTGTTCTCCGAGTTGTTCCGCCAACTGCGGATGCGCCTGCATCATGCCGTGCACGCGGAACCGACGACAGGGCCGGGTGGCTCTCCTGCGCAGCCCGTCCGGACTGGCTCGCCTGCGACGCGTGCCGCCGGGAGGGACCTTCGGCCCTCGTGGAAGGGCCCGCCGGGCCTGTCGCACGAGGGCGCTCCCTTGGTGGACTCCATGCGTCGGCACAGCCGGGGTCGTCAGGACCTCGGGCTTTTCCTGGACGCAGAGAGGCTGCCGCCATGACGACGACCACGATCAGCCTGACCAGGATCAGCTCGCCGGAGGCACCGCCGGCCCGGAACACGGTGGCCGTCGCCCTGGCGGGGGAGCTCGATGTCCACACCGCTGCACGCATCGAGCCGACGCTGACCCACCTGACCCGGAACGCGCAGGCCGAGCTGACACTCGACCTGACGGACATCACCTTCTGCGACAGCTCCGGAGCGGCGCTCCTCCTCCGCGTGCACGAGCGCTCCCAGGCGGCCGGGGTGCGCTTGAGGCTGTCCGGCATCCAGCGGCTCCCCGCTCGCGTCATCCGTGCTCTGGGCGTGGATCGCGTCCTGTCCTGCTCCTTCGCCTGACCGCCGAAGAGTCCGCGCCGCGCCAGGACGGCCTGAATCGTGCGCCCGCAGGTGAGGTCCGTTCGGCCCTATTGCCGGTGGTCGGATCCAAGGGACGCTGGCTGAAGGCACGTAGGGCCCCGGGGCCGAGCCGGAGCAGAAGGTGGGCACGATGAAGGACGAAGCCACACAGCGGGCGGTGGACGACCGCCGTGAAGTGGTGGCGCCACGGCGCATGGCACAGCTCGACCGCGTCGAGGCGCTGCGCCTGCTCGGCACCGTCTCCCTGGGACGCATCGTCTTCACCCAGCACGCTCTGCCGGCCGTCCGCCCCGTCAACCACTTCATGGACGGCGACGACGTCATCGTCCGGCTCCACGACGGCGCGACGCTCGCTTCCATCGTCGCGCCCACTGATGCCGCAGGCGTCGTCGTGGCCTACGAGGCGGACGTCATCGATCCCGAAACGCACATCGGCTGGAGCGCCGTGGTCACCGGGTACGCCCGCAAGGTCACCGATCCCGGCGAGCTCGCGCACTTCGCCACCCGTCTGCGTCCATGGATCGACCACCCCGACATGAACGCCGTATTGCGCATCCGGCCCGACCTGGTCACGGGCCTGCAGCTCACGGCGGAACGCGCCGGCCTGGAAAGGTGAAGCGGGTCCGAGCGCGGCGTCACCCGGGGGTCGGCCGGGCGACCCCCGGGTGACGACCGGCGCCCTACGACGGCGGTGTCACGGGCCGTCAGTCAGCACAAGGCCCGCGGTGAGTGGCGCCCGCCACACGAGCCTGCTGCCGGACTCGTCCGTACGCTCGATCCGCAGTGTGCCGCCCACGCTCCGGGCTCGCTCGTCAAGGTTGCTCAGGCCACTCCGTCTGCCGTCGGCAGGGATGCCACGACCGTTGTCCGTCACCGTGAGAACGACATCGTCGCTGGTGGCCTGCAGGGACACCTCGACACGTGTCGCATGGGCGTGGCGGGCGGCGTTGCTCAGCATCTCGGTGAGGGACGCCATGACGTGTTCGGCGATCTGCGCCGGAACGTCCGTGTCGAGGAGCCCTTCCATGCTCAGACGGGGCGGGAATCCGAGCGTCGTGGCCGCTTCACCCACCGCCCGGGCCGCGCGAGCCCGCAGGCTCGGTCCCGTGTCCCCCTCGCGGGCACGCAGACCGAAGATCGTGGAACGGATGATCTTGATGGTTTCGTCGAGGTCCGCGACGGCGCGCGTGACGCGTTCGGCAGCACCCTCGTGCTGCACGAACCGCGCGGCGCTCTGCAGGGTCATACCCGTTGCGAACAGCCGCTGAATGGCGAGGTCGTGCAGGTCGCGGGCGATACGGTCACGATCCTCCAGGAGCGCGAGCTGCTCGGCGTCGTGCCGGCGTTCGGCCAGCTCCAGGGCGAGCGCGGCCTGTCCGGCGAAGGCCCGGAGAGGTTCCAGCTCCCCTTCGGTGAAGGCGGGTTCGCCGTGGAGCCGGGCCAGCAACAGGACGCCTCGGGTGCCCTCGGCGACGGTGCCCAGGGGGACGGCGACCGCGGGACCGAGCCCGTCGAAGCGGCAGGGGCCGGCCGCGTAGCGGTCGTCTTCCGCGAGATCGACCGTCGTCACGGGTTCGCCGGCCTTGTACGCGGCGCCGGACAGGGTGCCCACGACCGGGACCACCAGGCCGCGGCGGGTGCCGCCGTCCCCGCCGACGGCCAGTTCCACGACAAGGTCGTCCGTACCGACGACGGACACGAAGACGTCGGCGAGCGCTGCGTCCGTGATCTCCTGAGCACGGCGGGCGATGAGCTCGAGGACCGCCGGTCGCGGGCTCCCGGAGAGCAGGCTGTTGGTGATCTCCGCGTTCGCCCGCAGCCACCGCTGCTGGCGCTGCGACGCCTCGTACAGCCGCGCATTGTCGATGGCGACACCGGCTGCGACGGAGAGTGTGGCGATCACCGACTCGTCGTCGGCGTCGAAGTCCAGGCCACCGCGCTTGTCGGTCAGATAGAGGTTGCCGAAGACCTCGTCCCGCACACGGATGGGCACGCCCAGGAAGGTCCGCATGGGGGGATGGTGGGCGGGAAAACCGTACGACGCCGCGTGCGCGCCGAGTTCGGTCAGCCGCAACGGCCGGGGGTCGCGGATGAGTTCGCCGAGGATGCCGTGGCCTGCCGGCAGGGGGCCGATCTTCGCGATCTGCTCCTCCGACAGCCCGACGGTGAGGAATTGCGACAGGGTCCGGCCGTCCGGGCCGATCACTCCCAGGGCTCCGTAGCGGGCGTCCACCAGGAGCGCCGCGGCTTCCACGATGCGTCGCAGCGCCTGGGAGAGGTCCAGCTCGCGCCCCACCGAGACGACGGCCTCCAGCAGGTTGTGCACCCGGTCCCGGGTGCCCCGAGCCGCGTTGATGCGTGCCTCGAGCTCCTCCAGCAGCTCGTCGAGCCGCATCCGAGGCATCCGCGAAAGCGACTCCTCCACACCCACTGGGCCTCCTCTGTCGATCACCCGCTCAGCCTATCGGCCGTGCGGGGCGTCGGGAGGTCACTCGAATGGCAGCGGCCGAGGCGCGGGGTGGTGGACGGCCGGCGATCCGGGGGCGCTGATCGCCGGTCGTCCGTGTCGGGGAAGGCGTCCCTGGATGCGGGTGGCCTCCCGTTCCGGCACCAGAAGCCTCGCTTCGGGGCGGGCGGACAACGACGCGCCGAGGGTCCCCGGGCGAGGCCCGATGGTCTCCGCCCGTCCGCTCACGCGCTCCTGCGGTCCCACTCCGGGGCCACCCTGGCCCATTCCCGGGCCCACCGCGCGCCGTGGCTCCGCTCGTACGTCCGCCGGACGAGCCGATGGACGGTGAGCGCCGCGAGGCCGAGGCCTGCGGCGACGGCGACCGCGGCGACCACGGCGTCGAACCGTGCGGCGACCGGGCCGAGCGGCACGGAGGTCACCTCCCCGTCCTCGTCGGTCCACACCGGAACCCGCGCTCCGCGCTCCACACGACCTTCCACCGGTACACGGGCAGTCCGCGGGGTGCCGTCGGAGGCGGTCCACCGGGCCGTGGCACGCGCGCGCGTGCTGCCGCGGAACATCGGTACCGCGTCCTCCACCAGCGTGGCCGTGGTCAGGTGGCGCTCGGTCCGCTGCTGGGCCCTGCCCTCCAGCACGGCGTCCCATGCCGCCGCGCCGCCGAGGGTCGCGGCGACGAGCCAGGCTGCGATGAGCGCCAGGATGATCCAGCCCTCGGCCGCGTGGGCGCGCAGGCGCAGGGGATTGCATCGCCACCGCCACAGTCGCACACTCCCGGCGCTCACCGTCTCACCCTCCTTGTCGGCCGCTGTTCGCTCATCGGTTGTCGAGGAGGCCGGCGACGTACTGGGTGAGGTCGGCGAGACGGCTGGTGTAGCCCCACTCGTTGTCGTACCAGCCGAAGACCTTGACCAGGGTTCCGTGCGCTTGGGTGAGTGGGGCGTCCACGACGCACGAGGCCGGGTCGCCGATGATGTCGCGCGAGACGATCGGGGCGTGACTCACCCTCAGGATTCCCTTCAGCGGTCCTTCCGCGGCCTCCCGGAACGCGTCGTTCACGTCCTGTGCCGACACGGACTGCTCCAGGACGAGGGTGAGGTCGGTGAGCGAGCCGTCGTCGACCGGCACGCGTACGGCGATGCCGTCCAGGATGCCCGCGAGTCCGGGGAGCACCAGGCCCACCGCGCGGGCGGCGCCGGTGCTGGTCGGGATGATGTTCACCGCGGCCGAACGGCCCCGGCGCGGGTCCTTGTGCGGTCCGTCGAGCACGACCTGGTCGTTGGTGTAGCCGTGGATGGTGGTCATCAGTCCGTCGACGATCCCGAATCGCTCGTCGAGGACCTTCACCATCGGAGCCACGCAGTTGGTGGTGCAGGACGCGTTGGAGACCACGTCATGGCGGAGCGGGTCATAGGCGTACTCGTTGACCCCCATGACGACGGTGGCGTCGACGCCCTTGCCCGGCACCGAGAGCAGGACCTTGCGTGCTCCCGCCGTCAGGTGCCGGCCGGCGTCCTCCCGGGTGCGGAAGCGGCCGGTGGCCTCGATGACCACGTCCACGCCGAGGGCCCCCCAGCCCAGGTCGGCCGGGTCGCGCTCGGACGTGACGACGATGCGGTGCCCGTCCACGGTGATGGAGTCGTCGTCGTGCTCGATGGTGCGGCCCAGCCGGCCGTGGGTCGAGTCGTAGGCGAGCAGGTGGGCCAGCGTCCCCGGGGAGGCGAGATCGTTGACGGCCACCACTTCCACCGGGGTGCCGCAACCGGCCTCCGCGCGTTGCATGACGCAGCGCAGGTAGGCACGCCCGATGCGCCCGAAGCCGTTGATTCCGATGCGTGCGGTCATGTCCGCCGCCCTCCCGAGGGGTGCCGATGCAGGTGGTGCCAGCCTCGGGCTCCCACACTCCCCGGGACAGAGGCCCAAGGGGGTGCCCAGAGGGCCGTTGGTCCCTCCTCTGCCGCGCACCGTCAGCCGGCAGAGGGCGGGCCGAACGGCCCACGGTGCGGGTACTGACCGGTTCTGTCCCTGGCCTTCCCCACGGTCCAGGCTGGCAGCGCAGACGAACGCGAGGAGCGGGCCATGAAGGCGGCAGTGGTGAAAGCACTGGGAGAACCGTTGGTGATCGAGGAGCGTCCCGATCCCGTGCCGGGCCCCGGGCAGGTACGTATTCGTGTCGAGGCGTGCGGGCTGTGTCATACCGACATCCACGCGGCCCGCGGTGACTGGCCGGTCAGGCCCGTCCCTCCGTTCGTCCCCGGACATGAGGGGGTCGGCATCATCGAGGAGCTCGGCGACGGCGTCACGCATCTGTCGGTCGGCCGGCGCGTGGCGGTGCCGTGGCTGGGCTGGGCCTGTGGGCGCTGTGAGCACTGCCTCTCCGGCTGGGAGACGCTGTGCGAGAAGCAGATCAACACCGGTTACGGCGTCGACGGCGGGTACGCCGAGAAGATGCTCGCCCACGCGGACTTCGCGCAGCCCGTCCCCGACGGCATCGACCCGCGCGACGCAGCTCCGCTGACCTGTGCCGGCGTGACCACGTACAAGGCCCTGAAGGTCGCGGAGGTCGGACCGGCCGACCTCGTGGCGGTCTCCGGCGTCGGCGGACTGGGACACCTGGCCGTGCAGTACGCGAAGATCGCCGGTGCGACGGTGGCCGCGATCGACGTCTCCGACGAGAAGCTCCGGCTGGCGGCCGATCTGGGCGCGGACATCCTCATCGACGCCCGCAAGGAGGACCCGGCCGAGGTGCTCCAGCGCTACGGCGGAGCCCATGCGGCCCTGGCACTGGCAGTGAACGAGGAGTCCTTCGCGACGGCGCTGGCCGGTCTGCGGCGTGGCGGCAAGCTGGTGATGGTGGCCCTTCCCGCGGAAGGCACCGTCGAGGTGCCGGTCTTCTCGACCGTGCTCGGCGGAAAGTCCGTCATCGGCTCGATCGTCGGTACGCGGCAGGACCTGGCCGAGCTGTTCCAGTTGCATGCCGCCGGACGTACCCGCGTGGTCTACGAGACGCGGCCGCTGTCGTCCGTCAACGAGTGCATCGACGAGGTGCTGGAGGGCCGGGTCGAGGCACGCATCGTCTTCGAGACGTGAAGCCCTGCGGGGCCATCGCCCCGGGGAGAGGTCCGGGGGATCGCTCCGGCGGCTGCCGGGGCGTCCGCTCGAACGACTGGAGAGGAGAACCGTGGTCACTGCCCGGATGGTGGGAGAGGTGATGACCGGCGAGGTGGTGCAGGCGCACCCGGACACCTCCTTCGAGGAGTTGACACGGCTGCTCACCTCCCACGGAATCAGTGGTCTGCCGGTGGTGGACCACGATGACAAGGTCATCGGCGTGGTGTCCCGGACCGACCTCACCAGGCAACGGACAGCTCGCGGCCGGCCCGAGGACACCCCGGACCCGATCTTGCGGAGGGTGAAGCGGACGGCCCAGGACCGGCCGGCCCCGAGCCGCGCCCCGACCGCCGGCGAGCTGATGACCAGTCCGGCGGTCACCGTGCATCCCGAACAGCGCGTGGTCGAGGCGGCACGCATCATGGAACGCCGTCACATCGACCGGTTGCCCGTGGTGGACGAGGAGGACCGCCTCGTCGGCATCGCCACGCGCCGCGACCTCCTGCGCGTCTTCCTGCGCACCGACGAGGAGATCCGCGCGGACGTCGCCGAAGCTGTCTCGGTCCGTGTCCCGGCGCACGGCGCCGACCAGTTGCGTATCCATGTCCGGGACGGTGTGGTCACCCTGGCGGGCCGGCCGCGGCCCGACGCGGACACATCGGCGCTGATCCGAGCGGCGTGGCGGGTGGACGGAGTGGTCGGTGTGGTGAACCGGCCGGCGGACGGGCACGGAATCGACCACGCTCGACCGGGCGGGGTACCACTGCTGCCTTCCGCGGGCTCGGAGGGAACGCGAGACCACAGGACACCGTGACACCGGAGCCCGTCCGCGGCGGTGGACCGAACGGCCTTCACACGTGTCCGGGAGTCCCCGGCGGTGTCGTGGGTACGGGCGGCCCTCCGCCGCGTGCCCTGATGGCTCTGCCCCGGCAGGGCCGACGACGACGGGCTGAGAGCGATCAAGGAGGAGAACCCATGAGCGGTCTCAAGCCCAGTCAGTCAGTCGGCATCCAGGTACGGATCCGAGGACAGGTTCCGGACGGTGCGGAAACCTATGCGCGGGAGAAGGTGCTCGCGGCGATCAGCCACGTGAGTGAACCGGTGCTGGCCACCCGGTGAAGCTCGCTCAGGCCGCCCACGCTCCGGCGGGCCGCCCGGCACCCGGTGCTGGCGGTGCGGGCGGTGCTCGTGGTCCTCGGCCCGTGGGCCGGGACCGGGAGATCGGGGGCCTGCTGAGCGTCAGCACGGTTCCCGTCACCGCGGGCGATGTGGGCGAGGCCGTTCAGCGGCTCCAGCTCACCGGCCTGCCCTTCGTCTTCTTCAAGGACAGCGGCACGGGTCGGGGCACGGCTCCCGGGGTTTCCGCGGCGAACCCGCCCGGCACCCGGTGCCGATGCACCGGGCCGACCGCCCGACGGCTCGCGGTGATCCGGCCGGCGACCGGCCACGTGAGTTCCCCGGAACCAGTGACCGCGTCGACGCGGGCGCGGCTGCGGAGCCCCGCCGGTCCCGTCGTGCGGTGGACGGCCCCACGACGTCGTACCGGATCGAGTGACGGCTCCGATGGCAAGCGATCCGGGCACGGGGCCCGCCTCCTCGAGCGGTTGATGGGCGCCCTGCCCCCGCGGGGTCTCACTGTCGCGGAGCGACAAGGCGCCGCCCGGGGCCTGTCGGCCCCGGGCGGCACAGCCATGAAACCCGCGTCGCTCCGGCACAGCAGTGGGCGGGCGCGACCTGACTCAGTGCACGGCCGCACCGATGGCCAGGAACCCGGCGATCGCCACGAACAGTGCGCCCATGAGCGGCGCCATGAAGCGCAGGTACTGGTCGTAGCGCACCTTGGCGAGGGCCAGGCCGCCCATGATGACGGCCGACGTGGGCGTGATGAGGTTCACCCATCCGGAAGCCGACTGGTACGCGGTCACCACCAGGGCCCGGCTCACCCCGGCGAAATCCGCCAGCGGAGCGAGGATGGGCATGGCGAGGGCCGCGTGGCCGCTGGACGAAGGGACGAAGAAGGCCAGCGGGAGGTTCACCACGAACATCAGGGCGGCGAACGCGCCGGAGGACGTGCCGGACAGCGCGCTCTGCAGCGCGTCGAGGATGGTGTCGGTGACACTGGCGTTGTTCATGATCACCGTGACGCCTCGCGCCAGCATGACGATCATCGCCGCTCCGGCGAAGTCGCCCGCGCCGGCGGTGACGGCCTGCATCGTCCCCGTCTCTCCCAAGCCGCCGACCAGCCCGACGAGGATCGCCGCGACGATGAACAGGGCGGCGAGTTCGGGGAAGTACCACCCGAGCGTGGGCACGAAGGTGACGTGCAGATCGGACCAGGGGACCACCGCGAAGATCATGAAGAGGAAGGTGGCAGCGAACAGGCACAGGACGGTGCGCTGACGGCCCGTGAGCTCAGCTGTCTCGTCGCCCTCGTTCTTGACGAGGCGGTCGTCCTCGGTGAGTGGCGTCAGCGACCGCGAGGGGTCCTCGGTGATGCGCCGGGCGTAGCGCACGACGTACGCGGCGGCCAGCGCGGTCAGGCAGAACCACATCAGCAGGCGCAGGACGATGCCCTCTCCCGTGCCTATGCCGGCGCTGTCGGACGCCACTCCGGTGGCGAAGGGGTTGATGGTCGAGGCGAGGGTTCCGACCCCGGCGCCGACCATGATGACCGTCGCGGCGACCATCCGGTCGTATCCCAGGCCCAGCATCAGGGGGATCATGAGCCCGTAGAAGCCGAGGGTCTCCTCGGCCATGCCGTAGGTGGTCCCTCCGAGGGAGAACACCGTCAGAAGGACGACGAGGAGCAGGATTCTGTGGTCATGGAGGCGTCCCGTGAGCCGCGCGACGCCGGCGGTGAGGGCGCCGGTGCGCATCGTCACCGTGATGAAGGCGCCCACGGCCAGGATGAAGAGGAACACTCCGGCGGCGCCCGCGAAGGAACCGGTGCCCCCGGGCGCGGTGAGGCCGGTCCCGGCGTCGGTGACACCGTACAGACCGTTGACCGGTGAGAGGAACAGGTCCTTGAGCCGGTCCCAGAAACCCGTGGCGAGCTCCACGGGATGGTAGGTGCCCGGGACGGGGCTGCCGTCCTTCATGTCATAGCGGCCCGCGGGAATCACGAACGTGAGGGCCCAGACCGCCCCGGTGACGGCGATGAGAACGGTGAAGGCGGACGGGAACCGCAACCGCCGTCGGGGGCCGTGGGGTATGTCGGAGTCGGTTCTCTCCCCGGTCGACTCCGGAGGTGTGGGTGCACTGGCGAGGGTCATGTCAGGTCCTTGGGTCCGTCGTGGCCGGCCTCGCGGTGACGGCCGCCGGGGGTGACGACGGTCCCGGTGGCACCGTCGAGGATGGCGCGGGCGTCCTCCAGGGCGCCGATGGCCGCCATGCCGCCCGTGAGTTCGACGAACCGGCACACGGCGTCGACCTTCGGCCCCATGGATCCGGCCGGGAACCGGAGGGCTCGCAGGGCCGCGGGCGTGGTCCGTCCGATGGGCTCGGCGTCGGGGGTGCCGTAGCCGACCGAGACATGGGGAACGTCGGTGAGCAGCAGGAGAGCGTCGGCGTCCAGCGCCTCGGCCAGGAGAGCGGCGGTGAGGTCCTTGTCCACCACGGCTTCGACACCGGTCAGCTGCCCTTGTTCGTCGCGGATCACCGGCACGCCGCCGCCTCCGGCGCACACGGCCACCGCTCCCGAGGCCAACAGCAGCCGGATCAGCCGGGTCTCCACGACGCGTTGCGGGCGGGGGGAAGGCACGACGCGCCGCCAGCGGGTGCCGTCCTGCTTGACGGTCCAGCCTCGTTCGGCGGCCAGTCGCTCGGCTTCGGCCCGGCCGTAGACGGGGCCCACGAACTTGGCCGGGTCGGCAAAGGCGGGGTCGGCCGCGGAGACGAGGGTCTGGTTCAGCAGGGCACAGACCTGGCGCCCGGGCAGGGCGTTCTGCAGCGACTGGAGCAGCCAGTAGCCGATCATGCCCTGGGTCTCCGCCCCGAGGACGTCGAAGGGGTAGGGACTGCTGAGGGAGTGGTCGGCGGCGCTCTGCAGGGCGAGCACGCCGACCTGCGGGCCGTTCCCGTGGGTGATGACGAGTTCGTGCTCGTGCGCGAGGGGCGCGAGGGCGGACACGGCGGCGCGGATGTTGGTGAGCTGTACGGCGGCGTCCGGCCGCTCCTCGCGGCGCAGCAGGGCGTTGCCGCCCAGGGCGACGACTACACGCATGGTGGAATCTCCAGGTTCGACGGGCTGCCGGCTCAGTCGCCGAGGGTGGCGACGAGAACCGCCTTGATGGTGTGGAGCCGGTTCTCGGCCTGGTCGAACACGATGGAGTGAGAGGACTCGAAGACCTCGTCGGTGACCTCCAACGCGGTCATGCCGGTCCGCGCGGCGATCCTGGCGCCGACGGTGGTGTCGCTGTTGTGGAAGGCCGGAAGGCAGTGCATGAACTTGACCTTTGGGTTGCCCGTGGCGTGCAGCGTCTTCGCGGTCACCTGGTACGGCTTGAGCAGGGTGACGCGCGCGTCCCACATCTCCGGCGGCTCTCCCATGGAAAGCCATACGTCGGTGTAGAGGAAGTCGACTCCGGCGACGCCTTCCGCGACGTCCTCGGTCAGGGTGATCCGCGCACCGCTGCGGGCGGCCGCTCGCCGCGCCTCCTCGACGATGCCGGGGGCGTTGCGCAGGGAACGCGGGCCGACCATGCGTATGTCCATGCCGAGCATCGCCGCGGTGATCAGCAGTGAGTTGCCGACGTTGTTCCTGGCATCGCCCAGGTAGGCGAAGGACACCTGGTTCAGGGGCTTGTCGCTGTGCTCTTCCATGGTGAGCACGTCGGCGAGGGACTGGGTGGGGTGCCACTGGTCCGTCAGCCCGTTCCAGACCGGAACGCCGGCGTACTGGGCCAGCTCCTCCACCAGGCTCTGGTCGCTGCCCCGGAATTCGATCCCGTCGTAGTAGCGGCCGAGGACGCGGGCGGTGTCCTTGATGGACTCCTTGTGCCCGAGCTGCGAGCCGGCCGGGTCGAGGTAGGTCACGTGCGCGCCTTGCTGGTGAGCGGCCACCTCGAAGGCGCACCGGGTCCTCGTCGAGGTCTTCTCGAAGATGACGGCGATGTTCTTGCCGAGCAGCCGCTGCTTCTCGCGCCCCTCACGGTGGGCGGCTTTCACGGAGGCGGAGAGGTCCAGCAGGTGGCGGAACTCCTGAGGAGTGAAGTCGAGTTCCTTCAGAAACGGACGGTGGTGCAGGTCGACAGGCATGGTCGGGCTCCTTGACCCCTACAGGTGTACGGGACGGACGGGTGACGGGCTCGGTGTGCGGTCAGGCGGCCTCGCGCTCGATGGGACAGGTCATGCACCGCGGGCCGCCACGACCGCGGCCGAGTTCGCTGCCCCGTATGGTGATGACCTCGATGCCGCTCTTGCGCAGGTAGGTGTTGGTGGTCACGTTGCGCTCGTAGGCGACGACCACACCGGGTTCCACGGCAAGCACGTTGCAGCCGTCGTCCCACTGCTCCCGCTCGGCGGACCGGATGTCCTGGCTGGGCGTGAGGACGTTGACGGAGGGCAGGTCCAGGGCATCGGCTATCGCCTGGTCCATGGAGCCGGGGGCGTGGTCGGTGACCTTCAGTCCCTGCCCTCCGGCGCCGGGTTCGATCGTGGAGGCGGGCAGCAGGCCGAGACCCGCGTAGCGGGTGAAGGTGTCACCGCTGACCATGGTCATGACGGTGTCGAGGTGCATGAAGCTGCGGCTCTTCGGCAGGCTGACGGCCACCACCCGCCGGGCGGAGCCCGACGCGAACATGCGCAGGGCGAGATTCTCCACGGCCTGTGGCGTGGTGCGCTCGCTCATGCCGACGAGCACCGCCCCGTTGCCGATGACCAGGACGTCGCCGCCCTCGATGGTGGCGGGGTATGCCTCCTGCCCATCGGTCCACTGGTGGAACTCCCCCTTCTCGAACAGGGGGTGGTACCGGTAGACGGCTTCGAAGTGGACCGTTTCACGGCGTCGTGCCCGCTTGTTCATCGGGTTGACGCTGACACCGTCGTACACCCAGCACGATGTGTCCCGGGTGAAGAGATGGTTGGGCAGGGGCGCGAGGAGGAAGTCGTCGGGCGCCATGGCATGCAGTCGGACGCTCGGAACCGGGCCCATGCGGTCGAGCAGCTCATCCTTGGTGACGCCACCGATCAGGCAGGCGGTCAGTGCCGCCGGTTCCAGGGAGTCGAAGTACGCGCGAAGCCGGTCCGTTCCGAGGACACCGAACTCCCGCTCGTCGAAGACCCGTTCCAGGACGAGTTGTCGCGCGTCGATCACGGAGAGCGTGTCGGTGAGCAGGTCCGCCAGGAGATGCACGCGAACCCCCCGGTCCCGCAGGACGTCGGCGAAGGCGTCGTGCTCCTCACGGGCACGCTTGACCCACAGCACGTCGTCGAAGAGGAGCGCGTCCTTGTTGGTGGGTGTGAGGCGTTGCAGTTCCAGGTCCGGCCGGTGCAGGATGACCTGCTTCAGTCGGCCGGTCTCGGAGTCGACGTGAAAGGCCATGAGATCTCCCGAGAGAACGAAGGTGCGCCCAACGGGCGCCGCCGCACGCGGATGTGCGGTCGGCCGGGCGTCCGCTGGGGGCGCCCCGGGGGTGCACTTGAACCCTGTCACCGGCGTCCCCTTGGGTCCCCGCCGCGACAGTCCCTGGTGGCGGGCCGATCGGAACCCCTCTCGGCGGACCCGTTCGGTCGGTTCGAAGGGCCCTTCGGCCCTGCCGGCCGACGGCCGGGTGGCATGTGCGGTGGCGGCGCGTACCCGGCGGTCAGGCGCCCTCGTGCTGGGGGCTCCGGGTGGGGGCTCTGTTGTGCCAGGCGGGTGTGAGCCGACGGTCAATGACGGTCGTTTTCCCTTCGGCGCGCCCTCGACATCGCCCACCTGCGGCAGCTGATCGAGACCGGGCGGCTACCTCGTCACCGACGATGCCGAGGCCCTCGCCAGGAAGCCGTGGTCCACTGCGGCGGCTACGAGGGCCGCATGGCACGCCACTTCCCCGACGAGCCGCCCCCGGTCAGCGACCGCGACCACCCCCACCTCGCCTGACGGATGGACGAGATCCGCGCCGCGCTCGCCCACTCCATGATCGACCGGCTCCCCGAGCGTCTCGCCCGCCGCCGTCCCACCTACGACGCCCTCACCACCGCCCCCAGCGGTGTCGACGGGCTGCACCTGCTCACCCCGCCGCCCCGGGGGCGTACACCGGCCAGTTCCCCCCCTTCCGCCTCACCGACGCCGACGCCGCGCAGGTGGAGTCATACGTCGGCGAGCTGTGCGCCGAAGGGATCAAGGCCGTCGCGCTCGGCAGTACGCAGCGGCCCGACGCCCGCACCTTCTGGAACTGGTCCTACCTGCACGGCCCGAATGACGAGACCGCCCGGGCGCTGCTCCCCCACCCCGCTCGTCGCATCGGCCAGACCACCGACATCCCGCCGTCCGCGCACCTCACCGAATGCGACCGCAGCGACCTCCTGCCCGCCCTCGACAAGGTCAACACCGACCACCGACGGCGGCTCGGTACCACCGAGCACGTCTGAGAGCCGGAACCGCACACCACGACCGGCGCCTCGCTACCTGCTCGGCGTGCTGTCCCGCATGACCGTCTCCGCCGGGAGCAGGAGTCCGGTCGTCGGCGTGGGGGTGGTGCCCTCGACCACGGTGATCAGACGGTCGACGAGCGCGTGCGCGATCGTGGCCAGGGGCAGCCGGACGC
The DNA here is from genome assembly GCF_040295385.1 of Streptomyces sp. NPDC002825. NCBI lineage: Bacteria > Bacillati > Actinomycetota > Actinomycetes > Kitasatosporales > Streptomycetaceae > Streptomyces > Streptomyces sp. NPDC002825. Next base: position 369,724 of record NZ_JBEOVH010000003.1, read on the forward strand.
TGGTGAGGGCGGGCTGGAGCAGGGTGCACAGGGGCATGTCGTTGAAGCCGGTGACGGCGACGTCGGCGCCCACGGTGAGGCCGGCCGCTCGGACGGCCTGATATGCGGTCAGAGCGAGCCAGTCGCTCGCGCAGACCAGGGCCGTCGGGCGGGCGGGGCCGACCAGCAGCCGCTGGATCGCCTGGGAGAGCGCGGCCGGGTCGTCTTCGGGGACGCTGACCTCGAAGGCTCCGTCGGGGGCGGCCGCCGCGGCCTGGAGCAGGCCGGCCCTGCGGTCGGCGAGCCAGGGCAAGGACGCTGCGGAGTTGACGTAACAGATCCGGCGGTGCCCCTGGCCGAGCAGCGTGTGGACCAGGTCGGCGGTGGCCGCGGCGGAGTCGATGTCGACCCAGTTCTGCGGGCGCCCGGGTGCCGTACGGCCGAAGGCGACGAACGGGAACCCCGCCTCGGTGAGCACGTCGACCCGGGGGTCGTCGTGGACGACGTCGGAGAGGACGAAGCCGTCGATCTGGCGGGCGGCGATCAGTCCGTTGAAGGACTTGGCGACCGCCCCGGAGCCCTGCTGGGGGTCGCAGCGGAACAGCAGGACACGGTGGCCCACGGCGTCGGCGGCGCTGACGAGCGCCTGGAGGAAGCCGCCCATCAGGGGGTTCGGGTCGGCGGGGTTGTCGGCGGGTGCGGGGTAGCCGATGACCTTGCGGGTGCCGGTGCGCAGGCTGCGAGCGGACTGGTCCGGCTGGTAGCCGAGCTCCTCGATGGCGGCGGTGACCCTGGCGAGCGTGGTCGCGCGCAGCCGGTGGGGGGCGTTGAGGGCGTTCGAGACGGTCTGGCGGGAAACTCCCGCCGTCCGTGCGACGTCCTCGATGGTCACCTGTTGAGCGGTCATCGTTCCTCTGTGGCTGTGGCTGTGGGCGGTGGGTCGGGGCGGTGTACGGCCGCCCCGACCCACCGTCCGTCGTCCCGTTCAGTCCTCGCGGGTCAGGGTGAGCAGGCCGCCCGTCGGCACGTGCACCGGGTTCACGCCGGCGACGAGGTCGAGGACGGTCTCGGACAGGATCTCACCACGGCAGTCCTGGACGAGGGCGAGGGCTTGTTCGGGCTCGGTGACGCCGATCAGGACGACGGCGTCGCTGTCCGCGTTGGCCACGAGGACGGTCTGCGGGGTGATCAGCGGCTGTCGGGGCGGCAGGGTGACCGGCAGCGGTGCGTAGCGCGCGATCACCGTCGTACGGGCGTCGTGGGCGCGGACCAGCGGGTAGCCGAGGTCGGGGCGCTCGGGTTCCAGGGTGCCTTGCTGGAGGACGTCGGCGTGGCGGCGGAAGACGCCCAGCCAGAAGCGCAGGGTCGACAGCTGGTCCTCGGTCTGGGTGCCGAGGTCCACGGAGATCTGCGGGACCGAGAACAGGGCGTTGACGAGGTGGACGGCCACCGCTTCCGGTGTCTCGGCGGAGTGCCACATGATCATGTCGGCGTGGACGGCGAGCGGGCCCGCGGTGAGGCGGCAGTCGACGGTGCGCTGGCGGTTCTCGGCGGGGCTGAGCGGGCAGTCGGTGGCGCGGACCATGGTGGCGTACGGCCAGAGGCCGGGGCTGACGTACGGCTGACGGTGCTCGATGATCACGTCGGGCCGGGTACGGCGCAGCCGGGCGTCGAGGTCGGCGACGAGCCGCCGTACGCCGTCGTGGACCTCGGCGTGGTCGGCGCCGGCCGGTGCGGGCGGGGGGTCGGTGACGGCGAAGCGGTCGACGAAGTCGATCTTCACGCCGTCCATCCCCCACTCCTCGACGGCGCGGGAGACCTTGTCGATCAGGTAGGCGCGCACCTCCGGGTGGCGGGGGTCGAGCACGGCCGCGTCCAGTTGGGGCTCCTCCCGCAGGATCAGGCCCTTGAAGTGGTCCCAGGCGTCGTTGTGACGGCCGATGAACGGCAGCGCGTACCAGAGGAGGTAGGAGAGGCCGAGACGGTGGACTTCGGCAACGTGGGCGGCGAGGTCGGGGAAGGCGCTCGGGTTGGGATCCCAGTCGCCGCAGTGGCCGTAGCCGCGCGTACGGTCGGAGGTCTGCCAGCCGTCGTCGACGATGATGCTCTCGCAGCCGATGGCCGCGGCCAGGGCCGCGTGGCGTTCGACGGTGGCGGTGTCGACGTTCTGGTGGAGGCTGTACCAGGTGGAGTAGGCGGGCATCCGTGCGGCGGGGGCGATGCCGGGGTGGCCCGCGGCCCCCTCGGCCCACCAGTCGGCGACGGCCCGGACGGTGGTGGCGAAGTGCCGGCCGGTGAGGTCGATCCGTACGCGCAACGGCGGCCCGGCAGGGGTGAGTTCCTGCTCGACGGTGAAGGCGAACTCGCCGCTCTCCTCCACCACGCCGGCGCCGACGCGCACGGGCGCGGCCGTCTCGCCCGCCGCGGCGGTGCACAGGGCGCGGTCGTCGGTGCCGACGAGGCTGGCGACGGGGGCGCCCAGGGCGAGCGAGACCGTTCGCGGGGCGATCCAGGAGGGCGGGAGCCAGCGGCTGGCGTTGGTGTCGGGGGTCCAGTAGGCGGTGGCTCCGACGCAGGGGACGCGCCATTCCGCGCGGACGGTGACCGCCTCCGCCGCCCGGACCTCGATCAGGACGACGCCGTCGGTGACCTCGGTGACGGTCGACTGCCACTGGTCGCTGCCGAGGGCGGTGAGGTGGACGGTGAGCGGGGTGCCGGTGGAGTGGAGCAGGCGGGTGGGGAGGGAGCGGTGGACGACGGTTCGGGGGGCGGTGGCGGGAGTGCCAGTGGTGGCCGAGCTGCTTCCGGGGTTGGGGCGCCAGGCGGGGACGGGCTGCTCGGTGGGCGTGTCCGAGGCGCGCGTGTCCGAGGCGATGGCGGCGGGGGCGTCCGGGGTGTTGGCGTCAGGTCCGGTCGGGTCCGGTGCGGTGGTCACGGGGTCACTCCTTGGTCGCCCCGGCCAGGAGGCCGGAGATGAACTGGCGTTGCAGGACGAGGAAGAGGCCCATCACGGGGAGGGCGGCGATGGCGCTGGCCAGCAGGAGCTGCGCGTAGTTCGTGGTCGAGAGGCCCTGGAGGGTGGCCGTGGCCACCGGGAGCGTGTACATCTCCGGGCTGCGCAGCGCGATCAGCGGCCAGACGAACTGGTTCCAGCCGCCGAGGAAGACGAACAGGGCCAGGGCAGCGATGATCGGGCGGTTGACCGGGACGACGATCCGCCACAGCACCCGCAGTTCGCCGGCGCCGTCGACGCGGGCGGCGTCGAGGAGTTCGTCGGGCATGGAGCGCAGTGCCTGCCGCATCAGGAAGATGCCGAACGGGGTGACGAGACCGGGCAGGATGATGGACTGGTAGGTGTCGATCAGGCCCAGTTCCATCATCATCTGGAAGATCGGGATGAGCATCACCGTGTCGGGGATGACCAGGGTGCTGAGCAGCAGGACGAAGAACAGGTTGCGCCCGCGGAAGTCGAACTTGGCGAAGGCGTAGCCGGCGAGGACCGAGACGACGACGGCCCCGACGGTCTGGACGCCGGCCACCACGAAGGTGTTGAGTAGGACACGGGCGAGGCCGACGGACTCCTGGAGCCCCTGGAGGTTGTCGAGGAGGTGGCCGCCCGGCAGCAGCTTCGGCGGCCAGGAGAACACGTCCTTGTCGTCCTGGGTGGCGGCGATCGCGAGCCAGTAGAACGGGCCGACGCAGAGCCCGAAGGCGCCCGCGAGCAGAACGGTGAGGAGGGGGCCGCGCATCTTCATCGGCGCTCTCCCATCAGGCGGACCTGCAGGATCCCGAGGACGGAGACGATCAGCGCGAGTGCGTAGGCGAGGGCCGAGGCGTAGCCGAAGTCGAAGTACTTGAAGCCGTTGTTGTAGAGGTACATGGTGACCGTGAGGGTGGAGTTGTCGGGGCCGCCGCCGGTCAGGACGTACGGCTCGTCGAAGAGCTGCAGGGTGCCGATCGTGGAGAGCACGACGGTGAGGAGCAGGATCGGCCGCATCTGGGGCAGCGTGATGGCGAAGAAGCGGCGGACGGGGCCCGCGCCGTCGACCATGGCCGCTTCGTACAACTCCTTGGGGATTCCCTGGAGTGCGGCGAGGTACATCACCGCGTTGTAGCCGGTGTAGTGCCAGGTGATGACGAGGACGACGCCGACGCGGGCCCAGAAGGGGGTGCCGAGCCAGTTCACCGGGTCGACGCCGACGAGCGAGAGCACCCAGTTCATGAGGCCGGCGTCGCGGTTGAGGATCACGGAGAACATCACGCCCGCCGCGACCAGGCCGGTCAGGGACGGGACGAAGACGCCGAGCCGCCAGAGGGGCCGCAACCACACCTTGGTGGAGTTGAGGCCGAGCGCGACGAGCAGGGCGAGGCCCAGCATCAGCGGCACCTGGACGACCAGGATGAGCGCGGTGTTCTGGAGCGCGGTCCAGAACAGCGGATCGGCCACGAGCCGCCGGTAGTTGGCGAGTCCGGAGAACTGGGTGGCATCGCCGTTTCCGGTGGTGAGACTGATCCAGAACGACGCGGCGATGGGGTACGCCTTGAAGACGGCGAAGCCCAGGACGGCGGGCATGATCAGGAGGTACGGGAAGGATCTCCGGGTCAGCAGTCCGCGGCGGGCGGGGCCGGCGCTCGGGCGGCGGGCGGGGTGGGCGGCCGCTTCGCTCCCGGGCATCGCCTCTTCACGGGAAGTCGCGCTGGTACGCGGAGTCGCGCTGGTACGCGAAGGCACGCCGTCGCGGGAGGTCGCGCTGTCGCGGGCTGCGTCGTCACGAACGCTTGCGGGGCCCGAGGGGCCGGTGCCGGCACCGGCCCCTCCGGTGGCCGCGGCCCCGCTGTCGGGGGCTCGGTCGGGAGGTGCGAGGGACATGGTCAGGCCGCCTGCTGCCGGCCGGTCTGCTGGGCGAGCTGCTTCGCCGCGGCCTTCAGGGCCTCGGCGGGGTCGGCACCCTTGACGAGGACCTGGCTCTGGGCGTCGCTCGCGAGCTTCAGGGCACGGCTGTAGTCGCCGGTGAAGTTGGTCGCGTCCGACCCGGAGGCGAGCGAGTCGACGAAGGAGCGCAGCACCTTCTGGCCGCCGTAGAAGGGGTTCGGCGCGCTGAACTTCGGGTCCTCGTAAGCCGCCTTGAGGGCGGGGAAGACACCGCCGGAGGCGAACATGCGGTTGATCTCGGCCGGCTTGGTGAGGGCGTACTCGATGAAACGCCAGGCGGCCTTGCGGCGCGGGCTCGTCGCGGAGACGGTCAGATAGGTGGAGTTCACGATGGCGCTGCGCTTGCCACCGGGCACGGCGGCGGGCGGCTGCATGACACGCCACTTCCCGCTCTGTGCCGGGAACTTGGTGGCGAGGTACTCGATGGCCCAGGCCGGGTACGGGGCGGTGGCGAGCTTCCCCTGGCTCAGCAGGCGCTTCCCGGTGCCCGTGCCGGCGGTGTCGGCCATGAGTCCGGCGTCGTTGATCCGCTTGATGACGGTGAGGGCCTGGATCGCCTCCGGGGAGGCGAGGGTGACCTTGCCCTCGTGGTCGAAGTAGAAGGCTCCCTGGAGCTGCATCAGGTTCTGGAAGAAGTCCATGTCCTGGGTGGTGCCGGGCTTGTCGAGGCCGATCAGCTGCGCGCCGGTGGCGGCGCGGATCTTCGGTCCTGCGGCAATCAGGTCGTCCCAGCTGGTGATCGAGGCGGGGTCGACGTCTGCCTTCTCGAAGTAGTCGCTCCGGTAGAAGAGCCCGAGGGGGTTGACCTCCCAGGGCAGGGCGTGGACCGCTCTGTCCTTGCCTATGACGGTCGGCCACAGGCCCTCGACGAAGGCGTCCTTGTGCTTGTCGGCGCCGAGCTTCGACAGGTCGGCAAGGCCCTGGGGGAACTTCTCCATGTAGCCGGGCAGGTAGTCGACGCCGATGTGGAGGACGTCGCCGAGCCCCTTCCCGCCCGCGGCGAGACCGACGGTGATCTTGTCCCAGATGGCGGGGTTGCCGAGGTCCTGGACGTCGACCTTGATACCGGGATTGTCGCGCTCGAAGGACGGGACGACTCCGCGCAGGGCCTCGGCCGCGGTGGTCCAGCTCCAGACGGTGATGGGACCGCTGTCGCCGTCGGCACCCGCGGAGCCGGCGCCCGAACCGCCGCCTCCGCAGGCGGTCAGGCCGAACCCGGCGGCGGAGGCGGTGGCGAGGTGGAGGATCTGGCGGCGGCTCAGGCGGTGGGACATGTCGGCTCCTGGCTACGGGGGGTGTGGGCGTGGGTGTCGGGGTTGACGGCTCTGCTCGTGCTGCTGGTACTGCTGGTGCTCGTGCTGCTGGTACTGCTGGTGCTCGTGCTGCTGGTACTGCTGGTGCTCGTGCTGCTGGTCCGGAGGTGGCTCGTGCGCTGGGTGAGCACGTGCAGCGCTTCGGCGAAGAGGTCCGCTGCGGCGGGCGGGGTGGAGACGTGCGGCGAGAGCCGGATCCACTCGCCGCGGCGCGTGGTGATCACGCCGGCCGCTTCCAGTGCCTGGTGGACGGCGAGGGGGTCGTGGCCGGGGAGTCGGAAGGTGCCGATGCCGGCACGGTCCCGCTCCCCCAGTCCGTCCAGCAGGACCTCGGCACCCGCCCGCCGCGCGCGGTCGAGCAACTCGGCGAGGGTGGCTCGGATGCGGGTGCCGACCGCGGCGGGGCCGCCCCGTTCGAGCAGACCGTCGACGGCGGCGCCGATGGCCGCCGCGGCCGGGAAGTCCGGGTTGGTGGCGAGGTGCGCTGCCGCGCCCGGCAGTGGCGGTGCCGGGTGCCGCGCCGCGAAGGGGTCCGTGACGCCGGCCCAGCCGCCGAGGCCTGGCCCCAGTCGCTCGGCGCACCGGTCGCGGATCAGCAGGAACGCGGCGCCCCAGCCGGCTCGTAGCCACTTCTGGCCTCCGCTGACGAGGACGTCGGCGGCGTCCACGTCGAGAGGGACGGCCCCAAGACCCTGGATCGCGTCGACGACCAGCAGTCGCTCCGGCCCGAGGATCTCCTTGAGGGCGGCGAGCGGCGCCACATGACCGGTGAGCGAGTCGACTGCGCTGACGGTGAGTGCGGTGACGTCGGGGGTGAGGTGCCGGCGCAGCAGGTCGGGCGAGATGTGCCGCGGCCCGTCCGGCTCGACGAGACGCACGTCGGGGCCGCCCCGGCCGGCGAAGCGGATCCAGGGGTAGACGTTGGCGGGGAATTCGCCCCGAGGGACGAGCACGGTGCCGGGCCCGCGCAGGGCGGCGGCCGCGGTGAACAGACCGTTGCTGGTGGAGGGGGCGAGCGCGATCTCGTGGGGCCTGGCGTCAAGGAGCCGGGCCGCCGAGACGCGGGCGGCGTCGCTGAGGGCGAAGAGCCGGTCGAGGTCGGCGGGCCCCGAACGACCGGCCAGCGCGGTCGCGTCGGCGAGCGCGGTGGTCGCCTCCGGGGCGAGCGGACCGACGCGGGCGTAGTCGAGGTAGCCGACGGTCGGACCGCCCCCCAGGGCCGCACCGGTGGCCGTTTGGGAGGCCGGTCCGGGGGCGGCGCGCCTGCTGGTCTCCGGCGCCCGCGCACGGATTTGATCGTTCAAAATGCATCCCTCAAGAAGCTAGGGTCATGGGTTCCCTGGAATTTGAAGGTTCACAGTAGAGACGAGAAGGCGCCCCGACAAGAGGTCGGACGATGTCGACATGAACAGGAAGCCGGGCGGCGCCCAGGAGATGAGGGACCGTCTCGACGCCGTCCGATCACCGACGGCGCCTCCGACGCAGGCACGAAGGAGGATCCCGTCGATCCTCACCCTCGATGCGGGCGGCGAACGCGAGGACGCGTACTGGTGCAGGCCCAGATCGAAGCTGCGTCGGATCGCCGATGGCGTGAGGACCACGACGCCGAGGGGTAGTTCCCCTACGGGCATCGGCACGGCGAGCCAGGAGCGCACATGGTCGCGTGCCATTTCAGCGGCCCGCTTGTTCTCACTGTCGGCGGTGGCCGAGGCCGGCTCCCCGCCGGTCAGGAGCACCGGACTCCGGCTCGCGAGGGCCCGCAGCACCGGCCCGCCCGGAATGGACGCGAACGAGTCGGCCTCCCCCACCTCCGAGACCGTCCGGGCGGCCGCCGGCCGACGGTTGCGGTCGCCGCTCCACGCGGCGTTCCGACGAGACGGAAGCGGAGGACCGCGGCGGCGACACGCTGCGTTCCTGCTCGCCACGGCGGCCCTCCCAGTGGTGGCGCTGGTGGTGGCCACGGCGACGACTGCCGCGGCGTCGCCCGTGGCCGTCACCTTCACGGCGGGCGCCGATCAGCCCTTCACCGTCCCGGCCGGTGTCACCCAGCTCGACATCACCGCCACCGGCGCCGCCGGCCAGAACGGGTGCGACGGCGGCGCAGGCGGGATCGGCGTCACCGTCAGCGGCACCCTCACCGCGGGGCCCGGCACCACCCTCTACGTCAACGTCGGCATTGGCGGCGGCACGATTGCCCCCGGTTCGGACTCGGGCGGCGGAGGAGGCGGGGGAAACGGGGAGGCCGGTCTGTTCGCTGTTCCCCAGGCCACCAGCGGAAACGCCGGAGACACCGCGCCGGCCGGCGGCGACCGGCCGAAAGCCCTGGAGTGGGCCGAACGCGGCCTGCGGGAGGCCGAGTCCGCCCGGGGACCGGACGAGGAACTGGCCACCTTCGTCTGCGAACGGTACGCGCGGGCCGGCCACCCGGCTGACGTGGTCGCCGTCCGCCATGACCTGCGGCGGGCCCGCCGGCCGCGTACCAGCAGCTGCCAAGACACACCGGGCTCGACGCCTCCTCAACGGGCGCGGCGGACGCGGGCGAGGACCAGAACCGCGTCGTCGGCCGGAGGGGCGGGCAGCAGGCTCGCGAGGATGCGGTCCGCCGTCGCTTCCAACGGGCCTGGTGCCCTGCCCAGTTCGGCGCGCAATGCCTTCAGACCGACCTCGAGGTCCGCGCCTCGTGTCTCGATGAGGCCGTCGGTGTACAGGGCGAGACTCGCGTTCCCGGGGAGTTCGATCTCGATCGTACGGAAAGGAGAGCCGCCGACGCCGAGAGGGATTCCCAGGACGTCGTCGATGCTCTCCACCGTGCCGTCCGGCCGGAGTACCAGCGGCGGGGGGTGGCCGGCGCTGGCGATGCGGGCTCCTCCGCTTTTCGGGTCGTAGACGATGTACAGGCACGTCGCCAACTCGATGCCGGCCTCCTGGGCGCATGCGTCGAGCTCGGTGAGGAGGTCGTCGGGCTCGCTGTCGTGCCTGGCCAGAGCCTTGGTGGTGATACGGAGGCGGCCCATGGCTGCGGCGGCCGACACACCGTGCCCCATCACGTCGCCCACCACCAGAGCGACTCGGCCGTCGGACAGGCTGATCACGTCGTACCAGTCTCCGCCGACCTCGGTGATCCGACTGCCGGGCACGTACCGGTGGGCCACGTCCACGTACGGGCTGGTCGCCAACGCGCTGGGCAACAACGCCCGCTGCAAGGTGAGGGCGATGTCCTGGACGCGGCTGTACAGACGGGCGTTGTCCAGGCAGATCGCAGCCCGTGAGGCGAGCTCACCGGCCAGGCTGACATCGTCCCGGGTGAAGGCCGGCCGGCCCGTGGACCGGCCGAACATGGCGATTCCCTGGACCGTACCCCTGGCGATGAGCGGGGCAACGAGGAGGGAGGCCAATCCACTCCCGGCGAAGAGCTGCGCGCGTGACTCGATGAGGACGGTCCGGGCCAGGAACTCCTCGTTCACCACGGCGGAGATGGCGCGGCCGGTCCTCAGCATGTCGTGGATGACCGAGCCGGGCGGATACCGCACCGTCTCCACCCCGCTCACGAGTTCGGTGGCCGGAGGGGGCAAGATCGTCCCGGAGGCGATCCTGCGGGTGAACAGCGGTCGCGCCGGGTCGAAGTCCTCCACCTCGTCCATCCGCTCCACGACTTCGACCACGGCGCCGTCGCAGAAGTCCGGCATGGAAGCGTCGACCAGCTCCTGGGCGGTGAGGTTCACGTCCAGGGTGGTCCCGATGCGAGTGGAGGCCCCGTCCAGCAGAGCGAGCCGTCGACGGCTGGCGGTGGCTTCGAGGATGGCCTGTTCCCGGTCGGTCACGTCCAGCATCAGCCCGCCCACTCCGGGGCGCGAGCCGACCGCCTGGCTCAGGGGAAAGAAACTCACCGACCGCACCTGATCACGGTCCGGATGCCCCCGCGGACGCATGCCCACCAGGGTTCCCACGACCGGTGCTCCGCCCAGGGCGACGCCGCGGAGCATGCGCTGGTACTCGCCGCCGTCGGACATGATCATGATTTCGTCCATGCGCCGCCCGAGGTGGGCCTCGATCGACAGACCGTCCATGTCGGCGAGCGCCTGGTTGAGGTGGACGTACCGGAGGTCCTGGTCGAGCATGACCAGACCGATGGGACACGTCTCGAAGAGGGCGTCGAGGAAGGCGAGGTTGGTCTTGACCCGATCGAGCTCGTCACTACGGCTCGCCAGGACCATCACCACCGAAGGTCCGCCGGATCCGGTCACGGAGAAGGCCCGGAAGCCGCAGTCGAAGACGGTGCGGTCACGATGCCGGGCCGGCAGCCGCCCCCTCCAGTAACCCTGGGTCCGGCCTCGCTCGGTCAGCCGGGAGCACGGATCGGGGGCGCCCGGGGGCCCGTCGGCGAAGAGAAGGGCGCCGGGCTTCGACAGGACGGCGGTGGCGTCATATCCGAAGAGGTCCCGCGCGCCCGGCCCCCAGTAACAGACGAGGTCCCCGTCGTCGAGGCCGAAGACGGCCACGGGCACGTGCTCGAGCAGCGTCCCCGGCTCGGACCAGAACGGGCCGTGGGTCTCCTCGCCCCCCGGCCGAGCCGATGGCACGAGATGTCCCCTTCCACTCGCCGATCCATCCATTATCCGGACACCACGGGCATTCCGCGGCGCGAAGTGCGCCGTGGAGAAGACCGAGCCGAGAGAAACGCTCCCGGCCGCCGGTGGCCGGCTCAGCGCAGCAGGGCGGAAACGGCGGCCGGCACGTCGTAGCGCTCGTCCGTCCACTTCTCCACTTCCCTGAACCAGCAGGACTTCCTGCACGGCGTGTGGGCGTGGGGGATCCACATCAGCGCGGCGGCGGCCCGGATCCCGCCCGCACCCCCCACGCGCCGCGCCACACCACGCCCTCGCTCTGCGGAGGGGACCCGGATCGCCGGCTCGGCGAACGCCGCTCCCCGCTGCCGACGGCCCAGAGAGGTTAGAAAATAAAGTATGAGCGACCTTCTTGGACACGTCCGACGTCGGCTGCTCGGCTCGACCACGAGCTCTTCCTCTCCCCCTCGGCGTCCCCGCTCAGGAAGCCACCAGGGGCGTCAGGAGCACGGCCAGCCCCCCAAGGGAGGGGCGCGGCAGCCGCAGCGTCTGTCCTCCCTTCTGAGCGTGCGCAGCGTGGCCGGCGAGGTGTTCCTCCTGCAGCTGGCCGTCGTGGTGCTGCTCGTCGCCGCCGCGGTGGTGGCGCTCGTGGTGCAAGCCCGCAGCGACGGCATGGCGGACGCCCGGCACCGTACGCTCGCCGCCGCCGGAACGTTCGCGGAATCTCCGGGAATCGTCGCGGCCCTCCGAAGCCCCCATCCGAGCGCGGTGCTACAGCCGAGCGCCCAGGCGGCCCGGAAGATCGCCGGGGTCGACGGCATCAACGTGTACACGCTCTCCGGGGTCACCCTCGCCCACAGCGACCCACGGCAGATCGGGAAGCACGTCGTCGGCCCCTTCTCCAAGGCGGCGGCCGGCCAGTCCTTCACCGAGACCTTCGAAGGGTCCCTGGGACAGTCCGTGGTCTCGGTGGTCCCCGTCAAGGACTCCGACGGCCGCGTCATCGCCGTCGTCTCCTCCCCGGTCACGATCCAGAACGTGCAGAGCATGGTGAACCGGCAGCTGCCGGTCGTCCTCGGCAGTGCAGCCGCGGTGCTCGCCCTGTCCGCGGGCGGAACCGCTCTGGTGAGCCGTCGGCTGCTGCGCCGGACCCATGGCCTGGGACCGGCCGAGATGACGAGGATGTACGAGCACCACGACGCGGTGCTGCACGCGGTGCGAGAGGGCGTGCTGATCATCGGCGACGGCGGACGGCTGCTGCTGGCCAATGACGAGGCGCGGCGGCTGCTGCGTCTGCCCGTGGACGCGGAAGGCCTCCCCGTCACGGACCTGGGTCTGGAGGAGGGAATCGCCGAGCCGATCGCATCGGGCCGTTCCGCGACCGACGAGCTGCACATGGCAACCGATCGGCTGCTGTCGGTGAACATCCGGCCCACCGCCCCCTACGGGCAGGCCGGGACCGTCGTCACGCTGCGGGACACCACCGAGCTGCGGGCACTCTCCGGCAGGGCCGAGGTGGCCCGCGAGCGGCTGAAGCTGCTCTACGACGCGGGGGTGCGGGTGGGAACGACGCTGAACGTCGAGCGCACCGCGGAGGAACTGGCGGAGGTGGCGGTCCCGCGGTTCGCCGACGTGGTCACGGTCGACCTGCTGGACCCGGTGCTGCGCGGCGAGGAGCCCCCCGAAGCGAGCACCGAGATGCGCCGCACCGCCGCCGTCGGCCTTCAGGGCGACCACCCGCTCTACCCTGTTGGCGAGCTGATCCGGTTCGTGCCCGCGAGCCCCATGGCGGCTGGGCTGGCCGCCGGCCGTGCGGTCCTGGAGGCGGACCTGCGCGTCACCCACGGCTGGCGGACCCAGGACCCGGCCAACGCACTGCAGATCCTGGACCGCGGCATCCACTCCTTGATCGCCGTGCCCCTGCGGGCCCGGGGGGTGGTGCTGGGGATGGCCGGCTACTGGCGGGGGCAGGACTCCCCGCCGTTCGACGAGGAGGACGTGTCCTTCGCCGAGGAGCTGACCGCCCGGGCCGCACTGGCCGTCGACAATGCCCGCCGCTACACCCGCGAGCACACCATGGCCGTGACCCTGCAGCGCAGCCTGCTGCCCCGGGGCGTACCGGAGCAGTCGGCCGTCGAGGTCGCGCACCGCTATCTGGCTGCCCAGGCGGGTGTGGGTGGTGACTGGTTCGATGTCATCCCGCTGCCCGGCACCCGGGTGGCCCTGGTGGTCGGCGACGTCGTCGGCCACGGTCTCCACGCAGCCGCCACCATGGGCCGTCTGCGCACCGCCGTGTACAACTTCTCCACCCTCGACCTGCCTCCGGACGAACTCCTGAGCCACCTGGACGAGCTGGTCGCCCACATCGACACCGACGAGCAGGAGTGGCAGGGGATCACCGGAGCCACCTGCCTGTGCGCCATCTACGATCCCGTCTCGGGGCAGGTGACGGCCGCCACCGCCGGGCATCCGGGCCCCGCTCTGGTCCGCCCCGACGGAACCGTGTCCTTCCCCGAGGTGCCCGTATCCCCGCCGCTGGGCCTGGGCGAGGGCCTGCCCATGGAGACCATGACGGTCACCCTGCCGGAAGGCTCCCGGCTGGCGCTCTTCACCGACGGGCTGATCGAGAGCCGCGACCGCGATCCGGACGCGGGCCTGACAGCGCTGCGCGCCGCCCTGGCCGGGCCCAACCGCACCCCGGAGGAAACCTGCACCGCGGTGATCGACGCGATGCTGCCCACCAGGCCCAGCGACGACGTCGCGCTGCTGGTGGCCCGCACCCGCCGACTGGACCCCGCGCGGATCGCCGAGTGGGACGTGCGCCCCGACCCTGCGGCGGTGTCGCCGGTGCGCAACGCCTGCGCCCGCCGTCTGGCGGACTGGGGCCTGGAGGAGATCGCCTTCACCACGGAACTCATCCTCAGCGAGCTGATGACCAACGCCATCCGCTACGGCACCGAGCCCATCCGGGTGAGGCTGCTGTACGACCGCAGCCTGATCTGCGAGGTCTCCGACGGGTCCAGCACCTCCCCGCACCTGCGCCGGGCCGAGGCCACCGACGAGGGCGGTCGCGGCCTGTTCCTCGTCGCGCAGTTCGCCGAGCGCTGGGGCACGCGCTACACCGCCCGCGGCAAGATCATCTGGAGCGAGCAGGCCCTGGTCGACGGGGCCGCACCGCCTGCGATGGATCTCGGGGAGGCGCTCCTGGCGGGGTGGGACGACGAGGGGTTCTGAGAACGCGCCGGTACGGCAGCCGCAGGGGAAGACGGCGGACACCACCGTCTGGGACTGCGCTGCCGAGGCCGCCGAACGTACGCTGGCCTCGATCAGTACGTGACCGCCCGTTATGGAGCCTTTGTGCCGGCACCTCGTCCCCGGACAGCCTTCGTCGCCGCCTGCCTGGTCCTCGCGGCGCCCCTCGGCGCCTGCGGAGACAAGCCCGCCACCGCGCCCAGAGCACCCGCGGTGGCCACATCCGCCGCGGACGCCGGCGGCATGGCAGCACTGACCACAGCGGCGAAGAAGGAGGGCTCGCTCCACACGATCGCGCTCCCGAGCGACTGGGCCAACTACGGCGCCATGATCGACGGCTTCGAGAAGAAGTACGGGATCAGGGTCACGGTGGAGAACCCGGAAGGCACCAGCCAGGACGAGATCAACGCCCTGAAGGAGCACAGGGACGGAGGCCGCGCCCCCGATGTGATCGACGTGGGGGACTCCTTCGCGCAGTCCGCGGCACGTCAGGGCCTGCTCGCTCCGTACAAGGTCGCCGCGTACGACGAGATCCCCGAGGAGCAGAAGGACGACCGGGCCCGCTGGTACAACAGCTACGGCGGTTACATCTCGATCGGCTGTGACGCCAAGCGCGTGAAGACCTGCCCCGCGACCTTCGCCGACCTGCGCAAGCCCGAGTACAAGGGCAAGGTCGCGCTCGACGGCGACCCCACCAAGTCCGGCTCCGCCTTCGCCGGGGTCTACGCGGCGGCCCTGGCGAACGGGGGTTCCTTCGACGACGTCCAGCCCGGCATCGACTTCTTCGCCGAGCTCAGCAAGAACGGCAACTTCATCCCGGTCGAATCCACCCCGGCCACGATCGCGAAGGGCCAGACCCCGATCAGCATCGACTGGGACTTCCTCAACCTCGGATACGCCGACGAATTCCGCGAGAATGGCACGGACGTCGACTGGCGGACCGCCATCCCCTTCGACGGCAGCTTCGCCCAGTACTACGCGAACGCGGTGAACAAAGACGCTCCGCACCCCGCGGCGGCACGTCTGTGGCAGGAGTACGTCTTCAGCCCGGAGGGCCAGAACCTCCGGCTCGGCGCCTATGCACGCCCCGTCCTCATGGACGCCATGGAGAAGGACGGCACCCTCGACAAGGCCGCCGCCGAGAAACTGCCGACGGTCGAGGGCACCCCGACGTTTCCGACGGAGGCGCAGCGGGAGAAGGCAAGAGTGACCGTCAACCGCGGCTGGGCCGAGGCCGTCTCGAGCTGAGGACCAAGGGCGCTCCTGACCAGGCGTGCACCCACCGGTCCCGGCCTCACACCGGTGGCCACGGCACTCGCGGCCGCTGTCCGGCCCGACGACAGGCCACGCTCACCGTTTGACGATCAGATCGAGGAGCTCGGCGAGCCGGTCCCTGACCGCTTCACGGTGGTGGGGCGTAAGTACCCAAATGCTGGTGCCGCATCAGGCAACGTTTGCCCTGTTGTCGGCGAGCGGTGCCAGCGCGTGCTGAGCAGCGCGGTTCACTCGGCGTCGAGCTGGTGGTCGGCCCAGACGTAGCTTTCGGGCAGCAGGTCGGTGATGAGGACGGTTCGGATGCGATCGCCTGCGCCAACGATGACCTTGAGGGCCGGGAAGTAGTCGAGGAGGACCTGGCGACACCGGCCACACGGGGGAACAACCCCTCGGTCTCGGTCGCCCACCGCGACGATCGTGTCAAGTTCGTAGGCGCCCTGGGCGGCTGCCGTGCCGATAAGGACCAGCTCGGCGCAGGGTCCTCCCGTGAAGTGGTAGGCGTTCACCGCGGTGACGATCCGGCCGTCCTGGGCGCGGGCCGCGGCTGCCATGGTGTGGTTGTCGCCCCGGCAGCGAGTGCGAGCAACGTGCGCCGCTGCCTGGATGAGCTCATGGTCGACGGGATGGGTCTGCATGGTCATTCTCTCTGCCTTCGTCAGGTGTCACGCGACGTTGACCCGAGTGACGAGGGAGCGCAAGCGAATATCGGCAGTGTGCCTGTTCCGCCAGATGATGTAGCGGCAGATCATGCTGCCCTGCTCCTTGTGGCTGACGTGGTCGGTGCCGTCCAGCGTGAAGTGGCGCAGAGCGGTGAACTGGGCCTCGATCCGGTTCAGCCAGGAGCTGTTGGTCGGGGTGTGGGCGATCTCGACGTTGTTCGCCCCGGCCCAGCTGCCGACCCGCTGGCACTTCTTCGTGTCAGGTGCGGGGAGAAGTTGTCACAGACGATCGCGATACGGACCCGGGACGGATAGAGGCTGCGCAGGTAGCGGCAGAACTCCAGGAACTGGGTCCGCTTCTTGATCGGCTTGATGTGGCCGTAGAGCTTGTCCTTGGCCAGGTCCAGTGCGGCGAATAGATGGCGTACTCCGCCGTAGCGGTTGTAGGGCGCCCGCCGCCTGCGGCGGGGTTCGCGGTCGGGGTCCTTGTGCTTGCCGGCGTGCTCGGCCCACCGCCGGCCCGGGTGGGGCGTCAGGTTGAGCGGTCCGAACTCGTCCATGCAGAAAACGACTTCAGGCTCGCCGTCCTCGGGTATGACGTCGCCGTCGGCGATCGCGTAGAGGCGCTCGACCCGGGCCTTCTCGGCCGCGTAGTCCGGGTCGCGGGAGGTCTTCCAGGTCTTCAGGCGTTGAAAGGAGACGCCTTCCTCGCGGAGCAGGATGCGCAGGCCCTCGTGGCTGATGTCGTCGACCCCCCACTCGGCGACCAGGAAGTCCGCCAGCTTGGTCAGGCTCCAGGTCGAGAACGGCAAGTCGTGCTCGGCCGGCTTGGACTTCGCGATCTTCTTGACCTCGCGCCGCTCGGGCAGGGTGAACGTCTTGGGCCGGCCGCCCTTGTACTTCGGGTACAGGGAGTCGAAGCCGTCGGCGTTGAAGTTGTGGATCACGTCGCGGACCCGGTCTGCGCTGGTGAACGTCACTTCGGCGATCTCCGCCACCAGCATGCCCTGCGCGGACAGCAACACCATCTGGGCCCGCCGCCAGGTCACCACCGACCCCGTGCCCCGGCGGATGATCCGCAGCAGCCGTCTGCCTTCGTCATCGTCGATCTCCCGTACACGTACCCGTTCTGCCACCCGGACAGGGTGACGGCCACGCGCCGTCCGGCACAGCACCGCGACGGCGCGTCACATCAAACAGGGCGAACGTTGCCTGATGCGGCACTAGATGTAGGACTTGTAAGGCCGACGCGGGACACTGTCGGCTGCTCGTTCAGTGCCTCGGGAACGCCAGTGCCGTCGGAGCCGGACCCAGCGTCGTCGTTCCCGGGGGCGAGCGATGGCCCAGACCCGTACGGTACGCGTCCAGGGCGGCCTCGGTGCGGCCGCCGCGGCGCAGAAGGTCGCCCAGCAGACGGCACAGATCGGCGAGGTCGCCGCTCGCGCCGCTGCGCTCCAGCAGTCCGAGCGCCATGACGTAGTGCTCCTCCGCGGTCTCGCTGTCCCCCCGCTCCTCGGCGATCAGCCCGAGCAGCCTGTGCGCACCCCCCGCGTGCACCGCCCCGTGCCGGTCACCCAGCTCAAGAAATGCAGAGAGCAGGTCCGACGCCTCGTCGTGCCGTCCGAGCCGCCGGAGGACATCGGCCAACTCCACCTCCACCTGCGCGGTGAACAGAGCGGCGCGCTTGGCATTCAGCATGTCCCGGGCAGCCCGCAACTCCTTTTCGGCCGAGACCAGTTCGCCTTTCTGAGCCTGAACGTAGCCGCGCATCCAGTGACAGTGCGCGAGATCGGTGCACAGGCTCAGCTGCTGGTAGATCGCCTGCGCCTTGGCCAGTGAGGCGTCGGCGTCGGCCGTGCGCCCCTCGGCGAGGAAGGTGCGAGCCACCTGCCGGTGCATGCCCGCCACCAGCGCAGGATCGTCGACCTGTGGAGCCAGTGCCAGGGCGAGCTCGGCGGCGTGCGCGGCACGGGCGTGTGCACCCATGTCGATGTACGGGCCGATCACGGCTGCGTACAGGATGACCAGCGCCTCGGGGTCGGCCAGGCCGCTCGCGCCGAGCTCGTCGATGGTGGATTCGAGCAGGTAGCAGGCGTAACGCAGCTCCCCCGCCAGGAGGTGTGCAACGGCACGGCCCCGGATCGCGCGTGCGCGGCGGGGCAGCGGTTCCTCGGCGAGGAGCCGCTCGGCGGCCTGGAAGTGTCGGCCCGCGTCGACCAGTTCACCGGTCTCCAGGGCACAGTCGCCGAGCCCGAGCAGCGCCTCGGCCTGCTCGGGAACGAGTCCGAGGTGCTCCGCGTCGGCGAGGAGCCGGCGGTAGCGCACGGCGGCCTCGTCGGCCGTCCCGGTGGCAAGCTGCTGGTGGGCGTCGGAGAGAGCGAGCCGCAGCTCGGTGGCGAGGTGTGCGGGGCGGCCGGTGGCCAGTTCTTCGTACGACGTACCGAGCCGCTCCGCAAGGAAGCGCAGTGCGGTCTCCGAGGGCCTGACCTTGCCCGACTCCAGCGTCGAGACGTACGCGGGGGTGTACGAGGGCTCGGCCAACTGCTTCTGCGTCAGCCCGCGTTGAGTGCGCAGGCGCTGTACTCGGTGGCCGATCGTGGCCGGATCGTCCATGCGGACCCCCTCGTTCGTGAACTCCCCAGTATCCAGGCGCAGTAGGCATTGCGCACCCCATGCCTTGCCTCTAGGTTAAGCAACTTGTTCAGCACATTTACTGAAGCGGTTAACTCGCCTGACAAGGGGCTGATTTGATGCGTTCAGCACGACGCGGAGCCACGGCGGCCGGAGTGGCCGTCGCCCTCGCGGCCGTCCTCGCCGCCGCACCCGGCAGCGCCGCCGCGGACCCGACGGCACCCCCCACGGCCGGAGTCGAGGTCGAGATACCCGGGCCGGAACACGGGACGCTCGCCGGATCCGGCCACACGCATGTGCCGCCGGAGGGCCGGAACCAGCAGACCTCCCGCCTGACGGCGACCGAGGCGGTCGCCGACGGCGAGGTGGCCAAGGTGGTCGACAACGGCCCCATCGCCGACCGGCTCGACATCGTCGTCGTCGGAGACGGCTACACCGTCGCCGAACTGCCCCGCTTCCACGCCGACGCCCAGCAGAAATGGGCCGAGCTGACGGCCGTCGAGCCGTACACCACCTACCGCAACCTCTTCAACGTCTGGACCGTCGACGCCGTCTCGAACCAGTCCGGCGTCTCCGGCGACCCCTCTCCCGGCACCCTCCGGGACACGGCTCTCGGCTCGTACTTCTGGTGCGACGGCGTCGAGCGGCTGCTCTGCGTCGACCAGGACAAGGTCGACGGATACGTGACGAAGGCCCCCGAGGCCGACCTGGTGCTCGTCCTCGCCAACAGCACCAAGTACGGTGGCGCGGGCTACAACGAGCCCAGCAAGACCCTCGGCTACGAGGGCATATCAACGGCCTCGGCGGGCAACGAGAAATCCGGCCAGGTCGCGATCCACGAGACCGGCCACTCCCTGGGCAAGCTCGCCGACGAGTACTTCTATCCCGACTATCCCGGCTACGAGCGCTACGTGGCCCCGAGCCCGCCGACTCCAACATCACGACCCTCACCGCCGACGACATGGCCGACCGGGGCACCAAGTGGCACCGCTGGCTCGGTGAGCAGTCTCCCGACGGCGGCGCCGTCGGCGCGTACGAGGGCGGCGGTTACTACGTCACCGGACTGCGGCGTCCCACCGAGAACTCCATGATGCGCTCCCTCGGCAAGCCCTTCAATCTGCCCGGAGTGGAGGCGATGATCGCCGGCTTCTACCGCGAGGCGCGCATCGCCTCCCCCGTCACGCCCACCGATCGCACCCTCCGCAGGGGCGACACCGCCAAAGCCCTCGTGCCCCGGCTGACGGGGGCGGACGGGCGTCAACTCACGATCCGCTGGTACCTGGACGGGCGGGAGATGAAGTCCCTCGCGGGCCGCACCGACGTACGGGTGTCCGACCCGGCCCTGCGGCTGCTCGACCTTCGGACCCACACGCTGTCCCTCACCGCCGAGGACCGCACGCCCTCGGTGCGGGACCGCGCCATCGCCCGGACGATGAGGACCACGGTCAGCTGGACGGTCCGGCTCTGACGGCCCCGGCGGGCACGGGCGTGATCACGGCCGCGCCGATGCCCATGACGACCCGCCACACGATCAGGTGGCCGGTGATGTCGGCAAAGGACGCTTCGAAGGCGGCGCTCGATCCTGAACGTGCTCAGGTGTGCCCGCTTTGGGTCAACCCTTCCGGCGGTAGGTTCCGGGCGGGGTGCCGTGCGCGCGTTTGAATGTGTGGGCGAAGGCGTACTCGGACGTGTAGCCCACGAGGGCGGCGACCGATCTCAGCGGCGCGTCCGTTGTCCGTAGCAGTCGTGCTGCCGTCGTCATCCGCCACCAGGTCAGGTAGGCCAGGGGTGGCTGGCCTACCAGCCGGGTGAAGCGTTTGGCGAAGGGTGCCCGGGAGAGCCCGGCTTCCGCGGCGAGCTTCGCCACTGTCCACGGCGCCGCCGGGTCGCGGTGGATGGCGTGGAGGGCAGCGGTGACCGGCGGGTCGTTCAGTGCGGCGGCCCATCCGGTGGTGTGGCCCCCTCTCAGGGGCCGTTCGTCGAACCAGATGCGCAGGATGTAGAGCAGCAGTGTGTCCAGAAGTGCGGGGACGGCCGCGTCCGTGCCCAGGCTCGGGGTCTCCAGCTCGGCGGCGAGCAGCTCCACCGCCAAGCCCAACTCGGCACGGCGGCCAGGGTGCGCGGGCAGGTGGATCAGATCCGGGAGGGACAGCAACAGCGGGTGGGCGCGGGACGGATCGAGCTGATAGGCCCCGCAGAGCAATACGGTGACCGGACCGCCTTCTCCGCTCCTATCGACGCTGTCCGATGCGTAGGCGTCGTACGGCTCCGGGTCGTCGGGGTCGCAGGCAGGGGTCGCCACCGGGGTCGCGGGGCTGTCGGCCAGGACGTGCCCTTTGCCGTGCGGCAGGAACACCACGTCTCCCGTGCCGAGGTGGACGGGTTCGGCGTCCTCGGGCAGGAGCCAGCAGGAGCCCTGCAGGACCACCTGGAAGCCAGCCGACCCTGGTACGGAGGAGAACTCCTGTCCCCACGGGGCATGCCATCGCACATACGCCGACCGGGGTCGACCGGTCCGCGTCACCGCGACCACATCGCTCAGTACATCCATGCCCCGAGCGTAGAGCGCGAGACGATCGCGTATGAATGAGGAAGTTTTTGCGCATGGCTCGTCCTCATCCTCCCTCGTAGATTCACGGCATGACGATGATGAAGGCCGCACGCATCCACGAGTTCGGCGATGCTTCCGTGATCCACTACGACGATGTTCCGCGTCCGCGCCCCGCCTCCGGTGAAGTGCTCATCCGTGTAGCCGCCAGCTCGTTCAATCCCACCGAGGCCGCGTTGCGTGCCGGACTGCTGCAGGCGTTCCTCCCCGTGCACTTGCCCTACGCGCTCGGCTGGGACGTCGCCGGCACCGTGGCCGAGATCGGCGCAGGGGCGGAGGGGTTCGCCGTGGGCGACCGTGTCATCGGACGGCTCGACGGCGGCGGCGCGGCTGCCGAATACGTCCGGGCACCCGCCGCCTTGCTGACCGCGGCACCGAAGTCCATCCCGCTCGCTCACGCCGCAGCGCTTCCTGTCGCCGGCCTGACGGCGTGGCAGGCGGTGTTCGAGCACGGGAAGGTGGCCGTGGGCCAACGGGTGCTGGTCAACGGTGCGGGTGGTGGCGTCGGCGGCTTTGTCACGCAGCTTGCCAAGTACGCGGGGGCCGAGGTGATCGCCACGGCCGGTCCCCGGAGTACCGAGGCGGTCCTGCGGCAGGGGGCGGACCACGTCCTGGACTACGCCGCTCGACCGGTGAGCACCGCGCTCGACGGCCCGGTGGACGTCCTGCTCAACCTGGCGCCGTTGAGCCCGCAGGACGCTGCGGCTCTGGCTCCTCTTGTGCGGCGGGGAGGGCGGATCGTGTCGATCGCAACCCCGATCGAGCCGCCTCTCGACGCCGGCGTGAGCGCGATGCACATGGTCGCCCGCAACGATGTTGCGGACCTGGGGGCGCTTGTGGACCTCGTCGACGCGGGCACGGTCAGCCTCGACATCAGCTCATCGCGTCCCCTGTCCGACCTCGCCGACGTCCACCGTCTCAGCCAAGCGGGCCGGACCCGGGGCAAGGTCCTCATCATCCCGTGAGTCCAGGTGGCCGGGCCCGGAATCCGAGTCTCGCAGACGCGCGGCCGTTGGGTCCGTTCCCCCGTACCTGGCTGAGCACGTTCACGTGTCGCCGACAGGCCAGCCGGTTCAGGCCATGACGGACCAGGATCCGGTGCACGATCCAGGCCGGCAAGCCCAGGATCGGGCCGAGCCGGGCCGGGCCGGGTTTGCGGGCCGCGTCAGGCAACGTTCGCCGCGTCGACGATGGCGCGTAGGTGCCGGTCGTCGGCCCATGTACCGACTCGTCGGCCCTTCTTCGTGGTCAGGTGCGGTGAAGCATCGACCGACAAGCTCATCCGCGCAGGGGACCACACCCTTGCCTAGGCGTTCCATCTCTTTCCCTCCACCAGGAAAGAGGCTCACAGCCCGTCACCATCGGCCCGAACACGATCGGCGCCGGCGGACGAGGCCGGCTCACGAGGCAGCCGAACCTCGAGCCGGCGTTCACGTGAGCCAGGTGCGGCAAGTCGGGTGCAAGTGCCATCTGCGACTTCTCGTCCGCGCAGGTTCGATGAAGCGACGCCGCCAGGTGCCGACCGTGCCGGATCAGCGAGTGCCTGCCGAGTCGGCAGTCCGGAGGTGCGCCGGCACCTCCGGCGGGTATTGCCGGGCAGGCCCTACGAACGGCGGGCCAGCAAATAAGCGTCGAGGAAGCCCCGTTCGGAGGCCGGATCGTGGAGCAGTCGGGCAACGGGAACGAGCCCGGCATCAGTCAGCAGTTCGGCGAGGTGGTCCGCCGCCCAGCTGTAGGCAGGTGCCACCTTGTGGTCGAACCGGACCGTCGGTCCCGAAGAAGGAGAGGTCCCCCGAACGGGTTGGGCCGGTGTCGCAGCGAGCAATAGGTAACGCTTTCAATAGAATTGACAACTACGTGAAGCATTGGCGCGCATTTCCCTGAGAGCGCATGCTGGAAACAGCGCACCCGAGTCCTACGGACATGCCTTCGATACCTCCTTGGAGGATTCCCATGGCCGCGCACAGGCTTTCGCTCTTTTCCAACAATTTCCCGGACTTCTTCATCATCGATCGTGACGGCAGTGTCGACATCGCCAAGATCGAGACCGACGGGGATCGTGCCGACGCCACCTTCGAGTGGGACGGAACGAGCCTGGACTTCGGGACGACGGGCCGTTTGCTGCGCGCCTTGCCGCCGCTGGGCTTCTGTTTGCGGTTCATGACGTTCGACGACTTCCGGATGGAGAGCAAGTTCTTCACGGGCATCATCGACCCCGCCGTCGCAGCCGAGGTACGCGAGGACTCGACCTTCGCCCTCGAAAGGGCGGAAATCGATCCGAACCAGGTCTCGTTCCGGTCGGTGAGATTCCCCGATCGCTTCATCCGGCACCGGGACTTCCATCTCTTCGCCGAACCGGTGAGCACTCCCGCAGAGCTCCAGTCCGCGTGCTTCAGGATCGCCGCGCCGCTCGCACCGGTCCCGTAAAGGGTCGCTCTGGCGATACGGAGTCGTCGACGAGTGACCGGAGGCCCGCCCCGACGTGGTCGGGGCGGGCCCGTACGCCGGTCAGGACAGCCCGCCGGGGGCGGCGGCGAGGACGCTGCCCCGGATCGTCGTGTCGCCGCCGGTCGCCATGTCGGCCCACGACAGGAACACGCTGCTGGGAGAGCCGTTGCCGAACACGGCCGCGGCACTGAGGTGGAAGCGGTTTCCCTCGGTGCCGGAGCTGGCCGCGACCTTCGGTCCGATTTCCAGCTGGCTGTCCGAGCAGAGCTGGGCCATCACGGTGGGCACCGTCTGGACGGTGTCCGCGCTCTTCTCCACCCAGGCCAGCACGAACTGCCCGCCCGGAAGGGCCGTCAGCGCCGGGGAGGTGCGGTTGAAGTGCTTCGGTGAACCCGCGGAGGCGCTGATGACGACGCCGTCCGCAGCCGGGTCGATGACGGCCGCCGAGACCGTGCTCTGCATGACTCCGAGGTCGCTATTGACCGTCGGTTTGACGTGTGCGGCGACGAAGCACCCGTTGTCGAGACCCGTCAGCGCGCCACGTCCCGTGAAGCCCGCGATATTGGGGCGCTTCTCGCCGGTCCGGGGGCTTCCGTCGAATGCGAAGACGCGGTAGATGAGCCCTCCGCCCCCTACCGGCTGGCCGTTCGTCCAGGCCACGACGTAGTCCCCGTTGCTCAGGAGCGTCACGGACGCGTCGGTGTGGAAGGCCGCGGTGGTGTTCACGGCGATCTCCGAGCCCGCCTTCTGCCCTTCGGGGGTGAAGCGCTGCGCGCGTACGCGCTTGTCGCTCGAGGCGCCCGTCCAGACGACCAGGCAGCCGCCGTCGATCATCCGGGTGACCGCGGGCGGGAACTGAGGGTCGATGTCGTCGGTGCTGACCTGGACCGGTGGCCCGGCCGGTTGCGCGCCGGTGAATCGGCGCAGCACCACCGCGGGGGTGGGCGGGGGCTGGTTGAAGGGTTGCTCGATCCATGCGGCGAAGGTGTCCGTCCCGACGGAGTCCAGGAAGGGCCACCGGCGGTTCGTGTTGCCGCCGGGCTGGGACGCCACGCTGGCGACGAACTCCGTACCGACCTTCGAGCCCGCGGAGTCGAGCCGCTGCCCCTTGATGCTGGCGTCGCCGTCGTCCGCCCACAGTGCGGTGAACAGGCCGCTGGTGTTCAGTGCGTCCGCGCAGGGCTGCGACTGGCCTCCTGCGAGGGACGTGTTCACGACGAAGTCACCCATGGTCGTCCTCCAGTGGTCGTGGTGAGCTTGAGGTGTTCGGTGCGGTGATGCACGCGGTGGCCCGGTGGCCGGGACGCCGCCGGCAGCGCGAGGCCGGCGACGTCCGTCAACCGCCCGTGAGATCGAAGACCGAGACGGTGTCGTCGGCGCTGTCGGCCGCGTACACGCGCTTGTGGAACGGCTCGTACACCAGGCCCGCCACCGCCCCGGATCCGACGGTGACGCCGGCGGTGACCCCATGGGTCGCGGCATCGATGATCCTCAGCGTGCCGTCCGCATGGCCGACGTAGGCGTTGCCCTGAGGATCCAGCGCCACGGCGACCGGGGGCGCGAGGACGTCGACGTCGAGGACGCCGCCGCTGGCCGTGTCGATCACGGACACGGTGTGGGAGGCGGAGTTCGCGACGTACACGCGCCCCCTCGTGTGGTCGATCGCGATGCCGGTCGGCCGCTGCCCGACGGGGATGGTCACGGGGAACTCACCGGTCTTGGGGGCCAGGACCGAGACGGTGTCGAAGTCGGGCTGGGTGACGTACAAGCGGTGCTTGAAGGGATGCAGTGCGATCCCGAGGGGACGGGGTACGTCGATGAAACCCTGCAGGTGGGGAGGAGTGCCGCTGGTGTGGATCACCGCGATGCGGTCGGCGGCGCGCAGGGTCGCGTAGGCACGGCTCGCGAAATGGTCGACGGCCACCCTTGTCGTGTCGGCTGGTGGAACGGGCGGGACGGGGCCCGTGCCGATCGTGGTGGTGACGGTGTTCGCATGGTCGATGACCGAGACGGTGGCGCCGCCGCCATTGGCGACGTACCCGCCGAACTGCGGGTCGACCGCCACGCTTTGCGGGGCGATTCCGACCTGGACGGTCTTCGTGACGGTGGCGGTCGCGGGATTGATCACCGATACGGTGTTGTCACCGCTGTTGGTGACGAATATCCGGTCGTTGCCGTCGGTGGCGAGCGCGACCGGCTCCGCTCCCACCGGGATGACGCCCACGACGGGGGCGTGCAGTGTGTCACTCATCGCATGACTCACTCGGTTGTGGTGGTCTGGGCGGTTCGGCCGTCCCGCGCGCCGCGCGCACGCGAAGGCGCCGGCGGCATCGAAAGCCCCGGAGTGCGCACCACGAGTCGAGCACCATTATCCCGCCCGCCGTCTCTCACGGCATCCCGGGGATCCGCGCGTCACCCCGCGGAGGACGCTTGGAACGACGGGAGCACGCTGACGGTGCTGAGCTTCACCGGCAGTTGCTGCGCAGTGACGTGCCGGGCCGGCACACTGCCCGACTGGCGCGACCTGGTCGACGCGGCCGACTGGGGTGACCGGCCCCTCGAACCCCTCGATGAGCGAGCTGTCGAATCCGGGTGATCGCGCCGGCACCGGCCGCGGGGCCGGGGCCGGCTCGTGCCGGTGTCGGCGGGCCCGGGCCAGCGGCCCCACGCGGCGCGGGGTGAGCTCCCGTCGCAGGACGGCACCCGTACCGGGCCGGCACCGGGCCGCGGCCAGGGCGAGCCTGAGGGCTCCGCGCCCGACCAGCGGCGGCGCCATCGGTCGTTCGCCCGTGTGCCCGC
This sequence comes from Streptomyces sp. NPDC002825, assembly GCF_040295385.1. Lineage (NCBI taxonomy): Bacteria > Bacillati > Actinomycetota > Actinomycetes > Kitasatosporales > Streptomycetaceae > Streptomyces > Streptomyces sp. NPDC002825. Next base: position 396,186 of record NZ_JBEOVH010000003.1, read on the forward strand.
GTGGCTTCCCCCGTACGTGACCCAGAGGTACGGCTCGATCAGAGCTTGACCTCTGCGGCGGTGGTCACCGGCTCGCCGTCGCGGACGCGACGAGGGTGGGTGCGGACGTGACCTCGAGGTGGCGGGTGGTGGCGGTGGCAGCGGACGAGGTGCGTGCGAACGGCCGAGAGGCGGGCCGTCATACTCCCGGGCCCTGCGGGCAGTACTACGCCGTCGGTCGCGGTCGTTCAGGCGCGCCGCGTCGAGAGCGGTCCTGGTACCCATCCAGGAGACCACCGGACCGGCAGGACCGGTCCACTCGGTCCGCAACCTGTTCAGCGGCCTGTGCCTCTCGGCCGAGGCGGCCCGCACCACGAACGACGCGCCGGTCACCCAGTACCTGTGCGGCGACCGGCAAAGCCAGTTCCCCGACCAGTCTCTGCTCCCGCGGGAAGTCGACGCGGTGGCCGAGCCGTTCAAGGACCTCGACCACGGCCTTCCCAGTGCCGGGGAACATGGTGTCGTTGAAGCAGGTGCTGAACAGAGCGATCCGCATCAGCCCGTCCGCCCCGGGGTCGGTACGTCCTCGGGCAGCAGCCCGCGCTCCTTCACCTCCGCCCACAGTCCGTCGGGGACCGGGCGCCGGAGCATCGCCGCTGCGTGCCGTCGCCCGGTGCCCCGATCCGAAGCAACTTCATGTCGAGCGGTGAGGGACCAGTCCCATGCGGTGTGATCGGTTCAGCGGGGATATAGACGTGCTAGGCCTCGCGCTTTCACGAAGCGGTCTGTCCAGCACGTGATCAGGGATGCGGGAAGCGCCTCTGAACAGCGAGGATGGAGATTACTGAGGTTCTGGTTCCCGTACCAGGCGGCGACACTTTCCAGGTGAAGCGGTGCATCGCCCCGGCAGCTGCTCGCCATCCTCGACGCCGAAGCCACGTCTCTCTGTACAGGGCGGGCCGGAACAACGCCCTGGCCGAACTCCACTCATCGCTCATACGATCCCGGCATGACGAATACGGCGTGGCGCGTCGCTCTCGGCGTGGTGGCTTCCAGCGCGTTCTTCTGGGCAGTCGCCGGGGCCGTTGATTTGGGACTGGAGCGAACCCGTAAGGGCTACGCCCTCCCTGACGGCGGAGGATGGTACACATTCGCCCTGTTTGTCGGATTCATCGTCGCCCACTTCAGCGTGGCCTCTCTCACCGATACGACCGCCGGTCGGCACGCGCCCCTGGTCCCGGCAGCGGGTGCCTGCTTCGGTGCCGTCTCGTGCCTGCTCATGGGCCAGCAGACGCGGCACTGGGTCGCCGCCGTCGTCATGGCACTGATCGGATCTGCCCTGCCGCTCATTGTTCACCTACGGAATCGCACACGGCGTGCCCGGATTGGCGCAGACGCACCGGCCTAGCCTTCTTCTGTCGGGCAGACGGTCGTCCGAGGAGTGATCAGAAACGCGAAGAGTGCTCCTGATCAGCATTGATGAGACTTGTCTAGGGTCCAGGTCGTCGCGCGGAAAGAAGCACTCCTCATGTGGGAAGATCCTGCACCACGGCCCAGCTCGCCCTGGCCCAGCTACCGGAGAAGTACCGGCGCGGACGTCAGGCGCTGATTCGTACCGACTCCGGAGGCGGCACCCGCGAGTTCGTCGCCTGGCTCGCGAAGCGGGGCAGGTGGCTGTCGTACTCGGTCGGCATGACCATCACCGACGCCATCCACCAGGCCGTCCTCAAGGTCCCGCCCGCCGCGTGGGCGGTGGCAGTCGGGCCGGGGCGGCGAGATCCGCGACGGCGCCTGGGTCGCCGAACTCGACGGGGACGTTCTGAAGGGCTGGCCGAAGGGGATGCGGCTCATCGTCCGCAAGGAACGGCCGCACCCCGGCGCGCAGTTGCGCTTCACCGATGCCGATGGGCTGCGGCTCACGGCGTTCGCCACCAACACCACCGACGTCCCGATCGCCGCACTCGAACTGCGCCACCGCCAACGCGCGAGAGCCGAGGACCGCATCCGGGCCGCGCGGGCCACCGGCCTGCGCAACCTGCCCCCCTGCACGACACAGCGCAGAACCGGATCTGGCTGGAGATCGTCCAGATCGCCCTGGACCTGCTGGCCTGGATGCCATGCTCGCCCTGACCGGCGAACCCCGCAGGCGGGAGCCTCGTCGTCTCCGGCTCCGCCTGTTCTCCGCCGCCGCCCAGATCGTCACCACCGCCCGCCGCCACCTGCGATTTGCTCGCCACTGGCCCTGGACCAGCGTGATCACCGACGCCGCGGCACGCTCGAAGCCCTCCCGAACCCCGGCTGACCAGCACGTTCCCGTCCCTGCGAGAAGCACCACCCAGACCGGAGCAGTGGAACCCGACGCACACCCGACGCGACAGCCGGGCTATCGCCCTACCCATCACCGGCCCGAACAACCGAAACGACCCGCCGGATGAACCGACGGGCCGTCACGAAAGATCGAGGCTAGGGAATGTCGCCGGCGTACCACAGCTGGTTGTCCCCGTAGTGGCAGTCCCACTGGCGGGCCGCAGCACCGTTCGCGGTGCTCCAGTCCGCGATCTCAAGGCACTTACCGCTGTTCACGTTGATGAGAGCGATCACGTCGAGTCCGTCGTAGGTCGTGGTGCCGGCCCACTCCCACTGCTGGTTGGCCCCGCCGTGGCAGTCCCACTGCCGCGCCGCAGCACCGTTCGCGGTGCTCCAGTCCGCGATCTCGAGGCACCTACCGCTCTGGGCATTGATCAGCGTGCCGTTGCGCGCGAACCACCATTGCTGGCTGTACCCCAGATGGCAGTCCCACTGCCGGGCGGCAGCGCCGTTCGCCGTGCTCCAGTCCGCGATCTCAAGACACTTCGTCGCGTTCAGGTTGGTGAGTCGCTGCCAGTCGCTGCCGATGGCCGCCGACGCAGACGACGCGGGCAGGCACAGGAACATCAGCACACTCGCCGCCATGATTCCGACAGCGCGGCGAACCCACCCGCCCATTCCCGTCGGTATGCGCATTCTGCTCTCTCTTTCATCTCGGATTGGACAGGCGGGGTCAGGAGTAGACGGTCATCCAGTCACTGCTCCACTCGGTCGGGACCCACGCGATCGTGTCGCCGTAATACGTGGCGAAGGAGCAGGAGTTGTTCCTGTAGAAGGTGACGCTGACCTCTCCCTTCCACCACCATCCGCTGATCCAGGTGTCCCTGCTCGGCGTGAGGAAGCATCCCGACACCGGGTCGCCGTTCTGGTTGTAGCCCTCGATGCGGATCGAGTAGACGACGGTGCTGGTGTCGTGGAAGTGGATCTGCTGGCCGTTCGATCCGGCGAACGACTGACCCGCTGAGCCCACAACCCCGGCGAAGGCCAGGGCGCAGGCCGCGACAGTGGTGGCAGCCTTCTTGGTCACGCTCATTCATGTCCCCCATGAGATGGAGCTCGGACGCCCCCTCGCCGGAAGGCGAGGGGTGTGGAGACACGACTGTCACAGGCCGACGCCACCGTCGATGGCACGCCGGGCGGCGGGCCGGGTCTGTTGTCCCGTGGCTCCGCTCACGCTGTGGTGCTGTCCCCAACGGAGAATGTAGGACCGGGCGGCGCGCCGTGGTGTGCATGGCCTGCCGGGTTCCTGTCCTCTGCGTGCCGCGGGCCGGCCAGGGAGAGGGCACGGTGTTCGACAGGGCTGATTCCGTAGGCTTCGCGGAACGCCCGGCTGAAGCCGGTCGCACGGGGGAAGCCCCAGCGCGCCGCGATCGCCTGAACGGGCTCAGCGCTGCGTTCTCCGGATGCGAGGTCGGCGTGGGCGTGCTCCAGCCAGCTCTGACGGATGTGTGCCGCGACGGTCCGGGGCTGGTCGTCGAACAGGCGGTAGAGACCCCGCACGGACATGTTGTGCCACTCGGCTATCACCTCGGGAGTCAGGTCCGGGTCGCCGAGATTGCTCTCGATGAAGCGGTAGATCCGCTGCAGCGTCTCCCGCGCGCGCGCCTCGGCAGGCGCCTGACGCGGGTCACCGAGCCGCCGCGCGAGAAACGCCGTGGTCAGGTCGAGAGCGACGGCCCCCGCTCCGCGCAGCTCCTCCGGGTCACATTGCGGCCCTCGTGTGAGCAGTGTCTTCAGGAAGTCGGCGAGGATCGCCCCTGATCCCACATCCGTTGTCAGGTCCCGTGCGAGGAGGCGGTCCAGTCGGTCGGCGGTCAGTCCCAGCGACTGACGGGGCATCTGCATGACCACCGACTCGATCTGTCCCTCCGCGCAGACCCCCTCGCTCGGCCGTGAGGTGTCCGTGAGCACGAGTCCCCCCGCGACCACCGCTTCGTTGCCGTACTGGGAAATCCGCACCTCGCCTTGGGTGATGAGTGCCAGCTGCAGGCACTCGGGATCGCCGCGCCGGACATGAGTCGAGGTGCGGCGTGAGACCACCGGCGAGCAGGCCACGGCGGACAGCCGCACCACGCCGAGATCCACCTCCGTCATGCTCGCCCGGAAGTCGGCCGCATGGCGTGTACTGAGCATGACAGGCATGACCGTGCTGGACACCGTCTCGCGGAACCAGTCGAACCTGTCCTCCCCCGCCCCGGCGGCATCCGTCAAAGCCAGCAAACCCACGTGTTCCCCCCACACTTCGGCGCGCCCGCCCAACAGCCTCTCACCCGGCTGTCGCACGGCCGCCCTCCACCCCACCGGGTCGTGAGCCCCTGACAGGCTGCTATGAGGCCGAGTTCACCGAGGAGGGTGCGCTGCCGCCTGGCGCATGAACGGCACCGCCGCGACCTTCGCCGCTCCCAGTGGCAGAAAGACCAGGGCCAGCACGACGGCGAGGGTGATCCGCGCGGCTGTCATGTCGACCGGCCCCGGCGTTCCGCACCCAGGCGGGCGAAGTGGTCGATGAGGTCGGGGGCGTCCACGGCTGCCGGGTTGACGACCTGCTCGACCGGGGCGCCCTGAAGGAGGCGCTTGACGGGGACTTCGAGCTTCTTGCCGGTGCGGGTGTGCGGGATGCCGGGGACTTCCAGGATCTCGTCGGGGACGTGGCGGGGTGAGGCGCCGGTCCGGATCGCCTCCTTGATCTTCTCGCGGAGCGGGTCGTCCAGGGGCACACCGGCTGCGAGGGCCACGAACAGCGGCATCCAGTAGCCGCCGTCGGGTTCTTCCGCGCCGATGACGAGGGCCTCCGTGATCTCGGGGAGGCGTTCGACGACGTCGTGGATGTCGGCGCTGCCCAGACGTACGCCGTTGCGGTTCAGGGTGCTGTCGGAGCGGCCGTGGACGATCACGGAGCCGTGTCCGGTGACGGTGATCCAGTCGCCGTGCCGCCACACGCCGGGGTGGGAGGAGAAGTAGGCGTCGCGGTAGCGGGTGCCGTCGGGGTCGTTCCAGAAGTACAGCGGCATGGACGGCATCGGGCGGGTGACGACCAGCTCCCCGACCTGGTCCACGATCGGGACGCCCTCGGCGTCGTAGGCGGCCAGGGCCACGGCCAGCTGGGGGGCTGAGAGCTCTCCGGCCCACACCGGTGTGTTGGGGGCGCTGCCGGCGAAGCCCGAGACGACGTCCGTGCCGCCGCTGATGGACGCGAGCAGGACGTGGTCGCCGACGTGCCGGCGGACCCAGGGGTAGGCGGAGGCCGGCAGTGCGGAGCCGGTGCAGCCGACCACGCGGATCGACGACAGGTCGTGCACGGAGGGGTCGATGCCGTGCTTGGCCATGCCCAGCAGGTACTGGGGGCTGGTGCCGAAGACGGACACCCGGTGGCGCGCGGCCAGCTCCCACAGGACGTCGAGCTTCGCGAAGGGTGCCGGGCTGCCGTCGTAGGTGCATGTGGTGGCGCCGGTGAGCAGCGTGGAGGCGACCAGGTTCCACATCATCCAGTGGGTGGTGGTGTACCACAGGAGGCGGTCGCCGGGGCCGAGGTCGGAGTGCAGTCCGAGGGTCTTGAGATGTTCGAGCAGGACGCCGCCGTGGCCGTGGACGATGCCCTTGGGCAGGCCGGTGGTGCCCGAGGAGAACACGACCCACAGCGGGTGGTCGAACGGCACCGGTGTGCAGGTGAGCTCCTCGGTGCGCGTGGAGGCTTCCTCCCACGGCACCACGAGTGACGGGTACGCGTGTGACGGCCACGGCAGGCCCACGTGGTCCACCAGCAGGGTGGCCTTCAATGTCGGCAGCGCGCCGACGAGTTCGAGGGTGGCGTCGCGACGATCGTGGGTGGCGCCGTTGAAGAGGTAGCCGTCGGCCGAAATCAGAACGGTGGGTTCGAGCTGGGCGAAGCGGTCGGCGGCGGCCTTGGGGGCGTAGTCCTGCCCGCAGACCGACCAGACGGCGCCCAGGCTCGCGGCGGCGAGGAAGGCGACGATCGCGTGCGGGGTGTTGGGCAGGTAGCCGACGACCCGATCCCCCTTGCCGACGCCCAGGTCGCGCAGGGTGGCGGCGACGGAGGCGACCTGGGCGCGCAGCCGGCCGCCGGTCACCTCGCGGCTGGAGCCGGTCTCGTCGAGGGCGATGATCGCCACACTGTCGTCGGTGAGGTTGCGCAGGGCGTGGTGGGTGTAGTTGAGGGTGGCGCCGGGGAACCAGCGGGCGCCCGGCATCCGCTCCTCCGCCAGCACCTGCTCGTACGGGGAGTACGCGTCGATGTCGAAGTAGTCCCACACCGCGCCCCAGAAGCCTTCCAGGTCGGTGACCGACCAGTGGTGCAGGGCGGCGTAGTCGGTGCCGGCGAGCCCGGCGTGGCGGGCGAAGTCCGTGATGCGGCTGTCGGCGACGACCTGCGGATCGGGCGTCGTGAAGGGTTCCGGGTACGGCCTGGTCATCGTGCGGCGCTCCTCGGCAGGCTGTTCTCTACGGTCCGTGGGGAAGGGTCGGGGCTGCGCGTGGTGTGCAGGAGAGACGCCCAGGCGGCGGTGTCCGTGAAGTCGTGCCGGCCGGCCGGGACGACGTCCATGACGACGCGGTCGGGACGCAGCAGGACGGCGTCCGCCCGGCCGGCGCGCAGCCAGGCGGCGAGGGTGCCGTCGTCACGGAGGTCGCTCACGGGGATCGCCGGGACGCCGAGCCCGTGGGCCAGGGCGCGCAGCGAGGGCCAGGGTTCGGCGGCGGTCAGGACGGTGAAGCTGTCGCCGAGCAGTTCGTCGAGGCGGGTGCGCCGGCCGTCGAGTGTCACCCATGGTTGGGGGCAGTGGGTGCCCACGAGGCTCTTCCGCATACGGCGCCGGACGAGGGGCCCGGCGGTCAGGGGTGGGCTGAGGTCGCGGCCCGCCACCGCGGTGAGGCCGGGCATGCGGCAGGCCACGGCCAGGATCCTGCGGCGCAGCGCGGCGGCGCCGTCCTGGCCTCCGGTCATGGCCCAGCCCATGGCGACCGCGAGCCGGATCGCATGCCGTGCGTGCGGCTTGCGCTCGCTCTCGTACGTGTCCAACAGCCGCTCGTCGCCGCCCTGGCCCAGGACGCGGGCCAGCTTCCAGGTGAGGTTGTAGGCATCACGCAGGCCCGAGCACAGCCCCTGCCCGATGAACGGCGGGGTGAGGTGGGCGGCGTCGCCGAGGAGGAAGACCCGTCCGCTGCGCCACCGGTCGGCCACCCGCGCCCGGAAGGTGTACTGCGTCTCCCGTACGACGTCGAAGTCCCCGTCGTACGAGGGCGACAGCCACGGGGCGATCAGCTCGCGGACCGGTTCCTGCCCTTCTTGCAGCCGGAACTCCCAGCGGTAGCGGTCCTCACCGACGCGCATGAACGTCGCCGGCCGGTGAGGGTCGCAGACCTGGTCGACGCCTTCCCAGCAGCGGACGTCGGCCTTCGTGCGGACGTCGATGACGGTCCAGCGCTCCTCGAAGCGCAGGTCTTCCCATTCGGCGCCGATGGCGGCACGGGTGAGACTGCCCGCGCCGTCGCAGCCGAGGACCGCCTCGGCCCACAGATGATGCTCACCGTCGTCGTCGCGGTAGGTAACGCGCACGGGGCCGGTCGGGTCCGGGCCGACGCCTGTGACCTCGACACCGCCCCGCAGCTCGCACTCCGGGCGCTGGGCGAGGGCGTCGCGCAGCAGTCGTTCCAGCTCGGGCTGGTCGAACATGCTGGTCTGCGGGTAGCCGTGATGGCCGTGCTCGGAGCGCCGGAACTCGGCCATGACCCGGTGCCGGGCGTCAAGCAGCCGAAGTCCGTTCGCGGGGCGGGCGATCGCGGCGAACTCCTCCCCCACGCCTGCGGCCTGGAGGATGCGGCGCACCTCGTCGTCGGTCGCGACGGCACGCGGGAGCGGGTAGACGTCCTGGTGGCGTTCCAGGATGACGGTGCGAATACCGCGCCGGGCGAGAAGGAGGGCGGCGGTCACGCCCACCGGCCCGGCGCCGATGATCACGACGGGTGCGGGGGCTGTCTGTGCGGGGGCTGTCTGTGCGGGCCCGCGTACCGGGGCCGTCTGTGCGGGCCCGGGTGCGGTGTCCCGGGGTCCGGCCTGGTCGGCGGTCATGTGCGGCTCACCTCGGGTCTTGCTTCGTGTCCGTGACGGGCGTGCGCTGCTCGCCGAGGGCGATCCGCCCGTCCGCGGTCGAGATCGTCGCCGTGATCACGTCACCCGTGTGCAGGTAGTGCGGGTTACGCGCCTGGCTCCTGAAGAACGCCTTCCACTTCACGGCGGGCGGCAGCAGCGCGCCGATCTTCTCGACCGCCTTGGGCGGGGCCTTGAGGGCCGTGCCGCCGGGGGTCCCGGTGAGCAGCAGGTCGCCGGGGTCGAGGGTCTGGAAGCGGGCCAGCAGGGTCAGCGCCTGGGCCGGGCGGACGATCATGTCGGCGAGAGTGCGGTCCTGACGCAGCTCGCCGTTGACCGACAGCCGCAGCCGCAGATCGAGGAGGTGGACGAAGTCCTCGGGCTCAAGGAGCGCCAGGTAGGGCCCGGTCGGTGTGAAGGTCGGGTACGACTTGCTCTCGTAGAACTGCGTCTTGGTCAGCTGCACCTCACGGGCGCTGACGTCGTTCGTGATCACCAGCCCGGCGACGTACGACGGCAGGTCGCGCTCCTCGACCACGGTGCCGACGGGCAGGGGTGCGCCCATGACGAGCCCGAGTTCGATCTCGTAGTCGAGGAACTTCACGTGCGACGGCCGGACGATCGCCTCGCCCGGGCCGCTCACCGACCCGGACGCCTTGCGGAAGAAGGCGGGCGGGATGTCGCCGGTGAAGCCCGAGTCGCGGGCGTGGCTGCGGTAGTTGACCATCTGTGCGACCACGCGGCAGGGAGTGGTGACCGGCGAGAGGACGACCAGGTCGGCGACGGGCGTGCCCGCCTCCCCGGAGAGGGCGGCCTCGCGCACCGCCTCCCGGTCGGCGATCAGCTCGGCGGTGGTGGCGGCCTTGGTGTCGACGGGAACGGCCCGGTCGAATGGGGTCTCCCCTGCTCGAGCGGAGTCGAGAGCTTGGGGAAGGAGGACCCACCATCCATCGGCGGTGCGCAGGACGTTGGTGCTCATGTCAGTACCTTCGTGAGGGGGTTGGGGTTCAGGACTTGGCGGCTTTGAGCAGGCCGAGCAGGCGTGCCGGGTCCATCTCGTTGTCGCCTCGCAGGGCTTCGATGACGTCACGGACCCGCTGCGGGGTGGGGCTCGCGCCGAGGAAGTCGCGGGTGGCAGGAGGTCCCCACTGGGCGAGGCCGGTGGTCGACATGGGTGCCCAGCCGGGCTCCAGGTCGCAGGAGAACAGGTCGCCGTCGGCGAAGTGCTCCAGCATGAAGCGGTCGGGGTCGCGCCAGTAGTCGAAGAGCTGGCTGCCCTGGATGTGACGGCCGATGCCCCAGCTGCGCTGGTAGCCGCGCTCGGCCAGGTACTCGCCGCCAGCGGCGATCGAGTCCAGGTCGGTCACCTGGTAGGCGGAGTGGACGTAGCCGTTGCCCGGGCCCAGGTGCATGGCCAGCGTGTGGTGGTCGACGGCCCGGCTGCCCTGGTCACAGCGGATGAACGCCATCGTCGGGCCGCGGCCGCGCTGGCCGTCCAGGAACAGGAAGTCGGACACGATCATCCCGAGGGTGTCCAGGTACCAGTCGAGGGCTCGCCCGAACACCCGTGTCTCCAGGACCACATGCCCCAGACGCTGAATGCGGGAGGGTTCACGCGGCGGGCGCTGGGTGACGTTCGTGCGACGGGGTTCGGTGCCGAAGTTGAGCAGCAGCGGCTGCTGCTCGGGCAGCGCCGGCAGTTCCTCGGCGCAGTGCACGACCCGGACCGGGAAGCCGGAGGGGTCGAGCAGGTCGACCACCTTGCCGCCGCCGGGCACGTCCGCGTCCCGTACGGACGTGCCCGTGGCGCGGGCCAGCCGGTCCAGGTCGGCCCGCTCGGCGGCGCGGAACGCCGGGCCGATGAAACGGGAGGTCCGGCCGCGCCGGATCACCATGCACGGTGAGCCGGCGAAGGTGCCCCGCAGCCACAGCTCGCTCTCGCTCCGGGCGGCGATGCCGAAGCCGAAGTCCCGGGCGAAGACCTCGGCCCGGTCGAGGTCGGGCTTCTCGAACTCCAGCCAGGCCAGGTCGGCCACCTTGATCACGGGGTTGCGGGACCGCCCGGGATGTTCGCCGCGCAGGGCGCCCTGCGCGCTGTGGAGGTCCTGATGGGCCGTCCTGACGTCCGGGACGCCGACTGTGTCGACGCGGGTTTCGGACATGGTGTCCTCCAAGCGACATTGCTTAATGACGAAATCATCAACTGTGAGAGTTCCATCGTCAAGGCGTTCGCGGCAAGAAATGATGGATTCATCAGGACTGCGATGGTCATCGCCTCCGCGGTTAGAATCTGGGCATGCCTACGTCAGCACCGCCCAGTAACCGATTCGAGCGGCGTCGGGCCGAGACCCGCGGAGCTCTCGTACGCGCGGCCCGCCGGATACTCGCCGAGACCGGGGACACCAGCGTCAGCATCCAGGTGATCGCCGAGCGCGCCGACGTCGGCTTCGGCTCGTTCTACAACCACTTCGACTCGAAGACGGAGCTCTTCGAGGCCGCGGTGCAGGACGCGCTGGAGGAGTTCGGCCAGACCTTCGACGAGCACCTGGCCGGCATCGACGACCCCGCGGAGCTCGTCGCGACGGGCTTCCGGCTCAGCGCCCGCATGGCCGAGTCGCACCCGGAGCTGATGCAGGTGCTGCGCCGCCGGGGCCTGGGCCACATCCACTCGGACAACGGCCTGACCCGACGGGCCCTCCGGGACGTCGAGGTCGGCATGGCCTCCGGCCGCTTCACCGCCGTCGACCCGACAGTGGCCCTGTCCGCGCTGGGTGGAACCCTGCTGTCCCTGGTGGAGCTGCGATTCGCCCGCCCCGACGTGGACGGCGACGACGCCGCGGTGAACCTCGCCGAGATGGTCCTGCGCATGCTGGGCGTCCCGCCGGACGACGCCCACGAGGTCGCCCGGCGCCCCCTCCCCGACCTCGCCTGACCGACCCCGGCGCCCGCTCCCCCTACGCGGTGGACGACGAGCTCGGACGGAAGGTGACCGAGCGGCCGGTGAAGCGGGCGTCGATCCCGTTCTCCCTGGTGGTGACCGAGCGCAGGCCAACCTCCGCAAGCCCTACCTTGCGCTCGACCTTGACCGTCCTCGGGGCGGTGACGAAGGAGCAGGGCACGTACGCGTTCGACGGGGCGACGGGTTCACCGCCGGCGGAGGCGGGCGATGCCCAGGAGGGGCACCCGGATCCGGGACCCGATCTCCTGGTGGCGCCTTCGGGCCGGGATGCGGGGTCGATGAGATGCGGGCGTCGTGCCCTCCGGGCAGAGTGGGGAAGGACCTGTTCGTACCGAGGTGGTCCCCCGTGCTGGAGACGGGACGGAGTGATGCGAGGATTGTCGTGACGTCGGAGTGATCGATGTTCCGCAGACGGCCGGCCGACAACAGCGAGGACCTTCTGGTCCGGCTCGGGTCGCTGACCGCCAGGGCTCGGGAGCTGGCCGAGACGCAGCGTTCCCGTGTCGAGCTCGCCGTGGCCCTGCAGCGCGGCATGCTGCCCTCGGACCTGCCCAGTTTTCCGGGCGCCCGGCTGGCCGTCCGCTATGAGCCCGCCAACCACGGGCTCAACGTCGGCGGTGACTGGTACGACGCCTTCTCCCTGCCCGGCGGGCAGATCGGCATGTCCATCGGTGACGTGCAGGGGCACAACATCGAGGCCGCCGCCTTCATGGGACAGGTCCGCGTGGCACTGCGCGCGCTGGCCTCCGTCACCGGAGACCCGGGAGAGCTGCTCGGTCGCACCAACGACCTGCTGATCTCTCTGGGCGCCGACCTCTTCGCCACCTGCACCTTCCTGCGGCTCGACCCCGCTGCCGGCACCCTGGAGTGCGCCCGGGCCGGCCACATCCCCCACATCTGGGCCACCACCGACGGCCGGTCCGGCATCGACGACAGCGAGGGCGGACCTCCGCTCGGTGTGCTCCGCCACGTCGACTACCCGACCACGCGCCACCGGCTCACGTCCGACGGTGTCTTCGTCCTCCTGACCGACGGGGTGGTGGAGGGGCCCTCGCTCCACGTCGACGAGGGTCTGGACCGGGTGACGCGGCTCGCCGGGATCACCGCCGTCGCCGGGCTGGACGTGGACGCGCTCGCCACCGCCGTCATGAAGCTGGCGGCCACGGTGGGGCACGAGGACGACGCAGCCGTCCTGGTCGTCGGCCATGACGGAGGTCCGGCCCGGTCGACGGTCGAGGGGTGAAGTCGACGGTCGAGGGGTGAAGGGGGCTCGCCCCGGCTCGGCCCGCCCCGGTTCAGGCCAGACCTTCGAACCGGTCCGTACTCCACCAGCCGGTCCGGAATCCAGCCGGGCCGGAATCCAGCCGGTCCGGACTCGTGCCGGACGCGGCGCCCGACACGCAGGGGTCCTTGCCCGGTCATGGCGGCCCGGCCGGTGTCTGATGGCTGGCGTGTTGGATATTCGGCAGTTCCGGCCCCTTACCGAGGCGGCGCTGATTTCGCTGGCCGTGGCGGTCTGCTACTACGCGGCCGGACGGCTCGGCCTTCTGGGCCGCCTCGTCGTCGAAGGCGTGGTGGCCACCCCCATCTGGCCGCCCACCGGCGTCGCCGTCGCCGCCCTGCTGCTGTTCGGCGCGCGGGTCTGGCCCGGGATCGCCCTCGGCTCCTTCCTCGTCATCGCCTCCCTCACCACCCCTGGGCCCACCACAGTGGTCACCGTGGTGAGCAACACCGTCGCGCCGCTCTGCGCCTTCCTGCTGCTGAGACGGGTCGGCTTCCGGCTTGACATGGCGCGGCTGCGGGACGGAGTCTCGCTGGTCTTCCTCGGCGGGTTCGGCGCCATGCTGATCAGCGCGACCGCGGGGGTCGGGCTGCAGGTGGTGACAGGCTCCCTCGACAGGAGCGAGTTCTGGGCCGTGTGGCTGGCCTGGTGGGCGGGCGACACCATGGGGGTTCTGCTCGTCGCTCCGCTCCTGCTCGTACTCGCGGGGCCGGCCAGACGGTTCCGGCTGCGGCGCTGGAAGGAGGCGGCCTTTCTGGGCCTGACGACCCTGGTTCTCGTCCCCCTGGCCGTGCTCAGCCCGATGGGCCTGCTCTTCCTCGTCTTCCCCCTGCTGGTCTGGGCAGCGCTCCGCTTCCAGCTCGCCGGCAGCGTGCTGTGCGCGCTCTTCGCCTCCGTATTCGCCACCTTCGTGGCGACCTCCGACCGGGGCGCGTTCTTCCGCCTGTCGGACGTCGAGATCATGGTCAAGCTCCAGACGTTCAACGGTTCCGCCGCACTGACCGCTCTGCTCCTCGCCTCCGTCATCACCGAGCAGCGTGCGACCCGCCGTTCGGTGCGCCGCGCCTGCGAGGAACTGGCGGAGGTCCTGGAGCACCTCGCGGCGGGCGAGCCCTCGCCGGGTTCGCCCGCCGGGCCCCCTACGGAGCCCACCGAGAGCCGGGCGGCCCCACCCGGCGGAAAACAGGGTCCGCACTCATAGGCCCCGGCGGGGCGCCCAGGGTTACCGCCTCCGGCCCCTCCGGTCGTGGCCGGCAACGTGAGAGCGGTACGTTCCGCGCGGGCAAGGGGGCGCACGGCGGGTCTGGCGGCCCGGGGCAACGTCCCGGCGTCATGGTTCCGCCGTCACCGCCGTGCGTCTTGTTCCTGCCTGGGGCGAGGACGGGGAAGCGGAAGGCCGGCCGGCGTCGACCGGCGGGTCAGGGCGACGCCGGTGAGAACGACCGCCATTCCCAGGGCGATCCGGAGGCTGAAGTCCTCGTGGAGGACGACGGCGCCGAGGGCCACGGAGACCACGGGCAGCAGGTAGCCGACGGTGGCCGTGTGGGTGGCGCCTTCGGCCGCGATGTTCCGGTAGGTGAGGTGGAAGGTGACGCCGGTGGCGACGACGCCGAGGATCACCGTGGCGATCAGCTGTCTCGGGGTGATCTCGATCGGCGTCAGGCCGCCCGCCGCCAGGGTCGGCGCGGTGAGGACGGTCGCGGCGGTGAGCTGCGCCGCGGACAGCGCGAGGGTCGGGATGCCCTTGCCGACCAGGTGACGGCTCATGAACAGGAAACCGACCGCGTAACCGGCCGCCGCGCCCACGATGGCGAGGGCTCCCCAGCCGCCCGACTCACCGGCCTGCCACGGCGCGAAGATGAGTACCACCCCGGCGAATCCCAGCAGCAGGCCGACCACCCGTACCGGCCGCAGGCCCCTTTCGGTGCCGACGGCCGCGCCGAGGAGCAGGGACCACAGAGGGGTCGTGGCGTTCAGGACGCCGGCGACGCCGGAGTCGATGCTCTGCTGCCCGAAGCTGAAGAGGGCGAACGGCAGCGCGTTGCAGAAGAAGGCGGCGACGACGATCCGGCCCCAGACGGCCGGCCCGCGGGGCAGCCGCCGGCCGGAAAGCAGGCAGAGGGCCAGCAGGGTGACCGCCCCGATCAGGCACCGGCCGAACGTCACCTGCACCGGTGTCAGGGCCTCCAGGGCCACCTCGATCCAGAGGAAGGTCGAGCCCCAGAGCAGGGCGAGCACGCCGATGCGCACCCCTGTCCGGCTTCTGTCCATGACGCCGTTCACCGCTGCCTCCTGGTCGGTCCCGTGGACATGAACGCTGCCGGACTCTTCTCGGAAGGACAAGAAAAAGGTTCTGCACCTCTTTTAAGCTGTGCTACATGATCGACGTGAGACGCATGCAGGTCCTGCGGGCCGTGATCACCAGCGGCTCGGTGACGGCGGCGGCCGCGCATCTCGGCTACACCCCCTCCGCGATCAGCCAGCAGATCGCGGCCCTGGAGAAGGAGGCGGGGATCGCGCTGCTCGAACGGGCCGGCCGGGGTGTACGGCCCACGGAGGCCGGACTGCTGCTCACCCGGTACACGGCCGTCATCAGCAAGCACCTCGCCGAGGCCGAGACCGCGCTCGCCGATCTGCGCGCCGGGCGCGAGGGCCGGCTGACCGTCCGCTACTTCGCCTCCGTCGGGCCGACCCTGCTGGCGCCCGCCCTGGCCCGCGTGCGCCGCGAGCACCCGGGGGTCGCGATCGACCCGCGGCTGGCGGACCCTGACGACGCGGTGGCGCAGGTGTACGGGGGCGACGCCGACCTGGCCCTGGTCGTCCGGCCGCCGGCCGACGCGCCCCGGCGGGGCCTCCAGGTCGTGCACCTGCTCGACGACCCGTACCGCGCGGTGCTGCCCGCCGGACATCCGCTCGCCCCCAAGCGCGTGCTCGACCTCACCGATCTCGCCCGTGAACCCTGGGTCCGAAGCGAGCCCCCCGGCCCCTGCCTCGCCCCGGTCACCGACGCCTGCGCCGCGGCAGGCTTCAGCCCTGACTTCGCGGCCACGTCGCAGGACTACGCCACCGCACAGGGCTTCGTCGCCGCCGGTCTCGGCGTCAGTCTCGTCCCCCAGCTCGGACTGAGCGCCCGTCACCCCGGCGTCGCCGTCCGACGCGTCAGGCGCCCCGAGCCTGTCAGGGCGATCCACGCCGTGATCCGGGCCGGTTCCGTGGAACAGCCCGTCCTGCGCACGCTCCTCGACGCCTTCCGCGAGTCGGCCGGGGCAGGACGGGCGACGCCGGGTGCGGGGCACCGGTCGTCGGAGGCTCTTCCCGGACTCTGATTTTTCGCCGTGCGCCCGCGGAACCGCCGGCCGTCGTCACTGCCTGTTCGGCATGAGGTGCGCCACAGGGACTTTCGAAGGCAGGTCGGGCACTTCCGTGCGCGCCATGCGTTCTGGTAGACGTGGTGGCGTACTTGTTCGATTCATCCCGAAAGCACCCCATGAACCACGCCCCCCATCCTCGTTCCGACCTGGTCGGCTTCAGCATCGACCTCACCGTCGAGGAGGCACGTCGGCGTGCCGAGGTCGTGGCAGCCCTGGGGCCCGACTGGGACCCCGTGGCCGTGCTGCGTGAGGAGGAGGCGGCGCACGCCCTGCTGTACTCGGGCTTGGACGAGGAGCAGCAGAGCATTCACGCGATGCTGGTCGCGGCCGGTGTCCTGCCCGGGGAGGTGCCGGGCCGTGCGTCTTCCGCTTGACCCCCACGCAGACCCGGCTCGGCGGGCCTGGGCGTCCGGGCTGCGACGACGCCCGTGACTGCGCGACCTGTCTGGACCGCCGGAACTGCCGGAGCCACTGGCGCTACCTGATCGCGAACAAGGGGCCCCGGGTCCACCTGCAGTGCCCGAACTGCACCCACACGTGGACCCTCGACACCTCCCGTGAGCGACGCGGCCGCCGGGCCTGAGCTCAGCAGATCCGCGGCAACTGCTCTCCGAGTGGCATGTCCACGATGCGGGTGCCGCCGAGTCCGGTACGGGCCACGACCATGCCCGGGTGGGTCTCGACCGCCTCGCCGATCACCGCCGCTTCGGTGCCCATGGGGTGGGCGCGCATCGCGGCCAGTACGGCGTCGGCGTGCTCACGCGGGACGAAGGCCACGAGCTTGCCCTCGTTCGCCACGTACATGGGGTCGAGGCCGAGCACCGCACAGGCGTTGCCGACCGCTTCGGGGACCGGGACGGCGCGCTCCTGGATGACGACGCCCGTGCCCGACGCCGCCGCGATCTCGTTCAGCGAGGCGGCCAGGCCCCCGCGCGTGGGGTCGCGCAGCACGTGCAGGTCCGGCGTGACGGCGAGCATCGCCTCGACGAGGCCGCCGAGCGGTGCGCAGTCGCTGTTGATCTCGACACCGAATTCGAGGCCCTCCCGCACGCTCATGATCGCCACGCCGTGCATGCCGATCGGGCCGCTCACGATCACCACGTCTCCGGGCACCACCCGTTGCGGGCGCAGGTCGACTCCGTCGGGGATCAGCCCGATGCCCGAGGTGTTGATGTAGATGCCGTCGCCGTGACCGGCCTCCACGACCTTGGTGTCACCGGTGACGACCTGGACGCCGGCCACGCGCGCCGCCTCACCGAGGGCTTGCGCGACGCGGGCGACCACTTCGGTCTCGACGCCTTCCTCCAGGATGAACCCGCAGGAGAGGTGGCTCGCCCGGGCACCGCTCATGGCGAGGTCGTTCACGGTGCCGTTGACGGCGAGGTCGCCGATGCTGCCGCCGGGGAAGAACAGGGGGCGCACCACGAAGGAGTCCGTGGAGAACGCCAGGCGGGCACCGCCGATCCGGATCTCGGCCGCGTCCGCGGTGTGGGCGAGGGCCGGTCCGCCGTAGGCGGGGGCGAAGACGCCCTCGATCAGTTCGGCGGACAGTGCTCCTCCGCCGCCGTGGCCCATGACGATGCGCGGTCGGTCGCGCAGGGGCGCCGGACAGGTCCAGGCGAGCATGTCGGGTGCCGGTTGCGCGGCGTCGACCGCCGGGGTGGTGCTGACGGTGTCAGGCAAGGGGGCTGCCCTCCAGGGAAGCGGTGACCGGGGACGGGGTGCCGGAGGCCGTGCGGGCCGAGGCGGGAGGCCGCTGTCCCGGGGTTGCCGCGTCGAGCCGCCGGTAGAGGTAATAGGCGGCGCAGGCACCCTCGCTGGACACCATCGTGGCGCCGAGCGGGGAGCGGGGGGTGCAGGTGGTGCCGAACGCCTCGCACTCGTTCGGTTTCAGCAGGCCCTGGAGGACTTCGCCGCTGCGGCACTCGGCGGGTTCGCGGGTGTCGATCCCCTCGACGGCGAAGCGGTGCTCGGCGTCGTGGTCCCGGTAGCGTTCGGACAGGCGCCAGCCGCTGGCCGGGATGACGCCGATGCCGCGCCAGGCCCGGTCGGTGACCTCGAAGACGTCGCCCAGCATCGCCTGTGCCGCCGGATTGCCCGCGGCCGTCACGGCGCGCTGGTAGGCGTTCTCGACCGTGTGCTCGCCCCGCTCCAGCTGGAGCACGGTCCTGCGTACGCCTTCCAGGATGTCCAGCGGCTCGAATCCGGTGACCACGATCGGCACCTGGTGGCGTCGCGCGAGCTCCGGGTACTCGGCCGTGCCCATCACGCTGCAGACGTGGCCGGCGGCGAGGAAACCCTGGACGCGGCACTCAGGTGAACGCATGATCGCGTCGATCGCCGGAGGGACGCGGACGTGGGACACGAGCAGGCTGAAGTTGCGGATGTTCCGCTTGCGCGCCTGATGGACCGTCATCGCGTTGGGCGGCGCGGTGGTCTCGAAGCCGATGCCGAAGAAGACCACCTCCCGGTCGGGGTTCTGCTCGGCGATCCGCAGCGCGTCCAGAGGGGAGTAGACCACCCTGACGTCGCCGCCCTGCCCGCGGACCTGGAACAGGTCGCGGCCCGTGCCGGGGACGCGGAGCATGTCGCCGAAGGAACAGAAGATCACCCCTGGCCGTGAAGCGATCTCCAGGGCCTTGTCGATCATCTCCAGCGGAGTGACGCAGACCGGACAGCCCGGACCGTGGATGAGCTCGATCTCGGGCGGCAGGAGCTGGTCGATGCCGTGCCGGATGATGCTGTGGGTCTGGCCGCCGCAGACTTCCATCAGGGCCCAGGGGCGCGTCACCGTCGCGCGGATCTCGTCGAGCAGCCGGCCTGCCAGGCCCGGGTTCTGGAACTCGTCGATGTACTTCACGGCCGTACCTCCCCGCCGACGCCGTCCTGCGCCTGCCACTCGCCGCCCGCGGCCTCGGCGGCCTCCCACGGGTCTCCGAACTCCTCCTGGAGCAGGCCGAGGGTCTCGAACAGCTCCAGCGTCCGCCGGGCCGACTCCTCGTCGAGCTTCTGGAGGGCGAAGCCCACGTGCACGATGGCGTACTCACCGGGCTTCAGGTCCGGCAGGTACTCCAGGCACACCTCCTTGACCACGCCGCCGAAGTCGACCGTGGCCATCCGGGTGCCGTCCCGGACCTCGACGTCCAGCACTTTTCCGGGTACCGCCAGGCACATGGGTGTCTCCTCAGTTTCGCTCTCGTCGTGGCGTGCCGGGGGCCGCCCCGTCCGTGATCCGGGCGGCCACGACGAGCTGGCCCAGAGCCAGCCCGCCGTCGTTCGGCGGGATCTGACGGTGGCGCAGGACGGTGAAGCCGTCCTCCCGCAGTCCTTCGGCGCAGGCCGAGGAGAGCACCGTGTTGGCGAACACTCCCCCGGTCAGGGCGACGGTCTCCAGGCCGGTCTCGTCGCGGGCGGCGGCGCAGACCACACGCACCCATCGGGCCACGGCCCGGTGGAACCGCGCCGCGACGACGGCTGCGGGGGTCCCGTCCAGCACGTCGGCGACCATCGCCGACAGAAGGGGCGCGGGGTCGGCGGTGAGCGGGGCACCGGGCCCCGGCGAGCCGAGCCGGAAGGCATAGCGGGCGTCCTCGGCCACGACGGGTGCGCGCAGGGCCGCGGCCTCCAGCTCGATCGCGGCCTGCGCCTCGTATCCCGCGTGCTGGCAGATCCCCACGATCGAGGAGACGGCGTCGAAGAGGCGCCCCATGCTGGACGTGGGCACGCAGTTCAGCCCGCGCTCCAACTGCCTTCCCAGCAGGGGCAGTTCTCCGGGTCCACAGGCCCGCGTGCAGGGCAGCGCCCGGTCGGCGGCGAGGCCCGCGGCCCGCAGGTGGGACAGAGCCATGCGGTACGGCCGGCGTACGGCCGCGTCGCCACCCGGCAGGGGTACGTAGGCCAGGTGCGCGAACCGTCGGAACCCGGCGTAGTCCGCGAGAAGGAACTCACCGCCCCACACGGCGCCGTCGAGACCGTGGCCGGTGCCGTCGAAGGCCACGCCGATCACGGGACGCGTGCCGTCGAGACCGTTCTCGGCCATCGCCGCCGCGACGTGCGCGTGGTGGTGTTGTACGGGGACGACGGGCCGTCCCGCCGCGTGTTCGCGGGCCCAGCGGGTGGACCGGTAGCCCGGGTGGCGGTCGGCGGCGAGCAGTCCGGGCCGTACGCCCGTCACGGACTCGAGCCGGCGCACGGCGGAGGCGAGGGCGAGCTGGGTGGCGAGGTCGTCCATGTCCCCGATGTGGGCGGAGGGCCAAGCCTGACGCCCGGCGCCGAGACAGAAGGTGTTCTTCAGGTCACCTCCGACGGCGAGGGCGGGAGCGACGTCGACGGGCAGCGTGACCGGCAGCGGTGCGTAGCCCCGGGAGCGCCGCAGCGTCAGCTGTTCGCCGTCGCAGACGCGGACGACGGAGTCGTCGCAGGGCACATGGATCGGCCGGTCGTGCAGCAGCCAGGCGTCCGCCAGACCGGCGAGCCGGGTCAGCGCCTCCGCGTCGTCCGTGACGATCGGTTCGCCCGACAGATTGCCGCTGGTCATCACCAGCAGGCGGGGCCCTTCCCGGTCCCCCGAGCCGAGGCCGAGGAGGAGGTGGTGGACCGGGGTGTACGGGAGCATGAAGCCGAGGTCCGGGCTGCCCGGTGCCACCGCCCGTGCCGGCGCGGCCCCGTGGCGCGGCCGGGCGTCGTCGCGGCGGCGCAACAGGACGACGGGCCGGACGCGGCCGGTGAGGAGTTCGCGTTCGAGCGTGCCGAGGTGGACGAGGGGCACGACGTCGGCGAGGTCCGCGGCCATCATCGCGAACGGTTTGTCACCGCGCGCCTTGCGGCGGCGCAGTTCGGCCACCGCGTCGGGGTTCGTCGCGTCGCAGGCCAGGTGGTAGCCGCCGAGGCCTTTGACGGCGAGGATCGCGCCGGAGGCGAGCATCCTGCGCGCGGCGGCGACCGGGGCGTCGCCGGGGTCGGAGGTGGGGCGAACATGCGGCTCGGGGCCGGAGGGGGCCGGGCTGCCCGGCGCCGTGACCAGCCTCAGCCGGGGGCCACAGCGGGGGCAGGCGACGGGCTGCGCGTGGAAGCGCCGGTCGGCCGGGTCCGCGTACTCCCGGGCGCAGTCCGGACACATCGGGAAGCCGGCCATGGTGGTGTGGACCCGGTCGTAGGGCAGTCCCGTGACGATCGTGAACCGCGGGCCGCAGTTGGTGCAGGTGATGAAGGGGTGCAGATAGCGCCGGTCGGCCGGGTCGGCGAGCTCCGCGAGGCAGTCGTCGCAGGTGGCCGTGTCCGGCGGGACGAGGGTGCGGACGGCGCCGCCCTGGCGGGAGGGCACGATCGTGAATCCGCTGCCGCCGCTCGCGGTCACCTCGGCCGTCTCGACCGACTCCACCCGGGCCATGGGCGGGGCGTCGGGCGCGAGGCGTGCGCAGAAGGAGGCGACGTCCTCGGGGGCTCCCTCGACCTCCGCGACGACGCCGTCCGCCGTGTTGGTGACGTGACCGGACAGACGCAGCCCGGTGGCGAGGGCGTAGACGAAGGGCCGGAAGCCCACGCCCTGCACGACACCGCGGACGACGACACGGCTGCGCAGCGGGGCCGTGGCGGGTGCGGGTCCGGGTCGCGCCGTGCTCACGCGCCGGCCCGGGCCATCACCGGGGTATGGACTCGGTTCCCCTCGGTCGCGGCGAGGGCCCGGTCGAGGAGTGCCCCGGCGCCCCGGCCGTCACGCACCGAGCTGAGGACGACCTCGACTCCGGGGTTGACCTGCTGCACGTTGGCACGGAAGGCCGTCTCGTCGAACTCCGCGGCTTCGGCCATGTCGGTCTTGGTGATGATCACCAGCTGGGCGAGGCCGAACGCGGTGGGGTACTTGAGCGGCTTGTCCTCCCCTTCGGTGACCGAGGCGAGCACCACTCGGAGGGATTCCCCCAGGTCGTAGCCGGCGGGACAGACGAGATTGCCGACGTTCTCGACGAACAGCAGCCGGGTGGACTCGGGCAGCCAGTCGTGCAGGTGTCGGGCGACCATGTCGGCCTCCAGATGGCAGAGGCCGTCGGTGAGCACCTGCTTGACGGGGGCGCCCGAGCGGGCCAGGCGACGGGCGTCGTTCTCCGTGGCCAGGTCGGCGGTGAGCGCGGCGGCGGCGACGCCCCGTTCGCCGGCGAGGCGCAGTTCACGCTCCAGGAGGGCGGTCTTGCCGCTTCCGGGGCTGGAGAGCAGGTTGACCACCGTGGTGCCGCGGGAGGTCAGTTCGGTACGCAGGATCTGTGCCGCGGCCTCGTTCTTGGCGAGTACGGCGCGCTGGAGATCGACGGCTCGGCACATGCTCAGCTCTCCTCGGTGATCGGTTGACGACGTTCTTCGCGTGCCGCCTCGGGGCCGGCCCAGCGGACCTCCCGGATCTGGAGTTCACGGCCGGAGACCAGTTCCTCGGCTGCGCCGCCGCAGCCGGGGCAGAGCAGCCGGGGCGGCATGCCGACCGTCCAGTCCTCGGCGCACGGTGCGCAGCGCGCGGTGCCCGGGACGGTACGGGTGATCAGCTCGGCGCCCTCGACGACGGTTCCGGCGCAGGCGAGTTCGAAGCAGAAGGCAAGGGCGTCGGCGACGACGCCGGCCAGCTCGCCCACGTCCAGCTCGATGCTGCGGACACCGACGGCCCCGCGGGACTTCGCCGCGGCCTCGACCTGGTCGACGACGGCGACCGCGAGGGACATCTCGTGCATCGGTCTCCGTCCTGGCGCGGGTGGGTCTCGGGCGCCATTAGAGGCCGGGCGGCGGCGGAGTCCCGTCCGGCGCGCCGGGACCGCACGGCGGTGTCGTCCGTTCGGTGCAGCCGCCACCGCCGGACGCGCCGGCGCGTCACATCCTGCTGATGCGCAGATAGCGCCGGAGGTCGGGGAGGACTCCGACGACGACGGCCACGACGGCCAGGGCGGCGGTGGCGGCGACTGCGGCGCCGAGGACGTTCCTGTGCATGGTGCTCTCCGTTTCGGTCTTCATACGACGGCTTCCTGGCGGACCAGTTCGGTCACCATGCGCACGGCCTCGGGCACGGCCGCGGCGACCTGTGGGCTGAGCCCGATGCCCTCGTCGAGGCAGGCCGGTTCGCAGCCGACGACGAGGATCCGCCGTGGCGGCGCGGCCCCGGTTCCCGCGCACAGGGTGTCGAGCAGGGCGAGGACGGCGTCGGGCGTCATCCGGTGGCCGTCGAGCGGCGCGGGCTCCGTGCCGGGGCCGCGGTCGTCGGGCGCCGAGGCGTCGATGAGATAGAGCGTCCCCGGTTCACCGCCGCGGGCGGTGACGTCGACGAGGACGAGGGTGTCCCAGCCGTCGAGGAGTTCGTAGGCGAGGTGGACGCCCC
Source organism: Streptomyces sp. NPDC002825 (assembly GCF_040295385.1). NCBI lineage: Bacteria > Bacillati > Actinomycetota > Actinomycetes > Kitasatosporales > Streptomycetaceae > Streptomyces > Streptomyces sp. NPDC002825. Next base: position 419,598 of record NZ_JBEOVH010000003.1, read on the forward strand.
GGACCCCGACGTCGGCCAGTTCGACGGAGGCGGGGAGTTCCTCGCGGGTGAGCCGCCGCAGGGTCTCCACGCCGAAGCCGTCGTCGCCGAGGAAGATGTTGCCCACTCCGGCCACGAGGGTGCGGGCCGTGCCGGGCGCCGGAGCCTCGGGTGCGGAGCCGTTCACACGTCCTCCAGGGCTTCGACCTCGTCGGGTTGGAAGTAGAGGAACCGGCCCTGTTCGCGGCGGATGTCGGCGCCCGGGTCGTCCTCCACGGTCACCGCGATGTGGACTCCGCCGTCGACGTCGTGGAGGACGGCCTCGACCAGGGCGCTGCGCCCGTCGAGGAACAGGTCCTGGGCGTCCGTGCGGCGCAGCCGGGGGCGCAGGAGGACCCTGCTGCCCGCGCGGACCGCGCGCCCGTCGACGAGGACGTGGTCGCTGCCCGGATCGACCGTGGTGTCGCCGCCCGGGTCCCACCAGGGCGTCTCCGGTTCGAGGACGTCTCCGGTCGGCTTCGGGGGCCCGGTGACGCTCTGCAGGCTTCGTACGGCTCCGTGCAGACGTTCGAGGACCTCGGGCGGCATGGTGTCCGCCAGCTCGATCACCGCCGCGGCGCGGGCGTCGGTCCCCCTGGCCTCGCGCTTCTCCTCGTCGGTGAGGGCGGCCGTGCGCAGGGCGAGGATCTCGTCGATCTCGGTCGCGTCGTAGAGGGCGCCGGGGCTCTCGGGCGCGATGGCCGGATGGTCCTCCAGGATGATCGGCGAGGAGAGCACCAGGTCGTCGCGGCCGGGTTCGCCGGCCAGGACGGGCCAGGTGTGCAGGTTGCGGCAGGCGGCGACGGCACCCTTCGCCCACTCCGGCGGGTCGGTCATCGACAGGAACGAGCCGCCGTCGATGCGGAGCAGCGTGTGGGCGGCGACGAGGGAGTACGGCAGTGCCGCGTGGCGGTCGTCGTCCCGCTCGGCGGTCCAGTCGCTGGTGTTCTCCACCGTGACCGAGAGGCGCTCGACGCGGTACGGGCCGTCGAGTTCGGCCGCCGAGATCCGCAGGGTGCCGCTGATCTCCTCGCGGCGGCGTACGAGCCGGCCGAGGACGCGTCCGTCGGCGTCGGTGACCTCCTCCGTCTCCTCGGCGGCGGGGCGGGTGAAGGGCAGGGCGGTGCCGTCGCCCCGCAGTTCGGCGACGGGGGCGACGAGGGTGACGCGCTCCTCGACGCCTTCGTCCCAGGCCACCAGGACCCGGTCGGCCAGCCGGAGTTCGCCGGTCGGTGCGAAGGTCCCGTCCTCGCGGAGTTCCTCGACGGTACGCCGCTGGGCACGCAGGAAGCGGACCTCCACGGCGAGTTCGGCGCCGGTCCTGGGCTCCATGAGGCATTCGGTGAGCTGGAAGTCGTGCTCCTCGGCGGCGGCGCTCCAGGACGGCGGCACCAGGACCCCGAACTGCCAGCGGAGCCGGTTCTTCGCGGCGGACGCACGGTACGGGTAGAGGACGTACCCCTCGAAGAGGACGGCGTCGGCGACGTGCCGGGCGACGGCGAACCGCGCCTCGGTGCCGGGGGTGAAGGCGACGGTGGTCATCGTGTCCCCTCCCCCGCCGCTTCGAGCAGGGAGTCGACGGTGGCCTCCCACGACGGGAGGGCCCGGCGCGAGCGGTAGGCGAGCAGGGCGTCCATCGCGTCGCCCGGGAGCCGGATCCATCCGCAGCCGGGGAAGTGCTGGTCGATCATCTCGCGCCACACCTTCACGGGCATGCGGTGGGAGACCTCCTTGTCCCAGGGGACGGGCTCGACGTGGAAGCCGCCGGCGCCGGTGAAGGCGGTGCCGGAGAAGAGCAGCAGCAGCGGGACATCACCGTCGGAGAGCGCCCGGAAGTAGCGGGACGCGGCGACGTCGGTGTCGTAGGTGCACGGCACGACGAGGTCGGTCTCGATCTCGCCGGTGAAGCCGGGCACCATGACGGAGGCCTGGGCGAACTGGACCGGGTTGAGGCTGCTGCCCCACCGGGAGCGTTCGCCGAAGAGGTCGGCCAGGGCCGCGGCCTCGTGGTCGTCGTAGCCGCGCCGTGCGGGTTCGACGCGGATCTGGCAGCGCAGGGCCATGGCGTGGACCCGGGTGCCGCCGGTGGCGGTGATCCGCAGCCGGAACACGAGCGTGGGTCCGGCCGCGTAGGCGTCGGCGCGGACGTCGGTGCAGTCGAAGGAGAACTCGGTCACGGCCGGCTCCCCTGCGGCTCGCGGGCCAGGCCGCGGACGTGGGCGAAGAGGGCGTCGAGGTCCGCCCGCGCCTCCGCGCCTCCGTCGAATCCCTGCCAGTGCAGTCGCATGCGGCCCACCAGTTCGTAGCAGAGGTCGATCGGCACGAGGAAGCACTCGGTCCGGCCCTCGTGCCGGCGCAGCAGCAGGGCCTCGACGTCGGGTTCGAGGTGGGCGGCGAGCCGGGTGGCGTCGAGGACGGACCGCCAGGCCTCGTCGTCCGGTTCGCTCTCGGTGGCGCCGGCGGGGCTCGGGTAGAGCACCACCGGCCGGTCGAGGGCGGAGTTGCGGAAGAAGAACGCGACCGAGACCGGGATCCGCAGCGACTCCCAGGCCCGGTCGTCGATCCGGTGGCCCGGGTCGCTCAGGAAGCGGCCGGGGACCGCCCGGAACCGCCCCGGGGAGGCGGCGGAGCGGTCCATGAGCTGCGCGCACGGACCGCAGGCGCAGACCAGGGCCCGCTTGTCCGTGTCGACGAGATGCGGGTGGCGCTCCTCGGCCGCCAGCGGGGCGCCGCACAGTTCGCAGCGCTCCTCGCGGGGCGGGCGGGGAGTGGTGAACCGGCGCAGGCCGGTGGGCGCCGGGGGCCGCACGGCGCTGTTCGGCGGCCCGTTCACCGGGCGGCCGATGAGCGGTTGTCAGCGCCCGCGGGCGACGGACGGGTGCCGATCTGGAGCAGCGCCGGTTCGCGCGGGGCGCGGCTCTCCAGCTCCACGCCGGTCACCTCGGGGGCGAAGCAGGCGAGGGCGTCCACGGCCGCCTGCCGGACGGACTCCTGGGTGCCGGAGCAGCCGCAGCCGGTCGAGGCGGTGACCCGCAGCCGCAGCACGCCCGTCGCCGGGTCGAATCCGGCGTTCTCCACGGGCTGCGGCAGGGCGGCCAGGGCGCGGTCGATACGGGTCGGCGCGTCCTCGGGGTGCAGTCCGTGCAGGTTGAGGAGGCTCGCGACGAGTTCGTCCGCGAGCAGCGGGCCCAGCGGGTCGGCAGGTGGACGGGCGGCGGGGCGCCCGAGGAGCTCGACGACGCGGGCGATGCCGCTGCCGTAGAACTCCATGAGGACGCGTACGACTTCCTCCGCGGCCGCGGAGGCCTCGGCGTCGCCGTTCTCGGCCAGCCGGTCCAGGACCTCCTCGACCCGTCGGCCCGCCTGTTCGGCGGTGGTCGCGCTCATCCGGCCAGACCGCTCAGGCCGGTGGGCACGTGCATCTGCTTCACGGTCCGGCCGTCGCCCGTGTACATGTGGACGCCGCAGGGCAGGCAGGGGTCGAAGCTGCGCACGGCGCGCATGATGTCGATGCCCTTGAAGTTCTCGGGCGTGTTCTCCTCGAAGATCGGGGTGTTCTGCACCGCGTCCTCGTACGGACCGGGCGTCCCGAACGTGTCCCGCGTGGAGGCGTTCCACGGCGTCGGCGGATAGGGGTGGTAGTTGGCGATCTTGCCGTCCCTGATGACCATGTGGTGCGAGAGGACACCCCGTACGGCCTCGGTGAAGCCGACACCGATGGACTGGTCCGGTACTTCGAACTTCTCCCACGTCTGCGTGCGGCCGGCGCGGACCTCCTCCAGGCCCTTCTCGGCGCAGTGCAGGGCGACGGCGGCCGCGTACGCCTGGAAGTAGGTCCGGGCGCGGTTGCGCTCCAGGGCGTTGCTCCACTTCGGGATCTTCCACTCGAAGGTGGTCTCCGGCTTGGTCATCGTCCGGGGCAGGTTGATGACGACGCTGTGCCCGGTGGCCTTGACGTAGCCGATGTCGACGAGGCCGGAGAGCGCGGTGGACCACAGGCGCGCGATGGGGCCGCCGCCGGTGTCCAGTGCCAGGTGGTCCTTGCCGTCGAACCAGCGCGGGGACATGACCCAGCTGTACTTGTCGTCGAAGTTCCGCTTCTGCGGGGCCGGGATCGTGTGCTGGTTCCACGGGTGGCGCGGGTCGACCGGGTTGCCCAGCGGATCGTGGGTGACGAACTGCTCCTGGCCCTGCCAGTCCTCGTAGTACGAGCTGCCGAGCAGGATGCGGATGCCGAGGTTGATCTCGGTGAGGTCGTTGGTCACCAGCTTGCCGTCGACGACGACACCGGGGGTGACGAACATCCGCCGGCCCCAGTCGGTCATGTTGGCGTAGGTGAAGTCGCAGTGCTCGGGGTCGTTGAGCGCGCCCCAGCAGCCGAGCAGCACACGGCGGCGACCGACCTCCTCGTAGCCGGGCAGCGCCTCGTAGAAGAAGTCGAAGAGGTCGTCGTGGAGCGGGACGACCCGCTTCATGAACTCCACGTAGCGCATGAGGCGGCTCATGTAGTCGGTGAACAGCTGCACGGACGCGACCGTGCCGACGCCGCCGGGGTAGAGGGTGGAGGGGTGGACGTGCCGCCCCTCCATGAGACAGAACATCTCCCGGGTGTAGCGGCTTACCTGGAGCGCCTCGCGGTAGAACTCGCCTTCGAGGGGGTTGAGGGAGCGCATGATGTCCGCGATCGTGCGGTAGCCGTGCTCGGCGGCGTGCGGCGCCTCGGTGCGCTCGGCCAGCTCCAGGACGCCGGGGTTGGTCTCGCGGACCATCTTCTCGCAGTAGTCGACCCCGACCAGGTTCTCCTGGAAGATGTTGTGGTCGAACATGTACTCCGCGGACTCGCCGAGGTTGATGATCCACTCGCCGAGATGCGGGGGCTTCACGCCGTACGCCATGTTCTGCGCGTACACGGAGCAGGTCGCGTGGTTGTCACCGCAGATGCCGCAGATGCGGCTGGTGATGAAGTGCGCGTCGCGGGGGTCCTTGCCCCGCATGAAGACGCTGTAGCCGCGGAAGACGGAGGACGTGCTGTAACACTCCGCGACGCGCTTCTGCTTGAAATCGATCTTCGTGTGGATGCCGAGGCTGCCCACGATCCGGGTGATGGGGTCCCAGGCCATCTCCACAAGGCCGGAGCCGTCACCCGTCGTCTTCGCCGGAGATGCCATGGTCGCTGTGGTGCCCTTCGTCAACTCTTCGTCTATTGCGAACAGTGGGTTGGATGGGGGGTCTTGCGGGGTGGCGCGATGGCGGTCACGGTCACCAGGGCGGCCGGTAGCCGGTGGTGATGCGCTCGCCGGTGTGCCGCCACTTCGGCTCCTTGTCCACGGTCTTGGACGTCATGCCCCGGAGCCGGCGGATCACCGAGCCGTACACACCGCTGGCGGAGACGGAGACCCTGGCACCGGGAGGTTCGTCCATGAACGGCATGAACTTGTCCGGGAATCCGGGCATGGTGCACGCGATGCAGATGCCGCCGACGTTCGGACAGCCTCCGACACCGTTCATCCAGCCACGCTTGGGGACGTTGCACTTGACGACGGGGCCCCAGCAGCCGAGCTTGACGAGGCACTTGGGCGAGTCGTACGTCGAGGCGAACTGGCCCTGCTCGTAGTAGCCGGCCCGGTCGCAGCCCTCGTGCACGGTCGCCCCGAACAGCCAGGTCGGGCGGAGCTTGTCGTCCAGCGGGATCATCGGCGCGGAGCCGACCGCCTGATAGAGCAGGTAGGTCAGCGTCTCCGCGAAGTTGTCCGGCTGGATGGGACAGCCGGGCACGCACACGATGGGAATGCCGGCGTGCGACTTCCAGTCCCAGCCGAGATAGTCCGGGAGTCCCATGGCGCCGGTCGGGTTCCCGGCCATGGCGTGGATGCCGCCGTACGTGGCGCAGGTGCCGATCGCGACCACGGCGAGGGCCTTGGGCGCCAGCCGGTCGATCCACTCGCTGGTGGTGATGGGCTGGCCGGTCTCCGGGTCGTCGCCGAAGCCGCTCCAGTAGCCCTCCTGCTTGATGGTCTCGTTCGGGATCGATCCCTCGACGACCAGCACGAACGGGTCGATCTCGCCCCGCTCCCCCTTGAAGAACCACTCGATGAACGTGTCGGCGCCGCCCACCGGACCGCACTCGAAGTCGATCAGTGGCCAGTGGACCGCGATCCGGGGCAGCCCCGGCAGCCCCGCGAGGGCGATCTCCTCGATGCTGGGCTGCATGGCGGCGGTCAGGGCCACCGAGTCGCCGTCGCAGCTCAGACCCGCGTTGATCCAGAGGATGTGGATCGGCTTCTCTTCGCTGCCGGGTGCGGCACCCTGGTCCTCGACCGGGGCCGGTTTCACTGCGCTCATGGGTCGCCTCCTGAGGAGGAATGGGGCGAAGGCCTCATGTCGGGCCTAGGTCTTGCTTAACAGTCGGCCGATGCGCCCGCGCCCGCACCTGGGCCGTTCGGGAGCGGCGCCCGGGGGGACTCTTTCCGTACGAAGGCCCGGCGCCGCGCGTGGTAGCTCGCGGCGGGATCGTCGAAGATCGTCCGCATCCGGGAGAGCTCCCGCTCACGGTGGGCCGCAAGGGGAGAGACGGACTCCCGGCGCTCGTGCTCCGCCTTCTTCGCCGCGATCCGCGGCTGGAGACCGCCACGGGACGCCAGGTGGAGGGCCAATCGGGTGACCTCGGCGGCGAACTCCCCGGGTCCGCAGTCGACGACCCGGTCGACGAGACCGATGTCGAGCGAGGCCGCCGCGGACACCGGCTGGGCCTCCTCGGTGAGCCGTGCGGCCAGGGCCTCGCCCACCTTCCCGGGCAGGGTGCGGGTCCAGTACTCCGATCCGTACAGGCCCATGCGTCGGTAGTGCGGATTGAGCACCGAACCGGACCGGCACCACACCTCGTCGGCGGCCAGGGCGAGCATCACTCCTCCGGCGGCGGCGTTGCCGCCGATCGCGCTGACGACGAGCCGGTCGGTCGTGGTGAGGACCGCCTCGACCAGGTCGTTCATGGCGTTGATGTTGGCCCAGGACTCGGCGGCGGGGTCGGCGGCGGCCTCGATGACGTTCAGATGGATGCCGTTGGAGAAGAAGTCGCGCTGCCCGCCGAGCACCAGGACGGAGGTGGGACGCTCACGGGCGGTCTCGTACGCGTCCAGCAGGCGGCGACACTGGTCGGTGCTCATCGCCCCGCCGGGGAAGGCGAAGGACAGGACACCGACCGGCCCCTGTTCGCGGTACGAGCCGACGACGCCGTCGCACCCAAGCTGCCCACGGGCAACGCCAAGGCGGCGCTCGGCGAGATGGTCCGGATCTGGGGCCGCCTGGACGCCC